>NZ_JBPFDE010000004.1:0-311802 GCF_051025595.1 Pantoea phyllosphaerae
TCAGAAGTGAAACGCCGTAGCGCCGATGGTAGTGTGGGGTCTCCCCATGCGAGAGTAGGGAACTGCCAGGCATCCATTTGCGATAACCCTGACCTCACGGTCAGGGTTTTTTGCGTTTCAGGCCAGAAAATAATGCCTGACATCCTCATCTTACCGCCTCTTTTACCTTTACCCTCTTTTTTGCCGTTTAAAGCTGAAAGATTTTCATAAATCGCATGAAGACTCGACATCATCAGCCCGCCAGGCTATTGTTGGGCATCTGGATGTCTAAACGTATATACGGTTGTAAAGAGGAAAGTCGCACATGCCAATCAGGGTTCCCGACGAATTACCGGCAGTAAATTTCTTGCGTGAAGAGAATGTCTTTGTCATGACCTCGTCACGCGCCAGTGTTCAGGAAATCCGTCCGTTGAAAGTTCTGGTTCTCAATCTGATGCCAAAAAAAATTGAGACGGAAAACCAGTTCCTGCGTCTGCTTTCTAACTCGCCCTTACAGATCGATATTCAGCTGCTGCGCATCGACAGCCGCGAATCGCGTAATACGCCAACAGAACATCTCAATAACTTCTACTGCAACTTTGACGATATCCAGCACGATAACTTCGACGGGCTGATCGTCACCGGTGCACCGCTGGGCCTGGTCGATTTCAACGACGTCGCCTACTGGCCGCAGATCCAGCGCGTGCTGCACTGGGCGAAAGAACACGTTACCTCGACGCTCTTTGTCTGCTGGGCGGTGCAGGCGGCGCTTAATATTCTCTACGGCATTCCCAAACAGACGCGGCAAAGCAAACTGTCGGGCGTCTATGAACATCAAATTTTGCATCCGCACGCGCTGCTGACGCGCGGTTTTGACGATAACTTTCTGGCGCCCCATTCGCGCTATGCTGATTTCCCGACGCAGCTCATCACCGATTACACCGATCTGGAACTGTTCGCCGAATCTGAACAGACCGGCGCCTATCTGATGGCCAGCAAAGACAAGCGTCTGGTCTTCGTCACCGGCCATCCAGAATATGACGCGCTGACCCTGTCAGGTGAATACCATCGGGACTACGAGGCGGGCCTGCAGCCGGAGGTACCGTTCAACTACTTCCCGCAGGACAATCCTGAGCTGCCGCCACGCGCCACCTGGCGCAGCCATGGCAATCTGCTGTTTTCTAACTGGCTGAACTATTACGTTTACCAGATTACGCCATTCGATCTGCGCCGCATGAATCCTACCCTCGAATAATCGTTTTCCTCGTTTGTCCTTACCGTGCCAGCTGTAAAGCTGTCACGGTTTTTTTATGCCTCTCTCTTTTTGAAAGCGCCTCTCTCTCTCAATAAAGAACTTTAATCGCACTTTAATCAGCTGGTTATGTGATTTTTTGGATTAAAATGGAAATAGTTTTTGATTTTAAATTTAGCATGTATATGCTTGGATCCTGTAGCGCAAAAATTATCCTTTAACCGGATCGCTATGACAGGATCCGATCGGCGACAGGAGCGATCTCGCATGACCGACACGATAATTCATAGCGATCTTACCTTCACACAACCCTTCTCCCATGCGGAACAGCAGCTGCTAACCCCTGAGGCCCAGCAGTTCTTGCTTGAACTGGTCACGCATTTCTCCGCTGAGCGCGAAAGGCTGCTTGATCTCAGGCAGCAGCGCCAGCAGCGTTATGACGCTGGCCAGCTTCCCGACTTCGATATGGAAACCGCTTCCATTCGTGAAAGTGAATGGCGCATCGGCGCCATACCTGATGATCTGTTAGACAGGCGCGTGGAAATTACCGGGCCGCCCGAACGCAAAATGGTCATCAACGCTCTGAACGCTAACGTGAAAGTCTATATGGCGGATTTTGAAGACTCGCTGACGCCGCAGTGGGACAGGCTGATGGAGGGGCAGCAAACGCTGCGTGAGGCGGTAAACGGGACGCTCAGCTTTACCAGCGAAAGCGGAAAGATCTACCAGCTGCGCGCCGATCCTGCGGTGCTAATGTGCCGCGTGCGCGGTCTGCATCTGGATGAAAAACATGTGCAGTGGCAGGGCAAGGCGATCCCCGGCGGCTTGTTTGATTTCGCCCTCTACTTTTTTCACAACGCCGCCGCGCTGCTCAGCAAAGGCAGCGGGCCTTACTTCTATCTGCCGAAAAGCGAAAGCTGGCAGGAAGCGGCATGGTGGCGCGAAATCTTTAGCTTCGCTGAAGATCGCTTCCAGCTGCCGCGCGGCACCATTAAGGTCACGGTACTGATTGAAACCCTGCCAGCGGTATTCCAGATGGATGAGATCCTGTGGAACCTGCGCGACCATATCGTTGGCCTAAACTGTGGCCGCTGGGATTATATCTTCAGCTATATCAAAACGCTGCGTCAGCATGGCGATCGCATCCTGCCCGATCGGCAGTCGATCACCATGGCGCAGCCTTTCCTGGATGCTTATTCGCGTCTGCTGGTGAAAACCTGCCATCGTCGCGGCGCGTTCGCGATGGGCGGTATGTCGGCCTTAATCCCCGCCAAAGAACCCGCGCGCAACGAATGGGTGCTGCAGCGCGTGCGCGAAGATAAACAGCGTGAAGCGGATAACGGCCATGACGGTACCTGGATAGCCCATCCTGGACTGGCTGATACGGCAATGGCCGTCTTCGACGCCGCGCTCGGCGGGCGGCAAAACCAGCTCGACGTGCTGCGCGAAAAGGATGCGCCTGTCGACGCCGCACAGCTGCTGGCACCCTGCACAGGCGAACGCACCGAAGCGGGTATGCGCGCCAATATCCGCGTTGCGCTGCGTTATCTGGAGGCCTGGCTGAGCGGCAACGGCTGCGTACCGATCGACGGTCTGATGGAAGATGCCGCCACGGCGGAAATTGCTCGCACCTCCATCTGGCAGTGGATCCATCATCAGCAAACCCTGAGCGACGGCCAGCCTGTCAGCGCCGAAAGCTTTCTGCGCATGCTGGATGAAGAACGACGCCAGCTCAATGATGCGCGTTACGACAATGCGGCGCGGCTGATGACGCAAATCACCACTGAAGACGAACTGGTTTCATTTCTTACTCTGCCGGGCTATCGCCTGATCCCCTGAAAAAGGAGCCGTTGCCATGACTCGTACCCAACAGATTCAGCAGCTTGAACAAGCCTGGCGTGCACCGCGCTGGGAAGGTATTACACGCCCTTACAGCGCGGAAGAGGTGGTTAACCTGCGCGGCTCGGTTAATCCGGCCTGCACGCTGGCGCAGCGCGGCGCGGAAAAGCTCTGGACGCTGCTCAACGGCGCAGCGCGCAAAGGCTATATTAACAGCCTCGGCGCACTCACCGGTGGCCAGGCGTTGCAGCAGGCGAAAGCGGGCATTGAAGCGATCTACCTTTCCGGCTGGCAGGTGGCGGCGGATGCCAATCTTGCCGGGCAGATGTATCCCGATCAGTCACTCTATCCTGTGAATTCGGTGCCGGAAGTGGTACAGCGCATCAACCAGACTTTTCAGCGCGCCGATCAAATTCAGTGGGCGAGCGGCGCTGAACCGGGCGGTAAAGAGTACATCGACTATTTCCTGCCGATTGTCGCTGATGCCGAAGCGGGATTTGGCGGGGTGCTCAACGCGTTCGAGCTGATGAAAGCGATGATTAGCGCCGGCGCTGCAGCGGTGCATTTTGAAGATCAGCTGGCGGCGGTGAAAAAGTGCGGTCATATGGGCGGAAAGGTGCTGGTACCAACGCAGGAAGCGATACAGAAACTGGTGGCGGCACGGCTGGCGGCCGACGTAATGGATGTGCCGACCATTCTGTTAGCGCGCACCGACGCCGATGCGGCCGATCTGATTACCTCCGACTGTGACGAGTATGATCGGCCTTTTATTCGCGGCGATCGCACGGCAGAAGGTTTCTTTCGCACGCATGCGGGCATCGAGCAGGCGATTAGCCGCGGCCTGGCCTATGCGCCCTATGCTGATGTGCTGTGGTGCGAAACCTCGACGCCGGATCTGGCGCTGGCGCAGCGCTTCGCCACGGCTATTCACGCCCGCTATCCCGGCAAGCTGCTGGCTTATAACTGCTCGCCCTCATTTAACTGGAAAAAGAACCTTGATGACCACGCCATTGCCGGGTTTCAGCAGGCGCTGAGCGAGATGGGCTATCGCTTCCAGTTCATCACCCTGGCGGGCATTCACAGTATGTGGTTCAACATGTTCGACCTGGCGCACGCTTATGCCCAGGGCGAGGGCATGCGCCACTACGTCGAAAAGGTGCAGCAGCCGGAGTTTGCGGCGCGTAATAAAGGCTACAGCTTCTCATCTCATCAGCAGGAGGTCGGGACAGGCTACTTCGATCGGGTCACCACGCTGATCCAGGGCGGCCATTCGTCAGTGACGGCGCTGACCGGCTCGACCGAGCAGCACCAGTTTTAACCCCGTGTCAGATTGCCTGCCCAGCGCGTCTGGGCAGGCTTTTGTTGGGAGGTGACTGTGCCACCACGCGAATCCTTAATTGCTCATACCATCCTGCAAGGTTTCGACGCGCAGTATGGCCGCTTTCTTGATATTACCGCTGGCGCACAGCAGCGCTTCGAACGGGCGGACTGGCAGGCGGTACAGCAGGCGATGAAAACGCGCATCCACCTTTACGATAGCCACGTCGCGCTGGTGGTGGATCAGCTGCGCATACTCAACGGCGCGGCACACTGGGACGATGCGTTCTGGCTACAGGTCAAACGGGATTACGAAGCGCTGCTGCCGGACTATCCGCGCGCGGAAATCGCCGAAAGCTTTTTCAATTCGGTCTACTGCCGTCTGCATGGCCATACCCATCTGCAGCCGAAGCGGCTGTTTATCTTCTCGACCCAGCAGCGCGCCGCGCAGCCTGCAAGACCGCTGGCGCGTCGCTATCAGCCGCAGCACGGCTGGCAGGCGATGCTGGAGCAGGTGCTGCGCGATACCACGCTGACGCTGCCCTGGCAGGACCGCGCGCGCGACGCCCGCTACATCCTGCGCCATCTGCAACAGCATTTCAGGCTGGATGGCGGCTCGCTGGAGGTGGCCAGCGAGCTCTTTTTTCGTAATAAAACCGCGTGGATTGTGGCGCGTTTACACCTGCCGCACGCCATCTTTCCCTGTCTGCTACCGGTTCAGCGCACCGTACAGGGCGAGCTGTGGATCGATACCTGCCTGACGGATGCTAACGACGCCAGCATCGTGTTCGGCTTTGCCCGCGCCTACTTTATGGTGCACGCACCGGTGCCCGCTGCGCTGGTGGCGTGGCTCCAGCCGATTCTGCCAGGCAAAACGCTCTCTGAACGCTATATGGCTATCGGCTGCCAGAAGCACGGCAAAACCGAAAGCTACCGCGACTATCTGCATGCGCTGGCGCACAGCGACGCGGCATTCGAAATAGCGCCCGGCGTGCGCGGCATGGTGATGCTGGTCTTTACGCTGCCGGGCTTTGATCGCGTCTTCAAAGTCATCCGCGATCGCTTTGCGCCGCAGAAAGAGGTGACGGAGGCGCAGGTGCGCGCCTGTTATCAGCAGGTCAAAGAGCACGACCGCGTCGGACGTATGGCGGACACGCTGGAGTTCGAGCAGTTTGCGCTGCCGCTGTCGCGTATCCCGCCTGCGCTGATGGCGGAGTTTCAGGCCAGCATTGCCACGAAGATGCATATCGACGGTGACCGCCTGATTATCCGCCATCTGTGGCTGGAACGGCGTATGCAGCCGCTCAACCTCTATCTGGCGCAGGCGAACAGCGAAGAGCGCCGTCACGCGGTTGAGGAGTATGGCAACGCCATCAAACAGCTGGCGGCGGCCAATATTTTTCCAGGGGATATGCTGTTTAAAAACTTCGGCATGACGCGGCATGGGCGCGTGGTGTTTTATGACTACGACGAAATCCGGCCAATGGATGAGCTGCACTTCCGCGACGTGCCGCAGGCGCGCTATGACGAAGACGAACTGAGCGCCGAACCCTGGTACAGCGTCGGCCCGGACGATGTCTTTCCTGAAACCTTCCGCTACGCGCTGTGCAGCGAGGCCGCGACCGGCGCGCTGCTGCAGCAGCTGCATCCTGAGCTCTTCGATGCAGGCTGGTGGCGTGCGCAGCAGCAGCGCATCCGGCAGGGGCATGTGGAAGAGGTGATGGCCTGGCGCCAAACGCAGCGCTTCAGCGTGCGCTACGCCCGCGCGCTGGCTTAGCGGCCGCTGTAGGCCAGCGTCACCTGACGCGCCTCGCGGATCACCAGCGCCCCCAGCTCGGTAATGCGATCGTCCGTCATACGCGCGATCGGCCCGGATATCGACAGGGCGGCAAAGGGCTCGCCGTGCTCGTCATAGATGGGCGCGGCGACGCAGCGCAGTCCCAGCGCATGCTCCTCATCGTCAAAGGCGAAGCCGCCTTTGCGCACCTGCGCCAGATTGGCCTTCAGGCTTTGTGGCGACATCAGGGTGTTGGGCGTGTAGTAATGCAGTCCTTTCTGGTGCAGCAGCGCGGTAACCTGCTCATCGCTCAGGTGCGCCAGAAAAGCCTTGCCCGCGCCTGAGGCGTGCATCGGCAGCTTGCCGCCAATCGGCGCCGACATGCGCATCAGCTGGGTGCACTGCACCTGATCGATAATCACCGCCTGATAATCGCTGAGATCCAGCACGGCCAGATTGACCGTTTCGCCCGAGGTTTCCATCAGCGTGCGCAGCACAGGATGAACCAGCGCCAGCAGATTTCGGCTCTGCAAAAAACTGCTGCCGACCACAAAGGCGTGCGCGCCAATCGTCCACAGGCCAAGATCGCCGGTCTGATGCACGAAGCCTTGCTGCTGCATCGTCGTCAGCAAACGGTGCGTGGTGGAGTTAGGCAATCCAGCCTGCTGCGCCAGTTCGGTCAGCGCCACGCTGCCGTGGGCATCGGCGATCAGCTCCAGCAGGTGCAGGCCGCGTTGCAGAGACTGCACCTGACCGCTGGCCGACGGCGCGGCGGGGGTGCCGCGCGGTTTTTTGCCGCGTTTAGCGGGAACGAGCGTTACCATTGAGGTATCTCCTTGCGCAAAGTGGAAATCATTTTCAGCTTAATTGGGCAATTTGCAAACCCGCGCGTTCTGGTCCGATCTGTTGCGCGATTTGCCTGAAAATGTCTCACCTGCTGCGGCTTTCTCCCCTGCGTAAGTTATGACAGTATGAGGCGCTGGCGTTTTAGCCAGTAAACTGAGCTAAACGAGGCAAGAGTGAGCAACAGAATCGAAGCGCTGCATCAGCAGCTCGCGCAACGCATCATGGTGCTGGACGGCGGCATGGGCACAATGATCCAGAGCTACAGGCTGGATGAGCAGGATTTTCGCGGCAGCCGCTTCGGCGACTGGCCCTGCGATCTCAAAGGCAACAACGATCTGCTGGTGCTCAGCAAGCCTGACGTGATCCGCGAGATCCACCACGCCTATCTGGAAGCGGGCGCCGATATTCTGGAAACCAATACTTTTAACGCCACCACCATTGCGATGGCGGATTACCAGATGGAAGCGCTTTCGGCGGAGATTAACGTCGAGGCTGCCCGACTGGCGCGCGCCTGCTGCGACGAGTGGACGGTGAAAACCCCCCATCGTCCGCGCTACGTCGCTGGCGTGCTCGGCCCAACCAACCGCACCTGCTCAATCTCGCCGGACGTCAACGATCCCGCTTACCGCAACGTCACCTTTAACCAGCTGGTAGACGCCTACCGCGAATCGACGCGCGCGCTGGTTAAAGGCGGCGCCGATCTCATCATGATCGAAACGGTATTTGACACGCTGAACGCCAAAGCGGCGATTTTCGCGGTGCAGACCGAAATGGAGGCGCTGGGCGTTAAGCTGCCGCTGATGATCTCTGGCACCATTACCGACGCCTCTGGCCGTACGCTCTCCGGCCAGACCACGGAAGCGTTCTATAATTCGCTGCGCCACGCCGAGCCGCTATCGTTCGGCCTCAACTGCGCGCTCGGGCCGGACGAACTGCGTCAGTATGTGGCGGAGCTGTCGCGCATCGCCGAGTGCTATGTCACCGCGCACCCGAACGCCGGACTCCCCAACGCCTTCGGTGAATACGATCTTGATGCCGACGTCATGGCCGATCAGATCGGCGAATGGGCGCGCGCCGGTTTTCTCAACATTATTGGCGGCTGCTGCGGCACCACGCCGCAGCATATCAGGGCGATGGCGGATATCGTCGCCGGGGTGGCGCCGCGCAAACTGCCTGAACTGCCGGTCGCCTGTCGTCTCTCCGGGCTTGAGCCGCTTAACATCAGCGGCGACACGCTATTCGTCAACGTGGGCGAGCGCACCAACGTCACCGGCTCGGCCAAATTCAAGCGACTGATTAAAGAAGAGAAATATAACGAGGCGCTGGAAGTGGCGCTGCAGCAGGTGCAGAACGGCGCGCAGGTGATCGACATCAATATGGATGAGGGCATGCTCGACGCCGAAGCGGCGATGGTGCGCTTTCTTAACCTGATCGCCGGCGAGCCCGATATCGCACGGGTGCCGATTATGATCGACTCCTCAAAGTGGGAGGTGATTGAAAAGGGGCTGCAGTGCATCCAGGGCAAAGGCATCGTCAACTCGATCTCGATGAAAGAGGGCGAGGAGACCTTTATCCACCACGCGCGGCTGGTGCGCCGCTACGGCGCAGCGATGGTGGTGATGGCCTTCGACGAAGCGGGCCAGGCGGATACGCGCGCGCGCAAAATCGAGATCTGCCGCCGCGCCTATAACATTCTTACCGAGCAGGTCGGCTTCCCGCCGGAAGACATTATCTTCGACCCGAATATCTTTGCCGTCGCCACCGGCATCGAGGAGCACAACAACTACGCCATGGACTTTATCGGCGCCTGCGAGGACATCAAGCGCGAGCTGCCGCACGCGATGATCTCGGGCGGCGTCTCTAACGTCTCCTTCTCATTTCGCGGCAACGATCCGGTGCGCGAAGCCATCCATGCCGTGTTCCTCTATTACGCCATTCGCAACGGCATGGATATGGGCATCGTTAACGCCGGTCAGTTGGCGATTTACGACGATCTGCCCGCCGAGCTGCGCGAGGCGGTCGAGGACGTCATCCTGAACCGTCGCGACGACGGCACCGAACGCCTGCTGGCGCTGGCGGAGCAGTATCGCACCAGTAAAGGCGACGGCGGCGAGGAGAGGCAGCAGGCGGAATGGCGCAGCTGGGGTGTGGTTAAGCGTCTTGAATATTCGCTGGTAAAAGGCATCACCGAGTTTATTGAGCAGGACACCGAGGAGGCGCGTCAGGCCTCGACGCGCCCGATTGAGGTGATTGAAGGTCCGCTAATGGCGGGTATGAACGTCGTGGGCGATCTGTTCGGTGAAGGCAAGATGTTTCTGCCGCAGGTGGTGAAGTCGGCGCGCGTGATGAAACAGGCGGTGGCTTATCTTGAACCCTATATTCAGGCCAGCAAAGAGGCGGGCCGCAGCAACGGCAAAATCGTGCTGGCGACGGTAAAAGGCGACGTGCACGACATCGGCAAGAATATCGTCGGCGTGGTGCTGCAGTGCAACAACTACGAGATTATTGACCTTGGCGTGATGGTGCCGAGCGACAAGATTCTGAAAACCGCCATCGAACAGAAAGCCGATATTATCGGGCTGTCGGGGCTGATTACGCCGTCGCTGGATGAGATGGTTAACGTTGCCAAAGAGATGGAGCGTCAGGGCTTTACGCTGCCGCTGCTGATTGGCGGTGCCACCACCTCAAAGGCGCACACCGCCGTGAAGATCGAGCAGAACTACAGCGGGCCGACGGTCTACGTGCAGAACGCCTCGCGCACCGTGGGCGTGGTGTCGTCGCTGCTCTCCTCGACGCTGAAAGAAGATTTTGTGGCGCGCATGCGCAAGGAGTACGAAACCGTGCGCATCCAGCACGCGCGTAAGAAACCGCGCACGCCGCCGGTTTCGCTGCAGGCTGCGCGCGACAATGCGGTCGCCATTGACTGGGAAAGTTATACGCCGCCGGTGGCGCACCGTCTCGGCGTCAGTGAGATAGCGGTCGGCATCGATACGCTGCGCAACTACATCGACTGGACGCCATTCTTTATGACCTGGTCGCTGGCGGGCAAGTATCCGCGCATTCTGGAGGATGAGGTGGTTGGCGAAGAGGCAAAACGTCTGTTTGCCGACGCCAACGGGATGCTGGACAGGCTGAGCGCGCAAAAAGCGCTGACGCCACGCGGCGTAGTAGGCATTTTCCCGGCTAACCGCGTCGGCGACGATATTGAGATTTATCGCGACGAGAGCCGCCGCGAGGTGGTTGCTGTCAGTCATCATCTGCGCCAGCAGACGGAGAAGAGCGATTTTCCCAACTACTGTCTGGCCGATTATGTCGCGCCGAAAGGGAGCGGCAAGGCGGACTATCTGGGCGCCTTCGCCGTGACCGGCGGCCTGGAAGAGGATGCGCTGGCGGAGGCGTATGACGCGCAGCACGACGACTACAACAAAATCATGGTGAAAGCGGTGGCCGATCGGCTGGCGGAAGCCTTCGCCGAGTATCTGCACGAGCGGGTGCGTAAGGTGATCTGGGGCTTTGCCGCCCATGAGAACCTCAGCAACGAAGAGCTGATCCGCGAAAATTATCAGGGCATTCGTCCCGCGCCGGGCTATCCCGCCTGTCCCGAACATACCGAGAAAGCGGCGATCTGGCAGCTGCTGGATGTGGAAACCCACACCGGCATGAAGCTCACCGAATCCTTCGCCATGTGGCCGGGCGCGTCGGTGTCAGGCTGGTACTTCAGTCATCCCGATAGCCGCTACTTCGCGGTGGCGCAGATCCAGCGCGATCAGGTCGAGGATTATGCGGCGCGTAAGGGCATGGCGGTGAGCGAGGTTGAGCGCTGGCTGGCGCCGAATTTAGGGTATGACGCGGATTAAAACCACGGACGGCTTCGAAGTTTAAAGGCAGGTGGCGCGGGCCGAACGAGCAGGAATGCTTGAACGACTTTGCGATCTGCATTGACCAATACTAAAGGCGGCCATCAGGCCGCCTTTTTTCATCAATTGAAACGCGCGTCGCGATCGGACGTCAGGTCATAAAGCTGATACTTGCGTCCCAGCATCTGCCCGCCGTCACGCGTCAGCGGCACCCAGTTCACCTGCGCGCGGCCGCGCGTTGGCGTCACGGTAAAGAGATCCATCGGAATCGACAGGTAGAAACCTTTGGTGAAATCCCCTTCGCCATACTGTTCCGACGACACGTTGGTTTTGGTGGCATAGACGCCCACCATCACGCCGCTGTCGAAGCGCTTCGACACGTCGAGCGTCACGCCTTTGTCTTTGGCCAGATATTGCCCGACGCTCGCCTTCACCAGCAGATCCTGCATAAACCACGGACGCCAGTACGCCGTTACATGGCCGGTCGGCGCCTTGTAGTTGGTGAACTGCATCATGTTGTCCCAGTCGCGCTGGCGCACGTAGTTGGCGTCGACGCCAACGGCCCAGTTGCTGTCGATCGGCCGGTAGAGCATCTCGCCGCCGACGCCGCCGTACATGGTCTCCAGGTAACCGCCGTACATCTGGCCGTAGAAGCCGTTGCCGAGGTAACCCATGTAGTTGGCCTGCAGATCGTTAACGTAGACATTGTTCTCAACGTAGTCACGAATATGGGTGCGGACGCGCGGCAGCGTCGAGTCAGAGGGTGCGCCGTTGTAGTTGAACTTGTCGTAGTTATTGGCGAGGTTGCCGAACAGGCTGCCGCCCACCAGCAGATGATCGGTAAACCAGTAATCCAGGTTGCCCATCACGCCGACCTGATACATGTAAAAGCTTTCCGGGCCGCCGACCGACTGGTTCAGCACCGGGGACAGGCTGTAGTTGAGGCGCTCTTTACGAATAAAGAAGCCTTGCTCAGTCTCGCCTGCATCCACCGGGTTCTCGCGCGTCTGGCGCAGCGGCTGCTCCTGGCCGAGCGGATAGCCAGCCAGCTCATTGCGCAGGCTGCTGACGTCGGTGCGCGTCGTGACCTGCGCCATATTGAAGCGCGACTCGGTCACCTCGATCGTGTCGATGCCCGCCGGCAGGTTATTCATAATGATGCGGTTGGCGCGATCGACCCCTTCGCGCGTATCGCGATATTTGGTCTGCTCGCCCGAGACGAAGAGCGTGCTGCCTCGGGTCTGAATGCGCGGCCCGCTCAGTCCGGCGTTGTACTTCAGATCGCTCAGCTGGCTGGCGACCACGGTCGGCTCCAGCATGCGCTCCTGCGGCTGAGGACGGTAGGCGGGCTTCGCGCTGTCGATATGCGTCTGGCGCAGATCGTTGAAGTTGGTGCGCACCGTCACGCCGAACATAAAGGTGTTGCCGCGCTCGTAGCTGGCGTTGATATCGGCCCAGTCGGTAACGCGATAAATCGCGCCGACGTTGACCTTGCTGCGCTGTTCGAGCCTGCCGGCGAAGTCATCCTGATAGTCGTTGCCTTCATACTCCAGCTTGAGGCGCAGCGGCTGCCACGGCGTCTGATACTCCACGCCGCCAAACAGCGCCGACGGGCCGTGAAACATCTGCGAGCCGTTGATCGAACCCGCCTCGCCGACGCCGGGCCGCTGGCAGTAGCTGTCGCTGTAGGAGCAGAAGGGGTTTTTTACCGTGCCGCTATTGCCGAGATAGCCCCAGCCGAGCCCGAGCGTAAAGTCGAAGGGTCCCCAGGCTTTGCTCGCCACCAGATATTCGCTGTCGAACAGGCCGGTGCCGCCGAGATCGCGCGAGCCTAAAGCGATCTCCGGCAGCCAGTAGCTCTCTTTCAGCAGGCGCAGCTTGAGGTCGAACGCCTTGTCTTTGTAGCTCTGGTTGCCGCTGAAGCTCTCCACGGCGCTGTAGCGTCGCGTGCGCACGTCGGTATAGCGCACTGTCGTCTCCAGCCAGGGCAGCAGCTGCAGCGAGGCGGAGTAGTAGCGATACTGATCGTTGTCGCGGAAGTTCAGGCTGAACTCGCCTTCACGCGCCATGCGCGCGGTCGGCACCTGCAACAGGCCGACGCCGCCGAAGTCAGACTGCGACGGGCCCACCGGATCGGGAAAGGTCTCGGCCTGCGCCTGGCATGCGGCGGCCACGGAAACAGCCAGCAGGCTGAAAAGAAGTCGTTTATTCATCACTCTGGCACCCGGTGAGTCAGAACAGAAATCATGCGCTGGTTCAAATCGCCATACGCGTCAGGCAGGCTCCAGGAGGAGAAGCCCAGCCAGATAATGCTGCCGGGCGCGACTTCCCGGTGGCGCTGATTCCAGTAGGCCACCGGCACGCGCTGCGTTTCGCCGGAGGGGGCGATCACCGTGGCGTAGCTCTTCTCTGCGCCGGAAAGAGGCGGATGCTGCGCCAGATAGCCGCGCACCGTCTGGCCCGGCTGCCAGCTGACTCTGCCTGCGCCGCTCAGCGCACCCAGCAGCCATACGCTGTCGGACGGCGGCGTCAGCCAGAGGTCGTAGCGGCCCTCCAGGCGACGGTTGCTCTCGGGGTGAAGGCGGATCTGGTCGGGGTCGAGCGAGACGAACTGGCGACCAGCAACCTTGACGGCGCTGAGCTGGCGCAGCACCTCGCCGATGGCGGCGGCGCGATCGCCGCTGCTCTGCGCCCGCCAGGCGCGCAGATCGGCCAGCGTCTGCTGTTGCTGGCGCTGTGCGGCCGCGCTGGCGTGTCGCTCCGCGATCGCCGCGCCGCGCCACCAGACGGCCTCCATCAGCGCAGGCTGCGTGGTAAGCTGCGCCAGATCCTGCACGTTTTCGAGCGTGGCGCTGCCTTGCGCGCTATGCACCGTCACCTGACCCGCCGCCCATGCGGCGCTGCTGCCGGCCAGCATCAGGGCGGCCAGCAAAGAGAGTGTTGTTTTCATGATTTCGCCGGCTTCAGAAGGGTGGTGGCAACAGGGAAGGCGTCCGCAGCCAGCATCTGGCGCGCCTGCACCACATCGCCGCTGCTGTTATCGATCCAGAAGGTGTTCTCCCACGCGCGGCCGGTGGCCTCGATGCGCGCCTGCTCGATCCAGACGCGGCAGGGAACGCGGCGGCCCGCCAGCGTCAGCACCTCGTCAGCGCCGCGCGTAAAGCGCGAACTCACCGTCGCGGCGCGCGTCTCGCCGTGCTCGGTCCACTGCGCGATGCGCGTCCAGCTGGCGCCGTCGCGCAGATGGAGCGCATCCGCCAGCGGATCCTGCGGCAGATTACTCACTTCCTGCAGGTTATCCGGCAGGCCGAGCGTTTTCACCAGGCGACCATGCCGGGTCACCAGCATGGCGTTGTCCTGCGTGATCCACTTCTGCTGGCCATTTTCGTTATAGCCCAGCACCACGAAAATCTGCGGGCCTTCATTAATTCGCGCGTAGAGGCTGGCGTAGGGCAAATCGGCGATCTGCTGGTCGGTTTTAATCACGTCATCGGGGCCGGAAACCGCCATCATGACGGTCTGTTCCAGCCCTTTTTGCGTCTGCGTGCAGGCCTGCAGCAGCAGGCAAGCCAGCAACAAAGGAAGTTGGCGCACTGTGTGTCCCTGTAAAAGAAGCCAAAGCAAAAAATAACCACACGGCTGTGTGGTTATGTTTAAAGGTGCTACGTCAACGAGTGGTGCTCGTTGTGGTCGTGGTTGTTGTACCGGTATTCGCGCCGTCACCACCGCCAGAAGCGGCAATGCCGACACCGACTAATGCACCGAGCGCGCCGATACCGACAGCGGTTGAGGTGCCGGCGGAGATTGCTCCCGCCTGCGCGCCCGCTGCGGCACCCGCTTCTTCCGGGGCGGCAAAAGCCACGGAATGCGCTGCGACGTATAGTACGGCTGCTCCGGCAACCATGATTTTTTTCATACAGCTTGTCCTGCATTGAGTGAATGAAGGATATGCCCGTTACGGGCGCGTTCAGTATAGGGCAACAAATTACCAGAGTTCAGCGCGGGAAAAAGCGGTTGGAAAGGGCGGTTTATTTTGGCCAAAAAGAGGGCCAGACAGCGATAACCCCCTTTTTATTGGCAGGATTTGACCGAAGCCAGAATTTATTGCTGGTGGAAAATTAAATGCAAAGCGTTTTACGCTTTTTTGTTAATGGCTGGACCGAAAACGGTATTATCAGATTTTGCCGGAGTGCCTGGAAATTAAATTTCTTTAAAAAACAGCGTTTAAGAAAAGAGTAGTGGACGAGTAAGGGCCATTTAAAACGCGAGAAAAGAGGTATTTCCCGCTTCAGCTTCAGAGGAATCTCAGCGTAATTTAAGAATTATCCCGTCTGCACTGCGCATATTTTCTGCGCCAGTGCGGTTATTTTGTTCGCTACAGTAAAAAAAAGGCGACCTCGCGGTCGCCTTTACCCAATTCAGCGCTTATTAACGCCAGGATTTATAGCGATTAATTAAGCCATTAGTGGAACTGTCGTGGCTGGTAATATCGGCGCTGCTTTCCAGCTCCGGCAGAATACGGTTAGCCAGCTGCTTGCCTAACTCAACGCCCCACTGATCGAAGGTGAAGATATTCAGGATCGCGCCCTGCGTGAAGATCTTGTGCTCGTAAAGCGCAATCAGCGCGCCAAGGCTATAGGGGGTGATCTCGCGCAGCAGGATGGAGTTGGTCGGGCGATTGCCTTCAAACACCTTGAACGGCACGATATGTGCGACAGACTCGGCAGACTTGCCGGCGTCGGTAAACTCTTTCTCTACCACGTCGCGCGACTTACCGAACGCCAGCGCTTCGGTCTGGGCGAAGAAGTTAGAGAGCAGTTTCTGGTGGTGATCCGCCAGCGCGTTGTGGGTAATGGCTGGCGCGATAAAGTCGCACGGTACCAGCTTGGTGCCCTGATGGATCAGCTGGTAGAACGCATGCTGGCCATTGGTGCCCGGCTCGCCCCAGATAATCGGGCCGGTCTGGTAATCTACCGGGTTACCGTCGCGATCGACGTACTTGCCGTTAGACTCCATATTGCCCTGCTGGAAGTAGGCCGCGAAGCGGTGCATGTACTGATCGTAAGGCAGGATCGCTTCGGTCTCGGCGCCGAAGAAGTTGTTGTACCAGATGCCGATCAGCGCCAGCAGCACCGGCAGGTTCTGCTCGGCTGGCGTGGTGGAGAAGTGCTGGTCCATGGCATGCGCGCCGCTCAGCAGCTGCTCGAAGTTGTCGAAGCCGATAGAGAGGATAATTGACAGGCCGATGGCTGACCAGAGCGAGTAGCGACCGCCGACCCAGTCCCAGAACTCAAACATATTGGCAGTATCGATGCCGAATTCGCCCACCGCTTTCGCATTGGTGGAGAGCGCGGCGAAATGTTTCGCCACATGCTGCCGATCGCCGGCGGTTTTCAGAAACCAGTCGCGCGCGCTGTGGGCGTTGGTCATGGTTTCCTGGGTGGTGAAGGTTTTCGACGCCACCAGGAACAGCGTGGTTTCCGGGCTGAGATCTTTCAGGGTTTCCGCGATATGCGTGCCGTCCACGTTGGAGACGAAGTGCATATTGAGGTGGTTCTTATAGGGGCGCAGCGCCTCCGTTACCATAAACGGACCCAGATCCGAGCCGCCGATGCCGATATTCACCACGTCGGTGATCGCTTTGCCGGTATAGCCTTTCCACTCGCCGCTGATAATACGCTCGGAGAAGTGCTTCATCTTCTCCAGCACCGCGTTCACTTCCGGCATCACATCTTTGCCGTCTACCAGAATCGGCGTATTGCTGCGGTTGCGCAGCGCGACGTGCAGCACGGCGCGATCTTCGGTGCGGTTGATCTTCTCGCCAGAGAACATCGATTTAATCGCACCGCTCAGGTCGGTCTCTTTCGCCAGCGCCTGCAGCTTGTCCAGCGTCTCCTGGGTAATGCGGTTTTTCGAAAAATCCACCAGCATCTGGTCGTCAAAGGTGGCGGAGAATGTAGCAAAACGATCGGCATCCTGGGCGAACAGCTCGGCGATAGTCACCGATTTCATCTGTTCAAAATGCTGTTGCAGCGCTTTCCAGGCTGCGGTTTGGGTCGGATTGATATTTTTCATGGCAACACTCTTGTTGATTTAAGAACCGTCATTCCATCGTGGGTAACCACACCCTATAGCGTTTCAGTATGACAATAGTGTCCGCTGAAAGGAAAAATTTTGTCGGCGGCGTCACCTTTGCAGCAGGCGGCAGCGGATCGCGCGCCGGAAAGCGTGCGCCGTTTTAGCCAGTCGCCGCGGGCGATGTTCAGTTCAGTCGGCGCGTATTGTGCCGTGAATGGCGCTGCTGAACCTTGTGCCGAATCAGAATAAACCGGTCTGAAGAGGGCCATTTAGCGCTGCGGGCGCAGCAAATCGCCGACAGACGTAGACAGCAACCTTATGACCCGGTATTTTTATGCGGCTACTTGCGCACCCGTGCGCAAGCCAGAAGAGGCGCGTCGCCCAGGCAGTGTGTTGGAGGAACCGTATCCGGGGATAACACATCAGGGGGAGCGACGCCGAGGTGGTCAACACACGGAGTGTTGCCTGTCGGCTGCAGGGGCTGAATCCCCTGGGTTGTCACCAGAGGCGTCCACAGTCGGTCGCTTCGCAAGGTGAAGTGCTTCTGGGTGACTCGTCTCCTGATCTTGTCTGCCCAATTCTGCTCTTCCCTTGTGCCAAGGCTGATACAATGTCTCCCGTCCCATAAACGCGGGAGAAGATAACCTGACACGAGGTCGTAAATGTCTCAAACTCTGATCGTGGCGAAATTTGGCGGCACCAGCGTTGCCGATTTCGATGCTATGAACCGCAGCGCCGATGTGGTGCTGGCCAATGCCAACACGCGTCTGGTGGTGCTCTCCGCCTCGGCGGGCGTGACCAACCTGCTGGTTTCGCTGGCGGAAGGCCAGGAGCAGGCGCAGCGCGCTTACCTGCTGGACGAAATTCGCCGCATCCAGTATGCGATTGTCGAACGCCTGCAAAATCCGGCCGTTATCCGTGATGAAATCGACCGCATGCTCGAAAACATCACCATGCTTTCCGACGCCGCCTCGCTGGCGACCTCCAACGCGCTTACCGATGAACTGGTCAGCCACGGCGAGCTGATGTCCACGCTGCTGTTCGTGGAGATCCTGCGCGAGCGTCAGGTTGAGGCGGAGTGGTTCGACGTGCGTAAAGTGATGCGCACCAATGACCGTTTTGGCCGCGCCGAGCCGGAAATCGCGACGCTGGCCGAACAGGCCGCCACGCTGCTGACGCCGCGTCTGGCGCAGTCGCTGGTGATTACCCAGGGCTTTATCGGCAGCGAGCAAAAGGGCCGCACAACCACGCTGGGACGCGGCGGCAGCGACTATACCGCCGCGCTGCTCGGCGAGGCGCTGAAAGCGGCGCGCGTCGATATCTGGACCGACGTGGCGGGCATCTACACCACCGACCCGCGCGTGGTGCCGTCCGCGAAGCGTATCGACGACATCACCTTTGAAGAGGCGACCGAAATGGCGATCTTCGGCGCCAAGGTGCTGCATCCGGCGACGCTGCTGCCGGCGGTGCGCAGCGACATTCCTGTGTTTGTCGGCTCAAGCAAAGATCCCGCCGCCGGCGGCACGCGCGTGCATCGCGAAACCGCCAACCCGCCGCTGTTCCGCGCGCTGGCGCTGCGTCGTCGCCAGACGCTGCTGACGCTGCACAGCCTGAACATGCTGCACTCGCGCGGCTTCCTCGTCGAAGTGTTCACTATTCTGGCGCGCCATAATATCTCCGTGGATCTGATTACCACCTCGGAAGTGAGCGTGGCGCTGACGCTCGACACCACCGGCTCGACCTCCACCGGCGACAGCCTGCTGACCCAGGCGCTGCTGACGGAGCTGTCGTCACTTTGCCGCGTTGAAGTAGAAGAGAACCTGGCGCTGGTGGCGCTCATCGGCAACAACCTTTCCCGAGCGCGCGGCGTTGGCAAAGAGGTGTTCGGCACGCTTGAGCCGTTTAACCTGCGCCTGATCTGCTACGGCGCCAGCAGCTACAACCTCTGTTTCCTGGTGCCGGGCGAAGATGCAGAAAGCGTGGTGCGCGCGCTGCATAAAAACCTGTTCGAGTAAGGATCTGCCCGGCCGGATCGGATCCGGCTGGTGCGATCGACCGCTTTTTTGCGTAAAAGCCAGCGTATTGCTGGCCCTGTCTGGCGGATCGGCAGCAGTCGATCCCCATTTTCCCTTCTGGCCTCACCTTGCGATAACGAAATGTTATGATCCCGCTCCGCTGGCGCACCCGTTCCTGCGTCGCGTTTCTCTGTGGCAAATCCGCGAAAAAACACAACATACAAAGAAGGAAGTCTGGCTATGCTCGCCAAATTAACCCGCCTGTTTCCGCTGTGGGCCGTGCTGCTCTCGGTGGCCGCCTACTACTCGCCCGGCACCTTTCTCGGCATCGGACCCTGGGTCTCCTGGCTGCTGATGCTGATTATGTTTGGTATGGGCGTTACGCTTAATATCGACGATTTCAAACGCGTGCTGGTGCGTCCGGCGCCGGTGATCGCCGGCACCTTTCTGCACTATCTGGTGATGCCGCTCGCCGCCTGGGCGCTGGCGAAGCTGTTCCAGATGCCGCCGGATCTCGCCGCAGGCATGATCCTGGTGGGCAGCGTGGCCAGCGGCACCGCCTCGAACGTGATGATCTATCTGGCGAAAGGTGACGTCGCGCTGTCGGTGACCATCTCTTCGGTCTCCGCGCTGGTGGGCGTTTTCGCAACGCCGCTGCTGACGCGATTCTACGTCGATACGCATATTCAGGTAGATGTGGTGGGTATGCTGCTCAGCATCGTGAAGATCGTGGCGATCCCGATTAGCCTGGGGCTGATCGTCCACCACAGCTTTAACGGTCTGGTACGCCGCATCGAGCCTTATCTGCCGGCGTTCTCAATGGTATGCATTTTGTTGATCATCAGCGCCGTGGTGGCGGGCAGCCAGAGCTTTATCGGATCGGTCGGCCTGATGGTCATCGCCGCCGTGGTGATGCATAACGCCATCGGGCTGCTGGGCGGCTACTGGGGCGGCAAGCTGTTCGGCTTCGACGAGTCGACCTGCCGCACGCTGGCGCTGGAGGTTGGCATGCAGAACTCCGGACTGGCGGCGACGCTGGGCAAGCTCTACTTCTCGCCGCTGGCCGCGCTGCCGGGCGCGCTCTTTTCGGTCTGGCACAATCTTTCTGGTTCGCTGCTGGCGGGCTACTGGTCAGGCAAACCGGTCGACAAAAAGTAACAGAGCGGGGGCCGGGCGCCCCCGCTTCACTCCTCGTCCCGCTCGTCGTCCGGCTGCTCCAGCAGCGTATAGGCCACGCTGCACAGCAGCGAATTCAGACGCTTCATATCGCCCAGCAGACCGAGATGCAGCGAGCTGGTTTCAATGCTCTGGACGTTCTTTTGATGCAGCCGCTCGACATGCGCATGCGAAAAACGACGAATCAGAATGCGGAAGCGATGCTTGGCGCGGCGCAGCCGTTTCGCGCTGGTGACGTCGCGCGAGAGAAACACCGACAGGCTGAGGCGCAGGTTCGCCAGCAGCTGCTCATGCAGCGTCTCTAACTCCCTGATGCCCTCCGCCGAGAAGGCGCGACGCGGCGTCAGCGCCTTATCCGCCACGTCGCCGCTCATGCGTTCGATAATGTCGCCCGCCTGCTCAAGATTGAGCGACATCTCAATAATTTCACCCCAGCGGCGCGAATCCTCCTCCGACAGATCCTCTTTCGGCATGCGCGCCAGATAGAGCTTGATGGCGGTATAGAGCACGTCCACGTCATCATCCAGCCGCCGCACCGTGCGCTCTTCGCGCACTTCGCCGTGCACCACTTTATTAAACGCCTCCAGCATCATCTCCAGCACGTCGCCGATGCGCAGCGTCTCGCGCGCGGCATTGACCAGCGCCAGCGTCGGCGTATCCAGCGCGCTGCGGTCGAGATGGCGAGGCTTCATCGCCATCTCCGCCTCAGCATCGTCGCCGATAAGGCGGGTGCAGAGCCGCGCCATCGGGTCGGCAAAGGGCACCATAATCAGGCAGCGGATCAGGTTGTAGAAGACGTGAAAGAAGATCACCAGCTCTTCGTCGTTGACCGGCATCTTATCCAGCCAAAGGGCCAGCAGGTTGATAAAGGGCAGCACCGCCAGCGATCCGAGCAGTTTGAACAGCAGGCTGCCGAGCGCCACCCGCTTGCCGGCGGCGTTGGCGCCGCTGGCGTTCAGCATTGCCAGCAGGCCGCTGCCGAGGTTGGCGCCGATGACCAGGCAGAGCGCCACTTTGAACGAGATGACGCCTGCGGCGGTCAGCGTGGCGGTAATCAGCACCGCCGCCAGGCTGGAGTAGCTGATAATGGCGAAGACCGCGCCGATGAGCGCATCCAGCAGAATATCGCCGGTCAGGCTGGAGAAGAGCACCTGCACCCCAGCCGCCTGCGTAATCGGCCGGGCAGCGCTGACAATCAGCTGCAACGCCAGCAAAATCAGCCCGAGCCCGATGCTGGCGCGGCCCATCTGGCCGATGCGCGTCTGCTTGCGCGACAGGAAAAAGACCACGCCGAAGAAGATAAACAGCGGCGACAGCCAGGAGAGATCGAAGGTCAAAATACGCGCCATGATAGCGGTGCCGACGTCGGCGCCCAGCACCACCACCAGCGCAGGCGTCAGGCCCATCAGCTTCTGCGCCACAAACGAGGTCGCCAGCAGCGTGGTGGCGTTACTGCTCTGCACCAGCGTGGTTACGCCGATACCCGCCAGAAAAGCCATGGGTTTCTTTTCGATGCTGCGGCTGAGCACGCGGCGCAGGTCGGCGCCGAAGACGCGCATAATGCCGGAGCGCACGATATGGGTGCCCCATACCAGCAGGGCAACGGCGGAGAGAAGATTAAGCAGGGTCAACACGTCATGCCACTCCATAACCGTCAGGCTAAAAAGCAGCAGAGAGCCAGCCTGACGGAAAAAGCAATCTGCAAAACGAACGGTCAGACGGGCGCAATTTTTCCTGAATTTTAAGCGACCTGCGTGCGCTGCCGACCTTTTAACTGTAGACCAGTTCGCTGAGTCGAGAAGAGAAACGATGCTGGATTGTTGTTTGCAGCAGCAAGGGAAGCGCGGGCGGTATCTTGTGATCGATATCACATTACAGCATGATGGCGATTCTTTACTAACAAGCCATTATCGAGGCAAATCATGAACGTTAAACCCACTGGCGGTCAGTACATCGCACTGGCGCTGCAATGGGTGCTGAACCTGGGACTGCTGGCGCTGGCGGTTATTCTGGCGGTGTTTCTGGGCAAAGAGACCCTGCATCTTGCTAACGTGCTGTTGAACGTTGGGGAACAGGCCTCCTCTTATCTGTTGATTGAGGGGATTGTGATCTATTTCCTCTACTTTGAATTTATCGCGCTGATCGTCAAATACTTCCAGTCCGGCTATCACTTCCCGTTGCGCTATTTTGTTTACATCGGCATTACGGCGATCATTCGGTTGATTATCGTCGACCATAAAAATCCCTTCGATACGCTCTGCTATTCCGGCGCCATCCTGATCCTGGTGGTGACCCTGTGGCTGGCGAACAGCAACCGCCTCAAGCGCGAATAAGCGTCGCCAGGTGTGCCCGCCGCGCCTCTGCGCTACACTGTTGCCCTCAAAATTGACGGGAGTGGTGATATGTCGCAAGAGGCGCTCAGCTTATTACGCGCGCTCAACTGGCTGCCATCCACGCATCCGACGCTGACTGCGCCGCTGCTGGACTGGCTAATGGAGGAGGACTCCATGACGCGCCGCTTTGAGCAGCACTGTCGGCAGGTGACGGTGCGGCCGATGCGCGAAGGCTTTATCAACGCCGATGAGCTCACCGACGAAAGGGCGCTTCTGCCGGACGATGCGCGCTTCTGGCTGCGCGAGATCGTGCTGTGCGGCGATGACGAGCCCTGGCTCATCGGCCGCACGCTGGTGCCGGAGAGCACGCTCAACGGCCCGGAGCTGATGCTGCAACAGTTGGGCACGCGCCCGCTTGGCCGCTATCTCTTCTCCTCTTCAACCTTAAGCCGCGACTTTATCGAACCGGGCAACATCGGCGCGCTCTGGGGACGTCGCTCGCGCCTGCGGCTGTCAGGCAAGCCGCTACTGCTAACCGAACTGTTTTTACCCGCCTCGCCGCTCTATCGCGACTTGGCCTGAGGATGACTAAACGTGGAAAAAAGCGTACAGATGAGCAAGTTTCAGGCCTATAGCCGCCTGATGCGTATTGATAAACCGATCGGCACGCTGCTGCTGCTGTGGCCGACGCTGTGGGCGCTCTGGCTATCGGGTATGGGCGTGCCACCGCTGCCGGTGCTGGTGGTGTTTGTGCTCGGCGTGTTTGTGATGCGCGCGGCGGGCTGTGTGATTAACGATTTCGCCGACCGCAAGGTCGACGGCTTCGTGAAGCGTACCGCGGGCCGTCCGCTGCCCAGCGGCGCGGTCAGCGAGAAAGAGGCGAAGATCTTATTTGTGCTGCTGGGCTTGCTGGCGTTCGCGCTGGTGCTGACCATGAACCTGATGACGATTCTGCTTTCGCTCGGTGGTCTGGCGCTGGCCTGGTGCTATCCCTTTATGAAGCGCTATACCCATCTGCCGCAGGTGGTGCTGGGCGCGGCGTTCGGCTGGGCAATTCCGATGGCCTGGGCTGCGGTTAGTGAGTCCTTACCATTAGAATGCTGGCTGGTATTCCTGGCAAACATCTGCTGGACCGTCGCCTATGATACGCAGTACGCCATGGTTGACCGCGACGATGATATCAAGATTGGCGTCAAATCAACGGCGATTCTTTTCGGACGTTACGACAAGCTGATTATCGGCCTGCTGCAGCTCGCAACGCTGGGTCTGCTGGCGCTGGTGGGCCTGCTAATGCAGCTTAACGCCTTCTTTTACTGGTCGCTGCTCGGTGCCGCCGCGCTGTTTCTCTACCAGCAAAAGCTAATCGTTGGCCGCGAGCGCGACGCCTGCTTTCAGGGCTTCCTCAACAATAACTATGTCGGCCTGGTGGTGTTTATCGGCGTAGTGCTGAATACGCCGCCGTTTAGCCAGCTTTTTTGAACGCCGTTTTTTAACGGGCACCCATGCCCACCGCGCAGGCACCTTCCAGGCAACAAAAAAGGGCGACATCTCTGTCGCCCTCTTTTTTTGCTGCCCGCGGCGGGCTACTCGTGCGCCACCGCGCTTTCGATGGTCAGCCGCACGTCGCTGGTCACCAGGTCGGCCAGAATATGCCAGGTTGCCTGCGTACGCTCGACGTCGGCGTCGCCGGTGTCGCTGATATACCCCTCGTCGCGCAGCGTCAGCACCAGCGTGGTAAACACCGCCTTATCGAAAAACTCCGGCGCATTGATGCCGTGCAGCACCGAAAGACGCTGCGCCAGCATACGGCTCTCTTTCTCCAGCGTGCCGCGGTTGATGGTTGGCTTCGCGCTGAGGATCGAGAAGGTGATGGCGAAACGCTGCAGCGTCTCGCGGATGCCCGCAGCCAGCAGCTGCAGCGTGCGATAACGCGCGGCGGTGTGACGCATCTGGCCATCCTGCAGGGTAATCAGCCCCTGACGCGCCAGCTCCTGACAGAGGGCGCTCAGCAGCGCCGGCAGCGCGTCGATTTCCCAGCGCAGGAACAGCTCGCTTTTCAGCATCGGGTAGATCAGCCGCACCTGTCGCAGCAGCTCGGCTTCGCTCAGGTTTGGATGCTGCTGAATAATGGCGGCGATCAGCGACGGCATCACCAGCATATGGTGAATATTGTTGCGGTAATAGGTCATCAGCACCGCCTGCTCGCGCGGCAGAATGATGATATCGCCAATATTGTCCTGCTCGGTTTCGAACTTATTCATGCTCATGGCATGGTTTAGCAGCGCTTCCGCTGACAGCGGCGGCACGGTCGATTCCGGAGAATAGGGCACATTGCGCAGCAGTTCGGTATAGCACTCCAGCTGCTCAATCAGCTGCTCGCGGGTTAGCGAGCGCTGACGTGAGGCGAGCAGCGCGGTCACGCACAGGTTCATGGCGTTGGCGGCGCCTGCCTCATTGATGCGCACCATCAGGCGCGCCGCAATATCGTTCACCGTTGGCGTCAGCCAACTGGGACGCTGCGGTTCAATCGGGTCAATGGCGTCGCGCCATTCTGGCACCTGCTTATTGAGGTAGTTCACCAGCGGCAGCGGTTCGCCAAAGTTAACGTAGCCCTGGCCCAGATTGCGCAGCTTACGCAGGCCGCGCACCATCTGCATAAAGCCTTCTTTCTCTTTTGCCGCGCCGCGCAGCTCTTTGGCGTAAGTGCCCACTTCCATGACGTGCTCATAGCCGATATAGATCGGCACCAGCGTAATCGGTCGCTTGCCGCCGCGCAGCATCGCCTGCAGCGTCATCGCCAGCGTGCCGGTTTTCGGATCGAGCAGACGACCGGTACGTGAGCGCCCACCCTCAACGAAATATTCGACCGAGTAGCCACGGCTGAAGAGCTCGCCGAGATATTCACGGAACACGGTGGCGTAGAGTTTATTGCCTTTAAAGGTGCGGCGGATAAAGAACGCGCCCAGGCGGCGGAAGATCGGGCCGGCTGGCCAGAAATTCAGGTTGATGCCTGCGGCGATATGCGGCGGCACCAGACCCTGGTGATACAGCACGTAGGAGAGCAGCAGGTAATCCATGTGGCTGCGGTGGCAGGGCACATAGACAATCTCATGGCCATCTTCCGCCAGCTGGCGTACGCGTTCGCCGCCGTTGACGTTGATGCCCTGATAGAGACGGCTCCACAGCCAGCCCATCACGCGATCGGTGACGCGTATCGCCTCATAAGAGAAGTCTGCAGCGATCTCCTCCATCATTTCGACGGCGTTCTGCTGCGCCTTCTCATGGGAAAGCTTTTTACTGCGCGCCTCGTCTTCCACCGCTTTTTCAATCGCCTTGGACTGCAGCAGCTTGTTGAAAAGATCCTGACGCGCTGGCAGACGCGGGCCGACTGCGGCTAATCGCTGGCGGGCAAAATGAATTCGCGCCACGCGCGCCAGTTTCTGCGCGATCGATTTATCGGTGCCGTGCTGCGTCGCCATCCAGCGCAATGAAACCGTTGGGGAAAAGCGCACAAAGCTGTCCCGGCCGTGCCAGATAATGGCGAAAAACTTCTCAACCCCGTTAAGCTCGCGCAGATGTGGCGTATCGTCACCCTGAACCTCGCGGCCAGGCGCGCGGCCGAACATCACCGATACCGGCAGCATCTGAATATCGAGCTGAGGATTGTTGCGATGCAGATCGAGGTACTCGTGAAAAATTTTCACCGATTCCGTATTCGGCCCAAAATGGGGAAATACGCGCGGGCCGTCGTGGATAAACACGTGGCGCGGCAGCAGCGCGCCGTCAATTTCCAGCGGCGAGAGCGGATCGGGCAAATTATGCTTCAGACACTGCTGGCGCAGCGTCAGCAAATCCGCCTTGGAATCGTATGGCAGCACGTACATAATCGGCCGCGTCGGATCGAGCCCATGTTCGGAAACGGGATCGCCCGGAATAGCCTTCGTTTTTACCAGAATAGAAAGTGGTAAATTCAACAATTTATAATAAAGTTTACGCCAACCTGACATAGACAACATGAAGCCTCTTGTTAGCAAAGCGCCGCAAGCATATCAGAAAGTGCTGCGAAGATCTGTGGTGGTGCCAAACGCACCTGGCCCAGACATTGACGTCAAACAACTAAAAGGGTTCCCTCGCAATGGCAAGTCATACCACCGGTTTACTCAGGATAGTGAAAGCGGCAGGCTACTCGTGGCAAGGGCTACGCGCCGCCTGGCAGCATGAAGCTGCGTTTCGTCAGGAAGCCACGGCCGCCCTTGTCGCGATCGCGATCGCCTGCTGGCTGGATGTCGACACCGTCGCGCGCATTCTGATGATCGGCTCGGTCGTGCTGGTGATCATCGTTGAGATCCTTAACAGCGCGATTGAAGCGGTAGTTGACCGTATCGGCCAGGAGCGTCATCCGCTGGCGGGGCGGGCGAAAGATATGGGCTCTGCCGCCGTCTTGATCGCTATCATACTGGCACTGTTTGTCTGGATCGCGCTGCTCTGGACCCATTTGCGATAGCCTTTCCATTATTGCCCAAACGGCTGTTATTTCCCTGGGTTTTGGTTTTCATTTCACCAATACCTGTATATACTCACAGCGACTGTATAAACAACCAGGGGGCGGGATGAAAGCATTAACCACCAGGCAGCAACAGGTTTATGACCTGATTCGCGACCATATCAACCAGACGGGCATGCCGCCAACGCGTGCGGAGATCGCCTCGCAGCTGGGGTTCCGTTCCCCTAACGCCGCTGAAGAACACCTCAAAGCGCTGGCGCGTAAAGGCGTTATTGAAATCGTTTCCGGCGCATCACGCGGCATCCGCCTGCTGATGGAAGAGGAAGAGTCCAATGGCCTGCCGTTAATCGGCCGCGTCGCCGCCGGTGAGCCGCTGCTGGCGCAGGAACACATTGAAACCCATTACAAAGTTGACCCCGACCTGTTTAAGCCTTCTGCTGACTTCCTGCTGCGCGTCGCCGGTATGTCGATGAAAGATATTGGCATTATGGATGGCGATCTGCTGGCGGTGCATAAAACGCAGGATGTGCGTAACGGTCAGGTTGTGGTGGCGCGCATTGATGATGAAGTCACGGTAAAGCGCTGGAAAAAGCAGGGCACTGTGGTTCATCTGCTGCCGGAAAACAACGACTTCGAACCGATTGTCGTCGACACTCGCACGCAGTCGCTGACCGTCGAAGGTCTGGCGGTAGGCGTAGTGCGCAACGGCGAGTGGCTCTGACCGCTGGCCTTCAGACGCCTGCATCCCTTCGTCAGGCGTCTGTACGATAATCTTTTCATGCGCCTCCTGCGGCTGACGCCGCGCCGGGGCCGCCTCGCTTCTTTTTACGTTTTCAGGCATGGACCGGCTGATGCGTCTCTTCTCTGCTGACGACCGACAACTCTGGCGGCTGGCGCTGCCGATGATCCTCTCCAATATCACCGTACCGCTGCTTGGCCTGGTGGATACCGCCGTTATCGGCCATCTCGACAGCCCGGTTTATCTTGGCGGCGTAGCGATTGGCGCGACCGCGACCAGCTTCGTCTTCATGCTTTTACTCTTTCTGCGCATGAGCACCACCGGCATCACCGCGCAGGCTTTCGGCGCACGCGATACGCAAGCGCTGGCGCGCGCCCTGACGCAGCCGCTGCTGATGGCGCTGCTTGCGGGCCTGCTGTTTATCCTGCTGCGCGAGCCGCTTAGCGTGCTGACAGGTCGGCTGGCGGGCGGCGATCCACAGGTGCAGGCGCAGGCAGCCATCTTTATCAATATCCGCTGGCTTAGCGCACCGGCGACGCTGGCGAACATGGTGATCCTCGGCTGGCTGCTGGGCGTGCAGTACGCCCGTGCGCCGGTCGTGCTGCTGGTGGTAGGCAACGCGGTCAATATTCTGCTCGATCTCTGGCTGGTACTCGGGATGAAGTGGGGCGTGGCAGGGGCAGCGAGCGCCACGGCGCTGGCCGAGTATGTCACGCTGGCGGTCGGACTGGCGATGGTGTGGCGCGTGCTGAAGCTGCGCGGCATCTCGATTGCGATGTTAAAAGCGAGCTGGCGCGGGGATATCAGCCGCCTGCTGCGCCTCAATCGCGACATTATGCTGCGCTCGCTGCTGCTGCAGCTCTGCTTTGCTTCACTGACGCTTATTGGCGCGCGGCTGGGGCCGGAGATTGTCGCCGCTAACGCCGTGCTGCTGATGTTCATCACCTTTACCGCCTATGCGCTCGACGGCTTCGCTTATGCAGTGGAAGCTGTCTCTGGCGAGGCCTATGGCGCACGCGATGGAGAACGGCTGCTGTCGGTATGGCACGCTGCCTGCCGACAGGCGGGCATGGTCGCACTGGCCTTTGCGCTCATCTACGCGGCGAGCGGCGACGCTATTGTGTCGATGCTGACGTCGCTGGATTCCCTGCGGCAGCTGGTAGATCGCTATCTTATCTGGCAGATCGTTCTGCCGCTGGCGGGCGTATGGTGCTATCTGCTGGACGGCCTGTTTATCGGCGCAACGCGCGGACGCGAAATGCGTAACAGTATGGCGGTGGCCGCGCTTGGCTACTTTCTGACGCTGCTGACTCTCCCCTGGTTAGGCAATCACGGCTTGTGGCTGGCGGTAACGGTTTTTCTTGCGCTGCGTGGCGTTTCGCTTTGGTTGATCTGGCGGCATGAATGGCGCTTAAACCGCTGGTTTCAAAGTTAATTTATGCGCACTGCGCCAGTCGTAGTGCGCTGCGCCTGACAGATTATTCTGTATTTATCCGCCACTTGCCGATTCGTCTACTATAATTGTCTTACAACAGCGCGATACAGCAGCGCTTTGTATTGTCGTACTGCCGCTATGCGGTGGTATGTAAAACTAAGGATGACGTGGAGGTCTAAAATGAATAAAGACGAAGCGAGCGGTAACTGGAAGCAGTTCAAAGGTAAATTCAAAGAAAAATGGGGCAAGCTGACCGACGATGACATGCAGGTTATCGAAGGCAAACGCGATCAGCTCGTCGGCAAAATTCAGGAACGCTACGGTTACGCTAAGGATGAGGCAGAGAAAGAAGTCTCAGACTGGGAAACCCAGAATAAAGATTACCGCTGGTAATCTCCTCGCTCAGGATTCACCTTAGCGATCGGCACAGGGATGTGCCGCTTACCCTCTTTTTCCGCGCTTTTTCCCCTCAGACTCATGATCGTGACTGCAGCTATCCTGATGCGTACAGGCCTCGACTTCCGCACAGCGTGTACAGAGACCATGCGCTTCAATCACGCTGTGCCGTAGCGTAAAGCGTGCCTCGCCAGCCAGATCGGCGATGATATTCTCTACGCCCTCCGCCTGCTTTTCCGTGACTGCCGCGCAGCGCTCGCATACCAGCATCACCGAAGTATGTGCCGGTGCCTCGAAGTGATGGCAAACCACGTAGCTGTTGTTCGACTCCACGCGATGGATAAATCCCTGTTCCAGTAAAAAATCGAGCGCGCGATAAACCGTCGGCGGTTTTGCCTGCGGCTCGCTGGCGCGTAACTGATCCAGCAGGTCGTATGCGCTAATCGATCCATGCTGCGCCGCCATCAGACGTAACACCTCAGCGCGCTGCGCGGTCAGCCGCACGCCGCGTTGCAGGCAGAGCTTTTCCGCCTGCGTCATGATTTTTTCTGGCGTCATTGTCGACATGGTGATTCTCCGCTGAAAACGAGATGTTATCTTATCACAGCAGACGCACTTGCGCTTAGGTTGCGCGCGTTCAGCCTAATCCCTGTCATGATCTATTAATATCAATGCATTAGGCTGGCAAAGGGTAGATAACGTTCTCTCTGTGATGCTAATCAGTGCCACCCTCATTGAGATATTAACTCACAAAAATAGCGTTTTACTTTACAACTCACCAGGTTAAGCACTAATGTTCATGAGGCCTTAAGCAACGGCTGGCCTTAATATCCTTTTTGACTACCCCGCTAAATAATAAAAGCGCCGATTTGTAGCTAAAACATCCAATCCGGCGAATAACAGTGCTGTTTCGACTCAATTCACAGCAATGAACCGTTAGTCAGGATTCACAATAGCGCTAACGACAAATTCCGATGATGAATGTTTTCCTGATCAAGGTGATGGCAGACAAATGGCGAACAAAATTTCCCGGCGCTCTGCGCTTTTATATCCTGCTGTTTTAAACGCGCTCTTTATCTCTTCTTCTGCGATGGCCGCGGGGACCTGGTATGACGCGCGCAACGATGCGATGGGCGGTACCGGCGTTGCCTCCTCTACGTGGAGCTCCGCCGTGCTGGCGAACCCGGCGCTGATGACGCGTGCGCAGCCGGACGATAACGTCGGCATTATTTTTCCTTCTGCTGGCCTGCAGATTACCGATAAAGACAAGATGGTCGATAAGGTTGATGACATCAGCGACACCGTTGACCGCTATCGTGGCGTCATCAATGGCCTGACCTTTCGTGACTTCCTTAACGGCTATCCGCAGCTCAAAACGGCGTCGCGAGACGTGGCGAACCAGCTGCGCGACCTGCGCGGCAATAAGGCCAACGGCACGGCGGGCGTTGCGCTGGCGGTGACCGTTCCCAACGAAACGCTGCCCTTTGCCTTTATCACCAAGGCGTACGGCACGGTGCACCTGCGCGCCAACGTGGCGCAGAGCGACATCGCCTATCTTGACGGCGTAGCCAACGGTACCGTGATCCCCGTACCGGGCGACCAGAATAATCTGCGCTCCAGCGCAAACGGACTGGCGGCGCTGGTCACTGACTACGGCATCGCCGTTGCGCACGAGTTCAGCGTGGCGGGGCATCCGGTTTCGATCGGCGTCACGCCGAAGATTCAGAAAACCTGGCTCTATAACTACACCGCCAGCATCTACAACTACGATAAAAACGACCTCAACGGCAGCCGCTACCGCAGCGATAACACCGGCTTTAACGTCGACGCTGGCTTAGCGACGCCGCTGAGCGACAGCTGGACGCTGGGCGTCACCGGACAGAACCTGGTGTCGCGCGATTTGAAAACGAAAGAGACTAACGGCTATCGCGACACCTATCAGATCCGTCCGCTGGTGACCTCTGGTCTGTCGTGGAACAGTGGACCTTTTACCGCGGCGCTGGATGTCGATCTTACCGAAACGAAACGCTTTAAATCGGAAGAGAGCAGCCAGTACGCTGGCGTCGGCGGCGAATACCGCGTGCTGGACTGGCTGGCGCTGCGCGCTGGCTACCGCGCAGATATGAAATCCAACGACGAAAACGTCTTCACCGCCGGCTTCGGCGTCTCGCCGTTCAACAACGCGGTGCATCTGGATCTGGCAGGTTCGGTCGGCGACAACAATACCTGGGGCGCAATGATGCAGCTCGGGTTTAACTTCTGATCGGCCGATTCGCAGCCGTCTTCAGGCCGGGCGACGCAGAGTCGCCCGGCACCTTGTTAATGTGCTATCATTGCGCAGATTATCATCACCCTTATACGGATTTTCTGCGCTTCATGAGCAATTCTTTCTCCCCGCAACGTTTTTCTATCGCGCCGATGCTCGACTGGACCGACCGACACTGTCGCTATTTCCATCGTCAGCTGACTGGCGACGCGCTGCTCTACACCGAAATGGTGACCACCGGCGCCATTATTCACGGCAAGGGGGACTACCTGGCCTACAGCGAGGCGGAACATCCGGTCGCGCTGCAGCTTGGCGGCAGCGATCCGGCAGCGCTGGCGCAGTGTGCGAAGCTGGCGGAAGAGCGTGGCTACGATGAGGTCAACCTCAACGTCGGTTGCCCTTCCGATCGCGTCCAGAATGGACGCTTCGGCGCCTGCCTGATGGCGGAAGCGTCGCTGGTGGCCGAGTGCATCGACGCCATGCGTCAGGTGGTGTCGATTCCGGTGACGGTAAAAACCCGCATCGGCATCGACGAGCAGGACAGCTACGCATTTTTGACCGATTTTATCGGCACCGTCGCGCAGCGCGGCGGCTGTGACACTTTTATCATCCATGCGCGTAAAGCCTGGCTTTCCGGCCTGAGCCCGAAAGAGAACCGTGAAATTCCGCCGCTCGACTATCCGCGCGTCTATCAGCTAAAGCGTGATTTCCCGCAGCTTACTCTCGCCATCAACGGTGGCGTAAAGTCGCTGGAAGAGGCCAAAACGCATCTGCAGCATCTTGATGGCGTGATGATGGGACGCGAGGCCTACCAGAATCCGGGCCTGCTGGCGCAGGTCGATCGCGAGCTGTTCGGCCGTGACGCGCCAGCCGCGGATCCGGTCGCGGTGGTGCGCAGCATGTATCCCTATATCGAGGCGGAACTGGCGAAGGGCACCTATCTTGGCCACGTTACGCGCCATATGCTCGGCCTGTTCCAGGGCATTCCTGGTGCGCGTCAGTGGCGTCGCCATCTGAGTGAAAACGCGCATAAGCCGGGTGCAGACGTACGCGTGCTGGAAGCGGCGCTGGCGCTGGTAGCAGATAGGATCCCGCAGGAAGCCTGACCCTCTGTGGGAGCAGAAAAAGCCAGCCTGAGTGCTGGTTTTTTTTACGCCAAAAAGTGAGGAAATTCACCATGGTTTTGGCGGTGAGTGCGGATTTTATTCATTATATTCAAACAGATAAGCTCTGGCACGCTTCTTGTAATAAAGCTGTAGAATTCACAAGAGGAGTAAAAACGTGGAAATTCTGTTTGTGCTGGGCTTTTTTCTGATGCTTCTGGTGACAGGCGTCTCGCTGCTGGGCGTGCTGGCGGCGCTGGTCGTCGCGACAGCAGTGATGTTCATCGGCGGCCTGTTTGCGCTTGTAATCAAATTGTTGCCCTGGTTGGCGCTGGCGCTGGTTGCCGCCTGGGTGTATCGCGCTTTTTACGGCGACGGTCGCGAACGGGCGCGTCGCAGGCTGCGTCGTAAAATCAGCAAGTTAGAACGACGCCGCGGCTATTAATTGCGGGTGCGATCACAGACTGACAGATTGCTTATGCGCGTTTCGCAATTAAACATATTTTTTACTTATGTTTTCTGCCAGGATGATTGCCGTTGAGTCGACATGAATTCATCGCCGCTGTCCCTACACCAGCGCGAACGATAAAAAGAAAAGGGGCTTCCTACGGGAAGCCCCGTTTGCGTTCAGGCATCAGGGAATAAGCAGGCTGGATCCCTGAGTGCTGCGGCTTTCCAGCGTGCGGTGCGCTCGCTCCGCCTCTTTCAGCGGGAACTTCTGCTGTTCCGGCACCTCAACCTTAATTGCGCCGCTGGCGAGCAGCGAGAAGAGATCGTTGCTCGCCTGCTCCAGCTCTTCGCGATTGGTGATATAGCCGTAGAGCGAAGGGCGGGTGACGAACAGCGAGCCTTTCTGGTTGAGAATGCTCAAATCTACGCCGGTCACTGGCCCGGAAGCATTACCAAAACTCACCATCAGCCCCTGACGACGCAGCGAATCCAGCGACGCTTCCCAGGTATCTTTGCCCACCGAGTCATACACCACCGCGACCTTTTTGCCGTCGGTCAACTGGCTGACGCGCTCGGCGATATTCTCTTCCCGGTAGTTGATGGTTGCCCAGGCGCCTGCCGCTTTCGCCAGCTTCGCCTTTTCCGCCGAACCGACGGTGCCGATAAGATGCGCGCCGAGCGCTTTCGCCCACTGGCAGGCGATCAGACCGACGCCGCCCGCCGCCGCATGGAACAGAAAGGTCTCGTCCGGCTTCACCCGGTAGGTCTGGCGCAGCAGATAGTGCACGGTCAGCCCCTTCAGAAAGCTGGCGGCAGCCTGGTCAAAGCTGATGGCGTCCGGCAGCAGCATCAGGCGATCTTCCGCCACGTTGTGCAGTTCGCTGTAGGCGCCCAGCGTCGCCTGGCAATAGACAACGCGATCGCCCGGCTTAAAGCGCGTGACCGCGCTGCCGACGCGCTTCACCACGCCCGCCGCTTCGGTGCCAAGGCCTGACGGCAGTGCGGGAACCGGATAAAGACCGCCGCGCACGTAGGTATCGATATAGTTAATGCCGATGGCGCGGTTCTCTACCTGCACTTCGCGTTCACCAGGATCGGCAGGATCGACATCTACCCACTGCAAAACCTCAGGCCCGCCCTGCGCGGTAAACTGAATACGCTTTGCCATTTTTACTCCTGTGATTGTTCAACATGAGGCGTGAGAGGTGCGCCGCCATAAGGTATACTGGCGCGTCCCCTCAGAAGATCGGTATTGCATTCACTATGGCAGGAAATAAACCCACCAACAAATCGAACGACACGCCCGACCGGCAGCTGGAAGGTATTAAAATGCCGCCGCATTCGATTGAAGCGGAGCAGTCGGTGCTGGGTGGGTTGATGCTGGATAACGAGCGCTGGGACAACGTTTCCGAGCGCGTCGTGGCGGAAGATTTCTTCAACCGCTCGCACCGCCTGATCTTTTCCGAGATGCAGCGTCTGCTGGAAGCGGGCCAGCCCATCGACCTGATCACGCTCTCCGAGTCGCTGGAAACGCGCGGTGAGCTGGAGATGGCGGGCGGGTTCGCCTATCTGGCGGAGCTGGCGAAAAATACCCCCAGCGCGGCGAACATTGGCGCCTATGCGGATATCGTGCGCGAACGCGCGGTGGTACGCGAAATGATCTCGGTAGCGAATCAGATTGCCGACGCCGGTTACGATCCGCAGGGACGTAACAGCGACGAACTGCTCGACTTCGCGGAGTCCAACGTCTTTAAAATCGCCGAGTCGCGCGCCAGCAAAGATGAAGGGCCGAAGAACATCCAGGAGGTGCTGGAAGCTACGGTTTCGCGTATCGAATCCCTGGTCTCGACGCCGCACGACGGCGTGACCGGCGTCGACACCGGCTATCAGGACCTGAATAAAAAGACCGCCGGCCTGCAGCCGTCGGATCTGATTATCGTCGCGGCGCGACCGTCGATGGGTAAAACCACTTTCGCCATGAACCTGTGCGAAAACGCCGCCATGCTGCACGACAAGCCGGTGCTGATCTTCAGTCTGGAGATGCCCAGCGAGCAGATCATGATGCGTATGCTGGCGTCGCTGTCGCGCGTGGATCAGACGCGCATCCGTACCGGCCAGCTTGACGATGAAGACTGGGCGCGTATCTCCGGCACCATGGGCATCCTGCTGGAGAAGAAAAATATGTATATCGACGACTCCTCCGGCCTGACGCCGACCGAAGTACGCTCGCGCGCGCGACGCGTCTTCCGCGAAAACGGCGGGCTGAGCATGATCATGATCGACTACCTGCAGCTGATGCGCGTGCCGTCGCTCTCCGACAACCGTACGCTGGAGATCGCCGAAATCTCTCGCTCGCTTAAGGCGCTGGCGAAAGAGCTCAACGTGCCGGTAGTGGCGCTGTCGCAGCTCAACCGCTCGCTGGAGCAGCGCGCCGATAAGCGTCCGGTCAACTCCGACCTGCGTGAATCTGGCTCTATCGAGCAGGACGCCGACCTGATTATGTTTATCTACCGCGACGAGGTTTACCATGAAAACAGCGATCTTAAAGGCATCGCCGAGATTATTCTGGGTAAACAGCGTAACGGCCCTATCGGTACGGTGCGCCTGACCTTTAACGGCCAGTGGTCGCGCTTCGACAACTATGCCGGTCCGGCTTACGACGACGAATAACCCCTTCTGTCGGCATGCACGATCTGTGCATGCTGCCTCGCATCATCAGAAAATAGTGTTGGACAACCCCGCCGTTAATCAGGTTATCTGTATTACAGCGCACGATTACGCACTGGAAGCAGCATGACTCATGTAGATGATTACGATCTGAAAATCCTGACCTTATTGCAGTCTAACGGCCGCCTGACCAACCAGGAGCTGAGCGATTTAGTGGGCCTGTCGGCTTCGCAATGTTCGCGTCGCCGCATTAACCTTGAACAGGCGAATTTGATCCTCGGCTATCATGCGCGTCTGTCGCCTGATGCGGTTGGACTGGGCATGGTGGGTCTGATTGAGGTGCGGCTGATTAACCACACCGCCGAATACGTTGACAGCTTTCACCGCATGGTTGAGCAAGAAGAGGCGATTGTCGACGCCTACAAAACCACCGGCGACGCCGATTACCTGCTGAAAGTCGCCGTAGCGGATCTCGCTTCGCTGAGCGCGCTGATAAGCCAACTGGTGGCGGGCCATCAAAGCGTGTCGCATGTAAAAACCTCGGTGGTGCTGGGGCGCCTGAAAGAGAACGGGCTGATGATGGCGCCAGCGCACAAAATGCGCCAAAAAAGTGCATGATGTGCTTAATTGGTGCAGCCGTGCGCCAGATAATGCAAAAAATATGCGTCGAAATTCGAATTTGTGCATGAATTGACGGTTTATCCGCAAGGCGTGCACAAAAACAAGCAACAAAAGCGCCTTAGTTATCAACTGGATAATTACTTGCACCTGCCGAAGGCGACTCAACGCTGACGGCATGGTGCGTTTTTTGCATCTTAAGGCCACGCTTTATTTCGCTGAGAGTGCAATAAGATTTCCTATGGATAACGTCGTAGAACCTACCCGCATCCCCCATTCGCGTATCGAAGACGCGCTGGCCATTCTGCTCGGCACGCTGATGGTCTCCTTCGGCGTCATAATGCTGAAGCAAGCGGGCGCGCTAACCGGCAGCACCGCCGGCATCGCCTTCCTGATCAGCTACCTGTCGCCGCTCTCGTTCGGCAGCGCCTTTTTCCTGATCAACCTGCCGTTTTACTGGCTTGCAGTGCGCCGCATGGGTTGGGAATTCACGCTGAAAACCTTCTGCGCGGTGGGGCTGGTGTCGCTCTTTACCCATCTGCATCCGCTCTTTGTCCACTTTTCCGCGCTCAATCCCTTTTATGCGACACTGTTCGGTAACGTAATCATGGGCATTGGGTTTATAGTGTTGTTTCGTCATAAAGCCAGCCTGGGCGGGATCAATATCCTGGCGCTGTGGCTGCAGGATCGCATTGGGCTGCGCGCCGGCAAACTGCAAATGGCTGTCGATACCTGCGTCGTGCTGGCGTCGCTGTTCGTCGTCAGCGGGCCGATGCTGCTGGCGTCGGTCGCGGGCGCAGTGATCCTTAACCTGATTATCGCCATGAACCATCGTCCCGGACGGTACATGGTTTAATGCTGCATACACCTCTGATTTTTAAGACCACACATGGAGATCTGCACCGTGTTTCAAAACGTTGATGCCTACGCCGGCGATCCGATTCTGTCGCTAATGGAAACCTTTAAACAGGATCCGCGCACGAATAAAGTGAATCTCAGCATCGGCCTCTACTACGACGAGCAGGGCATTATTCCTCAGCTGCAGGCGGTCGCCGCCGCAGAAGAGCAGCTCAAGGCCGAGCCGCAGCAGGCGTCGCTCTATCTGCCGATGGAAGGCCTCAACGCGTACCGCAACGCCATTGCGCCGCTGCTGTTCGGCGCTGAACACCCGATGCTGAAGGCGGGCCGTATCGCGTCGATTCAGACGCTGGGCGGCTCCGGCGCGCTGAAAGTCGGCGCGGATTTCCTCAAGCGCTACTTCCCAAACTCCGGTGTCTGGGTCAGCGATCCGACCTGGGATAACCATGTGGCGATCTTCAACGGCGCAGGTTTCGAGGTTAAGAGCTATCCGTGGTACGACGCCGAGACCCACGGCGTAAAATTCGACGCCTTCCTCGCCGCGCTGAAAGCGCTGCCGAAGCAGAGCATCGTGCTGCTGCACCCCTGCTGCCATAACCCGACCGGCGCCGACCTCACTGACGCGCAGTGGGATCAAACCGTTGAGGTACTGAAGGCGCAGGAGCTGATCCCGTTCCTCGATATCGCCTACCAGGGCTTCGGCGCGGGTATGGAAGCGGACGCCTATGCTATTCGCGCTATCGCCGCCGCAGGTCTGCCGGCGCTGGTCAGCAACTCCTTCTCGAAAATCTTTTCGCTCTATGGCGAACGCGTCGGCGGCCTCTCTATCGTGTGTGACAGCGCCGAAGAGGCGGGACGCGTGCTGGGCCAGCTGAAAGCCACGGTGCGTCGCAACTACTCCAGCCCGCCGAACTTCGGCGCGCAGGTGGTGGCGCGCGTCCTCAACGATGATGCCCTGAAAGCGAACTGGCTGGCGGAAGTCGAGGCGATGCGCCTGCGTATTATCGCCATGCGCAAAACGCTGGTGGACGTGCTCAGCACCGCGCTGCCTGGCAAAAACTTCGACTACCTGCTGAAGCAGCGCGGCATGTTTAGCTACACGGGCCTGAGCGCGCAGCAGGTTGATCGGCTGCGTGAAGAGTTCGGCATCTATCTGGTGGGCAGCGGCCGTATCTGCGTCGCCGGACTAAACAGCAATAACGTGCAGCAGGTCGCGCAGGCGTTTGCCGCCGTGATGTGATCTCTCCAGGCGGGAGAGGGGCCGAGCAGGCAGGGATGCCGAGTTTGCGTCTTTGCCATCTGCCTCTGACACCCGCATCCCTGTGCTGTTTCACAGGCAAACCGTCCGCTCAGGCTGACGGTTTTTTTTCGCCTTCAGGTTTACCTTTTCGCGACTTATTGCACACTTAAACGGTGTAACCAACTCAGGAATAAGGCATGTGGCATCAACAAACGCTCACGCTCGGTGAGAAATCACGCGGTTTTCATCTGGTCACTGACGAGATCGTCGGCCAAATTCCGGCGCTGGCTCAGGTACAGATTGGCCTGCTGCACCTGCTGCTGCAGCATACCTCAGCGTCGCTGACGCTGAATGAAAACTGCGATCCCACGGTGCGCAGCGATATGGAAAACCATTTTATGCGCCAGGTTCCGGAAGCGACGTCTTACCAACATGACTATGAAGGCCGCGACGATATGCCGGCCCATATTAAATCCTCCACGCTTGGCGTATCGCTGCTGCTGCCGGTTCAGCGCGGCAGGCTGGTGCTGGGCACCTGGCAGGGCATCTGGTTAGGGGAACACCGCATCCACGGCGGCGCGCGGCGCATTGTCGCCACTTTACAAGGGGAGTCGAAATGAATACGTCAGATCTGCTGACTTACTGTATGAGCAAACCGGACGCGGAGCAGAGCGTCCACAGCGACTGGAAAGCGACGCAAATTAAAAGCGGCGGGGTGCTGTTCGCCATGGTGCATGAGATTGAGGGGCGTCCGGCGGTGTCGCTGAAAACGACGCCTGCGCTGGCGGACTTGCTGCGTGAGGAGCACAGCGACGTCTTCCCAAGCGAGCATCTTAATAAGACACACTGGAGCACGCTGCTGCTGGACGGATCGCTGAAAGATTCGCAGATCTACTATCTGGTGGATGCCTCTTATCAGCAGGCTGGCACGACCCGCGCGGCGGGCGTCTAAAAGAGGCGCACGGCCTGAAGCCGCGCGCCGGGTGTCGCTTACGCTGCCGCTTCGTCGCGCAGCGTATTGATATCGATAACAAAGCGGTACTTCACGTCGCTTTTCAGCATACGCTCATAGGCGTCGTTGATCTGATTCATCGCAATCAGTTCGATATCAGACGTAATGCCGTGCTTGCCGCAGAAATCGAGCATCTCCTGCGTTTCGGCGATGCCGCCGATCAGCGAGCCGGCGATGCTGCGGCGCTTCATGATCAGGTTAAATACCTGCGGCGCCGGGTGATCGTGCTCCGGCGCGCCGACCAGCGTCATATTGCCGTCGCGCTTGAGCAGGGCGATAAAGGGGTTGAGATCGTGCTGCGCCGCCACGGTATTCAGGATGAAATCGAAGCTGTTGGCGTGCTGCGCCATCTGATCCGCATCTTTCGAGATCACCACTTCATCCGCGCCCAGGCGCTTGCCGTCTTCGATTTTTGACGGCGAGGTGGTGAACAGCACCACATGCGCGCCCATCGCGTGCGCAATTTTCACGCCCATATGGCCCAGGCCGCCCAGGCCGACGATACCGACTTTTTTGCCCGGACCGACGTTCCAGTGGCGCAGCGGCGAATAGGTGGTGATGCCGGCGCACAGCAGCGGCGCGACGCCTGCCAGATCCAGATTTTCCGGCACGCGCAGCACGAAGTTTTCATCAACCACCACCGCCGTTGAGTAACCGCCGTAGGTGACGTCGCCGGTTTCGCGATCCTGGCCGTTATAGGTGCCGACAAAGCCGACTTCGCAATATTGCTCCAGCCCTTCCTGACAGCTCGGACAGCTGCGGCAGGAGTCGACCATACAGCCGACGCCAACCAGATCGCCAACGTTATATTTGCTGGCGTGGCTGCCGACAGCGGTCACGCGGCCAACGATTTCATGTCCCGGCACGACCGGAAAAAGGGTGTTTTTCCACTCGTTGCGGGCCTGATGCAGGTCAGAGTGACAAACGCCACAGAACAACACGTCAATCTGTACATCATGCGCGCGCAGCTCGCGCGGTTTGTAATCGAACGGCGCCAGTGGGGATTTCGCGTCCTGAGCAGCATAGGCGTGCGTAATATTCATGGTGTCTCCAGGTTCGTTGTGTCGTGAATAGCGTTTTGAGTTCGGCGCGCAAAGCGCCGCGGTAAGAGGGCGCAGCCAGCAGGGCGCGCCAGTGAGAACCGTTAAAAGAATAGTGACAGAAGGCCAGCGCGGCTATGCCTATACATGCCTGAATCTTGCCTGATTCTGTTTTTATCGGAGGGAATATGCAGAAAAAAGGCCCGCTTGCGGCGGGCCTGAGAGGAGCGGTATAGGCTATGCGGGACGCTTCGCTTTTCGCTCTACGCCAGCCGCTCGCAGGAAATGTAAGCTAGGCGCTCTTTTTCGCCAGCAGCGGCTTCAGGAAGCGCGCGGTATGCGATTTCTCGCACTCCGCTACCGTTTCCGGCGTGCCTGCAACGAGGATCTCGCCGCCGCCACTGCCGCCTTCCGGGCCGAGATCGACAATCCAGTCCGCCGTTTTGATCACGTCAAGGTTATGCTCAATCACCACGATGGTATTGCCCTGGTTGCGCAGCTGATGCAGCACCTCCAGCAGCTGGGCGATATCGGCGAAGTGCAGGCCAGTGGTCGGCTCATCCAGAATGTAGAGCGTCTGGCCGGTGCCGCGTTTCGACAGCTCGCGTGCCAGCTTGACGCGCTGTGCTTCGCCGCCGGAAAGCGTCGTCGCTGACTGACCGAGACGAATATAGGAGAGCCCGACGTCCATCAGGGTCTGCAGCTTGCGCGCCAGCGCCGGAACGGCGTCAAAGAACTCGCGCGCCTCTTCGATGGTCATCTCCAGCACTTCGTGGATGCTCTTGCCCTTGTACTTAATCTCCAGCGTCTCGCGGTTATAGCGCTTGCCTTTGCACTGGTCGCAGGGCACGTAGATATCGGGCAGGAAGTGCATCTCGACCTTCAGCACGCCGTCGCCCTGGCAGGCTTCGCAGCGGCCGCCGCGCACGTTAAAGCTAAAGCGGCCCGGATTGTAGCCACGCGAACGCGCTTCCGGCACGCCCGCAAACAGCTCGCGCACCGGCGTAAAGATGCCGGTGTAGGTCGCCGGGTTGGAGCGGGGCGTACGGCCGATTGGGCTCTGGTCGATATCGATCACTTTGTCGAAATGCTCAAGCCCGTTAATCTCGCGGTAGGGCGCCGCTTCACCGGTGGTCGCACCGTTCAGGTGGCGCTGCGCAATCGGGAACAGCGTATCGTTGATCAGCGTCGATTTGCCCGAGCCGGAGACGCCAGTGATACAGGTAAACAGGCCGACCGGCAGCGTCAGCGTCACATCTTTCAGGTTGTTGCCGCGCGCGCCGCTGAGCTTCAGCGTTTTAGTCGGATCGCCTTTCACGCGCTCCTGCGGCACGGCAATCTCGCGCTTGCCGCTAAGGAACTGGCCGGTCAGCGACGCTTCCACCGCCATGATCTCGTGCACCGATCCTTCCGCCACGACCTGGCCGCCGTGCACGCCAGCGCCAGGGCCGATATCGATCACGTGGTCCGCCGCGCGAATGGCATCTTCGTCATGCTCAACCACAATCACGGTATTGCCGAGATCGCGCAGGTGGATCAGGGTGCTGAGCAGGCGCTCGTTGTCGCGCTGATGCAGGCCGATTGACGGCTCATCCAGTACATACATCACGCCCACCAGCCCGGCGCCGATCTGGCTCGCCAGACGGATACGCTGCGCTTCACCGCCGGAAAGCGTCTCCGCGGAGCGCGACATCGACAGGTAGTTCAGGCCGACGTTCACCAGGAAGCTCAGGCGGTCGCCAATCTCCTTCAGCACCTTCTCCGCGATTTTGGCGCGCTGGCCGCTCAGCTTCAGGTTGCGGAAGAAATCCATCGCGTGGCCGATGCTCATATCAGAGATGGTCGGCAGATTGGTGTTCTCGACAAACACGTGGCGCGCTTCGCGACGCAGGCGGGTGCCCTCGCAGCTGGCGCAGGCGCGGTTGCTGATGAACTTCGCCAGATCCTCGCGCACTGCGGTGGATTCCGTCTCTTTATAGCGGCGCTCCATATTGTGCAGCACGCCTTCAAACGGATGGCGACGTACTGAGGTATCGCCGCGGTCGTTAATGTACTTAAACTCGATGTTCTCTTTGCCAGAGCCGTAAAGAATCACCTGCCGCGCTTTATCGCTCAGGGTATTGAACGGCGCTTCGACGTCGAAATTGAGGTGCTCGGCCAGCGAACGCAGCATCTGGAAATAGTAGAAGTTGCGGCGATCCCAGCCGCGGATGGCGCCGCCGGCCAGCGACAGCTCACCGTTCTGCACCACGCGGTCAGGATCGAAATATTGCTGTACGCCCAGGCCGTCACAGGTCGGGCAGGCGCCTGCCGGGTTGTTAAACGAGAAGAGGCGTGGCTCCAGCTCGCGCATGCTGTAGCCGCAGATGGGGCAGGCGAAATTAGCGGAGAAGAGCAGCTCTTCCGCGTTCGGGTCGTCCATATCGGCGACAATTGCCGTGCCGCCGGAAAGCTCCAGCGTGGTTTCGAAGGATTCGGCGAGACGCGTCGCCAGATCCTCGCGCACCTTGAAGCGATCAATTACCACTTCGATGGTGTGCTTTTTCTGCAGCTCCAGCTTCGGCGGATCGGAGAGATCGCACACTTCTCCGTCGATCCGCGCGCGAATGTAGCCCTGCGCCGCCAGGTTCTCCAGCGTTTTGGTGTGCTCACCTTTGCGATCTTTCACCACCGGCGCCAGCAGCATCAAGCGTCGCCCCTCATCCTGCGCCAGCACATTGTCCACCATCTGGCTGACGGTTTGCGCCGCCAGCGGCACGTCATGATCCGGGCAGCGCGGCTCGCCGACGCGGGCGAACAGCAGACGCAGATAGTCGTGGATCTCGGTGATGGTGCCGACCGTCGAGCGCGGGTTGTGTGAGGTGGACTTCTGCTCGATAGAGATCGCGGGCGACAGACCTTCAATATGGTCGACGTCCGGCTTCTCCATCAAGGAGAGAAACTGACGCGCATAGGCAGAGAGCGACTCTACGTAGCGGCGCTGACCTTCCGCATAGAGCGTATCAAACGCCAGAGAGGACTTGCCGGAGCCTGAGAGGCCGGTGACCACTATGAGTTTGTCGCGAGGGATGATCAGGTTGATGTTTTTCAAATTATGGGTGCGGGCACCACGAACTTCGATCTTATCCATTCACCTTTCCCGGATTGAGCAGCACGCCGCGTGTCTTGCGGACACGATTAGCGTAAACAGGGTATTATGGCACAAAAAATAGACTGATTAAATATCCAGTATTTTTTGCATTTTGGGTGTAAAATGAGCGCTTCTGCGAGACGGCTCGAAAGTGGGAACGCCTGGCAGGACGTGGTAGAATTGATCGTTTAGACTCTTAAGTATCAACTCATCGGGAGAGAGCAACATGGCCAGTCGTGGCGTAAATAAAGTGATTCTTGTCGGGAATCTGGGTCAGGATCCGGAAGTGCGCTACATGCCGAATGGTGGCGCGGTTGCCAACATTACGCTGGCCACGTCGGAAAGCTGGCGTGACAAGCAGACCGGTGAAAACAAAGAGATTACCGAGTGGCACCGTGTGGTGCTCTTCGGCAAGCTGGCGGAAGTCGCTGGCGAATATCTGCGTAAAGGCTCGCAGGTGTATATTGAAGGCCAGCTGCGTACCCGTAAATGGCAGGATCAGAGCGGCCAGGATCGTTATACCACCGAAGTAGTGGTTAACGTTGGCGGCACCATGCAGATGCTGGGCGGCCGTCAGCAGGGCGGCGCCAGCGCAGGCGGCGCGCCGATGGGCGGCGGTCAGCAGAGCGGCGGCAACAACAACGGCTGGGGCCAGCCGCAGCAGCCGCAGGGCGGCAATCAGTTCAGCGGCGGCGCACAGTCGCGCCCGCAACCGCAGAGCGCGCCGGCGAGCAACAACAGCGAACCGCCGATGGATTTCGACGACGACATCCCGTTCTGATTGTTGCGCCATCGCATCACAATCGCAGGCCCCGTTTACGCGGGGCTTTTTTTCGCCTCTTTAAACGGCGGCAAAACCGCTATCGTCAGCCTCATCTAAACCGCAGCACAGCGCCTGCGGGAATCGCCCGGCAAAATGGAGCTAATCAGCCCATCGGGTTAATATGTCTGCCGTGCTGACAACCTGCGGCACATTTCCCGGCAGAGACAAACCTGCCCACACCTCATTGTGTTGCCCAATCAGCTGCTCCGCACTGGCGTAGGTGCGATCCGCCGTGGTGTGCGCATCGGCGGCGACGGTAATGCGATAGCCTGAGCCCGCGCCGACTTTAACGGTGGTATCGACACAGTAATCACTCGCGCAGCCGCAAATCACAAAACTATCGACGCCGAGCTGCGCCAGCACGGTGGCCAGTTCGGTTTGCCAGAAGCTGTCGCAGGCGGTCTTCGTCACGTAAAGCGAACTCGCCGGCTGGCGCAGCTCCGGCAGCAGTTCAAACGCCTCGGTGCCTGGCTGCATCTCGCCTTCACGGTGAGTGATGAAGATTGCCCGGTCGGCTGCGTCCGTCAGTTGATTGATGCGCGCGACACGTCCGGCGCGATCGAAGCGCGGCGTGGCGAAAACGCCGTTTTGCATATCGACAATGACAAGCACTCGCTGGGCCATCTTCTTTCTCCTTGTGAACGGTGCGCTTCAGTGTCAACCAGCCGTGGCGAAAGAGCAAAACTCTTTTGCAATTCGCCAGCTTTCGCTGGCATGCTGAAAGCCTGTCTGGTTAACGAGGAGATTAAGGTGGAGGGCGTTCCGGCTATTTTTCCCTGCGAAAAAGATCGCGCGCAGTTTCGCCAGTTTGCCGAGCTGCCAGGCGTAGAACTCTACCAGGCGCATATCACCCGCTATGCTTTTGAGCCGCATACGCATGAGGCTTTCGGCATCGGCACTATTGAGGCAGGCGCGCAGCGATTTCGCTATCGCGGTGCGCAGTACACGGCGCCGACCCATTCGCTGGTCATGATGAATCCCGATGAGCTGCACACCGGCGAGTCCGCCTGCGACGAGGGCTGGCGTTACCAGATGATCTATATCCAGCCAGATGAAATGGCGCAGCTCACCGGCGACCGCGGCTGGTGGTTCAGCGATGCGCTGCGCACCGATCCGCATCTGGCACGGCCGCTGTCGCAGACGCTGTCGGCGCTGTGGCTGGCCGATAGTCCACTGGCGCGGCAAAGCCTGCTGGGCGAAGTGCTGGCACAGCTGCGACCGCTGGCGCGCATGGCGCAAAAAGGCAAAGAAGAGGGGAGGCACCGCTTTGACCAGGTGCGCGATTATCTGCGCGACAATCTGGCCGAGCCGGTGAGGCTGGAAGAGCTGGCTTTGCTGGCAGGGCTCTCGCCGTGGCATTTCCTGCGCGCCTTCCGCGCCCACTTTCATGTGACACCGCATCAGATGCTGATGGCCTATCGGCTATATGAAGCCAAGCTGCTGCTGGCGCGCGGGCTGTCGGCCGCCAGCGTGGCGGCGAACGTCGGCCTGAGCGACCAGGCGCATCTCACCCGCGCCTTCGCCCAGCGTTACGGCATTACGCCGGTGCGCTATCAAAAACAGGTGCGCAGCGCTTAGGGCGAACCGCAATCTGCTACAAGATTTTTCCCTGCTTTTTCCGCCACACTTCCTGAAGCGCTTTAATAAAGGAAGAGATGATGTTAGCTGGCGTGTTGTTTGCCCTTGCCGCAGGGCTGATGTGGGGACTGATATTTGTTGGGCCGCTGCTGGTACCGGACTATCCTGGCGCGCTGCAGTCTGCCGGACGCTATGTCGCGTTTGGTCTGATCGCGCTGCCGCTCGCCTGGCTGGATCGCCGTCGCCTGCGTAAGCTGCTGCCTTCTGACTGGCGCGAAGCGCTAAAGCTGTCGCTGGTGGGCAACCTTCTTTATTACTCTTTGCTCGCCAGCGCGATTCAGCGCACCGGCGCGCCGGTATCCACCATGATTATCGGCACGCTGCCGGTGGTGATGGCGATTACCGCCAACCTTCTTTACGGCCATCTGGAAGGACGCCTGGCCTGGCGTCGGCTGGCGCCTGCATTACTGGCGATCTTCGCCGGTCTGGCGTGCGTTAATATCGCCGAGCTGCGCGGGCAGGAGGGCGAGTGGGATTTAACCCGCTACCTGAGCGGCATCGCGCTGGCGGTGCTGGCGGTGGCGTGCTGGACCTGGTATCCGCTGCGCAACGCGCGCTGGCTGCGCACCCATCCGCAGCATAAGCCATCCACCTGGGCGACAGCGCAGGGGATCGTGACGCTGCCGCTGGCGCTGATGATGTATGCGCTGGTCAGCGCCCAGCTGGCGTGGCAGCAGCCGAACTTTACGCTGCCGTTTGGCCCGCAGCCGCAGCGGTTTCTGCCGCTGATGCTGATGATTGGCCTGCTCTGCTCCTGGCTCGGCACCCTGTGCTGGAATGCTGCCAGCCAGCGACTGCCGACGGTTTTCATGGGGCCGCTTATCGTCTTCGAAACCTTGTCCGGCCTGCTGTGGACCTTTATCTGGCGGCAAAGCTGGCCACCGCTGCTGACGCTGAGCGGTATTTTCTGTCTGATCCTCGGCGTGATTTGGGCGATGCGCATCAAGCCTGAGCCGCTGTTGGCTTCGATTGAACATTAATTCCCCGGACAGCCCCCTCTTTAACAGACGCTGACCCGTTGATTTCACCCCGTTTTAAGAATAATACGCAGAGCGGAGCGGCAAAATTTGCCGCTCTTTTGCTATTAAATCGCTAAAGCCGCCGCGTGCAGCGTAATAAAAAGCGATCCCGATCTCATTTTTCTCTCTTCTGAACGCGCACTTAACGCCTTTTTCCAGTCGTTATCACCTCTTCCGAACGGCCCTGTTTCATTCTAAACAGGCCTTAAAGCCTTAATCAGTGGCGAACAATTCGCCATTTTGCTGCATATTTATCTTTTGCCGGTGCGTTTTTATTGGTGTTTGGCCCTGAGAATAGCGTCTGATAAACCACCTTTTTTTCCAGAAAGAGGATGGCTATTAAGAATAATTCCCGATGAGAAAATTTACGAAACTTTAGCTTTGGCGATCTTTAGGCTGAATAATCTTATATGATTTGGCATCCGGATAAGAAAAGCGATAAGCACTGATAAACCATTTAGCCAGGAAAAATCCTGGCATTTTTTTACCGCTCCGCTTATTCAGAGTTGATTAAATATTCTCCACTGGATGCAAACTTAGTGCCAGCCTATGTTGAAGTAAAAACGGCTGCTATCAGAAAATCTGTTCAACGCGGCTTACTGGAAAAAGAGGATTTTAGCGCCGTGCATTAACATGCCTGATGCAAAGCAGGAAGCACCAATCTCATCGAAATGAGATTGGGCAAGAGGAGAAGTAGCGAGAAATGCGAGACTTTTGCTGGTGTTTATCAAAATTACCGTAAAAAATGAAAATCGATCCGGCTGCAAATCCATCAGGAATGCATGGAGCGAAAATTAAAGCCACGAATGGTATCTTAAAGTGTCATCATCTCTTCTGGTAAGAACAATCTCAGCGCTATGTCAGTTTACAGCAGTATTATTGGTTTTATCGATTTTCCGAACCTGATGGATAGTGATAAACGCTGCGGCTAATATCGAGCAGGCGGCAGCTGCGGCGCGTGCCGATGTCGAACGTGCTCTGCAGAAAGTTGACCGCCTGACGCTTCTCGTTGGTAGTAAAGAAGTTCTTCAATACGCTTTGCAGCATCTCCTTATCTGAGTTGAGCGTTTGCAGCTCGCGGGTAAGTGTTTGTAGTTTATCTTCTAACTCTTTGATTCTTCTTCCTTCTTCCGAAGACAGGCCGGAGAATTTCTTTTTCCAGCTATAGAAGGTGGCCTCAGAGATCCCCAGCTCGTCACAAATCTCCCTGACTTTAACCCCTGATTCAGAAGCTTTAATGGCATTTGTGATTTGCTCTTCGCTATATCGTGACTTTCTCATAAATGCTCTTACCTTTCTTATCGATTAATGGATGAGATGTACTGTATTAATATCTGGCACTGTAAATAAACTATTAATGCAGTATTAAAGTGCGCGATTAGAATTGCGTAGGTTAAATTAAGATATTTAGAATAAATATCATCATGGGATAAATCTTATTTTATTCTTATCCGATGGGCGCACCTTCCTGGTGGGGGATTTTTGTTATAGATTCTTCCCATCCCAAATACGAAAAATTTCTACGTACATTTGATATTTAGCACAACGTACTTGCTAAATTCACAGGGAAATGACTTACGAATGGGTTCTGTTTTCATCGTGAAATCGATTCCAGTTTTGCCATTCTGAGCCAAATTTAATCAGAATTATCCTGAAAAAATTCACCGAATCGTGTTCTGATTCTCATTTTTCGGACCAGCCTGGTTTGAAATCTTTAAATAACGCCAGGCCCACTGAGCGCTTGTTAATTCGTTACAGGGACGTTGTACCGAAGCGGTTGAAGTAAGTAATGCAAAGGATGAGTCAATGAAATTAAGCGTAATGTCTAATGCCGCCTGGATGATGTCTGAGAAGATCGTCTCGGTTTTTGGCGTCATATTTGTGACCTCCTACGTGGCGAAATCATTCGGGCCAACCGTATTTGGTCAGATGGCGTTTTCTACCTCTTTATTTTCAATGGTCCAGACCGTCGCCATCTTCGGTACCGAAACTATCTTGTTTAAGCGGATCAGCAAAAGCGCGCCGAAGGGGCTGCGTCTGATGAACGTAGCGCGCACGCTGCGCATGATTTTGCTGTTGGTCACCGCGGTACCGGTGCTGGCCTGGGTGTGGTTTACCATGCCGCAAAATTTTCTGGCGTTCACGCTGGCGTCGTTCGTCGCTTCGGTATTCGTGACGCAGGATACCTTCAGCGTTTACAACAACGCGCGCCTCGCTTCCCGGCTCAATACCGTGGCGAACTCGCTCGGCATGCTGCTGAGCTTCACCATTAGCTTCGTTATCGCCTGGCTGCGTCTGAATCCGGCATGGCTGACGCTCTCTATCGTGGCCGTGACGCTGGTGCCTTACGTTATCAAGCGATACAACTTTTACCGCGAAGCGCAGGATATTGCGCCGCCGCAGGAGAAACGCAGCGCCTATCTGCGCTATCTGATGTACGCCGGGTTGCCGCTGGCGATCTCCAGCATCTTTATTTCAGTACAGGTAAAAGCGGCGCAGATGTTCTTAGCCGGCATCGCGTCGGCAAGCGACCTCGGGCTCTTTGCGGCGGCCAATACGATTGCGGCTTCGTGGATTTTTATCCCCGTGGCGCTCATAACTTCATGCTTCACTGAAATCTTCAGAGAACGCGGCGAAGTGGCTATTAAGCTGGCAGCGCGGCTTAACGGCTATGTCATGGGAGTTTCACTGATGATGCTGCTGGTTATCGCGCTGTTCGGCGAGAAAATCATCATCGCTTTGTACGGTTCAGAATACACACAGTCAGGAAGTCTCATTACGTTGTTGTCAATGGCGACCTGTTTCTCCGCTATGGGCACCGTAGCCTACCGCTACATGGTGAAAGAGGGTGGTTTCAACTATCTGTTGAAGAAAATCATCTGCCTGATGGTTATCAGCCTGCCGCTTTCATGGTGGCTGATCCAGGGCTACGGCATTATGGGCGCCGCATGGAGCGTCTTCGTGTCGGAACTCTTGTCCCTCACCGTAATGAATTACTTCTTCAAAAACGGCGTCATTCAAAGAATTCAGGTTTCCTCACTCAACTACAAAACCTACAAATGAGGTCAGATATGTTTAAGTTGAAAGATGAACTCAGAAGAAGTGTGCAGTACTTCATTAAGAAGATGCCCTGGGCATACCAGGACCGCATTTACTACTTCCACAAGTTCAAAAAATTGCCCAACTTGCGTCAACCTAAGGTCTTCAACGAAAAGGTGCTGTATCGCAAGTTCGTCTATGGCGACTACCAGATTTACGGCCGCCTTTCAGATAAGTATTCGGTGCGTGACTATATCGCCGAGAAGATTGGCAACGAGTATCTGATTCCGCTGGTGCATGAGTCGACCGATCCCGCGTCGTTAAACAGCCTGCAATGCTGGAAGGGCACGGTAATCAAGCCGAACCACGCTTCCAACATGGTAGAGATCCTGCTGGAAGAGCCGGATGCGCTGCGCAAGCAGCAGATTATCAACAGCTGTTATAAGTGGCTGAAGACCGATTTTGCCAACGAGGCGCGCGAGATCCACTATCGCTATATCAAGCCGCGTATTCTGGTCGAGAAGTATATCGGCGACGGCAAAACGGCGCCGATTGATTACAAGTTCCATATGTTCAACAAGCGCGACGGCCGCTTTGAATATGTGCTGCAGGTGATCTACAACCGCTGCCAGCCGCAGCTCTCGATGAATTTTTACGTCAACAATCTGACCGAAGCGTTCCACAAGATTCGCGATACCGGCCTGGATGTAACGAAAATCGCTGACTCGCTGCAGCACGCGCTCGATCTGAGCAAAAAGCTGGCGAGCGATTTCGACTATGTGCGTGTGGACTGGTATATCCACGAAGATCATATCTACTTCGGCGAGCTGACCTTTACGCCGGGCGCAGGTCTGGTGACGGGACTGGATCGTGGGCTTAATCAGATGATGGGAGATATGTGGATTCAGGATCGCCGCGGCACGCAGATACCGGGCGTTTCGGTGCAGGACGTGAACATCCCTGCGCTGTTGAAGAAAGTTTGAGTCACACAGCAAAATAAAAAACCCCGCGCTGCGGGGTTTTTTATTACAGACGGCTAACGAAGCCAAAACGAAGCTGGCATGGGCCGAAGAGCAAAGCGTCCCGCGCCATGGAAGGCGCGGGCCGAGCGAGCATGGATGCGTTAAGCGACTTTGCGATCGGGCCATGCCAGCTTCGTCAGCTCTGTGTAATCACAGCAAAATAAAAAACCCCGCGCTGCGGGGTTTTTTATTGGCTAACGATTAAGGCATTGGCCAGTCGGGCGGGGTCTGGCTCATCACCTGAATAAAGGTATCCTTAGTCACCAGCATAAAGTGATGCACGTTTTCCATGCTCAGCGAGATGCCCAGCAGCCCCATCACGAACCAGCAGGTCATCCCGAGACCGACGCCGCCGCACATAAACGCCATCACGTGATGGCTGCTCTGGCGGAATTTAATTTTAAGGGTGCTGGCAAAAAACATCATGATTGCGCTGAGCAGTTCCCAGCGCATGACAATCAAGCTGGTGGTTAGGGTCGCCATCGACTTAAGCCTCTGAATCTAAGTGATTATCCCTGACGGTTACCGGACATCACTGGCGACGAAAAGCGTGGTCAGGGAAAGGCTTTTCGCCGTCATAAAGGGTGTAATGTGTGAGCTGGGTCACATTATATCACCAGATTTGATTTTTTGAACAAACTTTGTACCTGGTATGGTAGAAAGTTTTTATCGCAATGTTGGCGGTGACATGAGGCTATCAGGCGAGGAAAACGGCAAGGTGCGCCCGCTAAGGGCGCCTGGGGCTTAGCGAACCGGGCAGCATTCCCCGGTGGTGCGCTGGGTATAGCTTGCCGCAGGTTCGCTGCAGTCGAAGCTCAGCATGCGTGGACGCTGAATCGCCTGGCGACGCATAAAGTGGCGATAGGCGGTTGGCGTCTGCGAAAACTGACGGCGGAAAACGCGGGAAAAGGTCTGCTGTGAGTCATAGCCATACTGCATCGCGATATCAAATACCGGACGCTGCGTCTGGCGCAGCGCTTCCGCCGCCAGCGTCAGGCGACGTTCACGAATATAGCCACCCAGCGTCTGTTTCGTCACGGTACGGAACATACGCTGCAGGTGCCATTTTGAGTAGCCAGACCTGGCCGCCACTTCATCGATCGACAGCGTCTTATCCAGGTTTTGGTCGATCCAGCGCGTCAGGGAGTGAATGATCTCTTCTTGCATCATAATCTCGTCCTTTAGTTCTGAGGGATTCGTTATTTGACGGAGGCGAGTATAATTCCTCAAGTTAACTTGAGGTAAAGAGCCAGATGAAAAAAGATCGCAACTACCCGAAACCGGTTCTGACACCGGGCGAAGTCGCGCGCCGCAGCGGCGTGGCGGTCTCCGCACTGCACTTTTATGAGAGCAAAGGGCTGATCTCCAGCACGCGCAACGGCGGCAACCAGCGCCGCTACAGCCGTGACGTGCTGCGGCGCGTCGCCATTATCAAAATCGCTCAGCGCATCGGCATTCCGCTCGCCACCGTCAGCGATAGCCTGATGCATATACCCGCCAACAAGCGCATGTCGACCCACGAATGGGATGCCCTGACGCAGCACTGGCGCGAGGAGCTGGATAAGCGCATTGAAACCCTGACGCGCCTGCGCAACGACCTCGACGGCTGCATCGGCTGCGGCTGCCTGTCGATGCGCGACTGTCCGCTGCGCAACCCTGGCGACCGGCTGGCGCAGCAGGGTTCCGGCGCGGTGCTGCTCGATCCGGAGCAGGATGAGAAAGGCGAGCCGCCGCGCTAAAGAGGATGAGCGCTATACTTGCCTGACATTCATAACAGGAATTCACTATGATTACCGTCCACCACCTTGAGCAGTCGCGCTCGCACCGCGTGCTGTGGCTGCTGGAAGAGCTGGAAGTGCCTTACCAAATCAAACGCTATCAGCGCGAGGCATCAATGCTGGCGCCGGAGGCGCTGAAAAAGGTCCATCCGCTCGGCAAGTCGCCGGTCATTACCGACGGCAACCAGGTGGTGGCTGAATCAGGCGCCATCCTTTCTTATCTGGAAGGCAAATATGACAGCGAACAGCGACTCACCTCTCTCGACGAGCAGGCGCGTCTGCAGGCGAATTACTGGCTGCACTACGCCGAAGGATCGCTAATGCCGCTGCTGGTGATGAAGCTGATCTTCGGCCGCCTCGGCAAGGCGCCGGTGCCCTGGCTGCTGCGTCCGGCGGGCGCGGCGCTGGGCAAGGGTATGCAGAAGGCCTGGCTTGATAAGCAGCTGGAGCCGCACCGTCAGATGATCGAGCACCATCTGGCCGCTCAGCCCTGGTTCGCCGGCAAGCGCTTCAGCATTGCCGATATTCAGATGAGTTTTCCTTTGCTGGCGCTGCAGTCGCGCGGCGGCCTGGAAGATATGCCCGCCACGGCGGCCTGGCTTGAAAGCGCACAGCAGCGCGCCGCCTGGCAGCGCGCCGTTCAGCAGGGCGGCGAGGTAATACCCGGCGGCTAAACGGCAAAAAAGCCCGCAACATCAGCAAGTAACGCGGCGACGTCCCTGATGCCGACGCCGCACCCACCTTCAGCCACACTTTACACACCCTTTTGTATCCTGAATTAAGGCAAGGAAGCAGTTGAAAATCGGCTGCCAAACGCCGGATAATCCTCTGCCTTTTATCTCTCCGCATAGCGGAGAGTTATCCGCCGCGAAGTAAACGTTTGCCTGCCGTCTGGCGCGCCATTGCGCCGGATTGATAACCAGGGATTTTGCAGGCAGCGACGCAGGGCGTTTCACACAACAAAAAATTCTTGAGGCTCAACTATGTCATACGAATCACGCTCGTCCGCTGGCAAGCTGGACGCCTGGTTCTCTGTTTCTGCACGCGGCAGCAGCGTCCGGCAGGAAATTCTGGCGGGACTGACCACCTTCCTGGCGATGGTCTACTCGGTGATTGTGGTGCCCGGCATGCTGGGCAAAGCGGGCTTTTCGCCTGCGGCGGTCTTCGTCGCCACCTGTCTGGTCGCCAGCGTCGGTTCTATCGTGATGGGAGTGTGGGCTAACCTGCCACTGGCCATCGGCTGCGCCATCTCGCTCACCGCCTTTACCGCCTTTAGCCTGGTACTTGGCCAGCATATCAGCGTGCCGGTGGCACTCGGCGCGGTCTTCCTGATGGGGCTGCTGTTTACCTTTATCTCCGTGAGCGGCATCCGCGCCTGGATCTTGCGCAATCTGCCGATGGGCGTGGCGCACGGCACCGGGGTGGGCATCGGCCTGTTTCTGCTGCTGATCGCCGCCGACGGTATCGGGCTGGTGGTGAAGAACCCCGCGCCCGGCATGCCGGTGGCGCTGGGCCACTTCACCTCGTTTCCGGTGATGATGTCGCTGCTGGGGCTGGCGGCGATTGTCGGGCTGGAGAAGCGCCGGGTGCCAGGCGGCATTCTGCTCACCATCATTGCCATCTCGATTCTCGGGCTGATCTTCGATCCAGCAGTGAAGTTTCAGGGGCTGTTCGCCTTGCCCAGCCTGCGCGACAGCCAGGGCGAGTCGCTGCTGTTCAGCCTGGATATTATGGGCGCGCTACAGCCGGTAGTGCTGCCGAGCGTGCTGGCGCTGGTGATGACGGCGGTATTCGACGCCACCGGCACTATCCGCGCGGTGGCGGGGCAGGCGAACCTGCTGGATGAGAAGGGCCAGATCATCAACGGCGGACGCGCCCTGACCACCGACTCGGTCAGCAGCCTCTTTGCTGGCCTGGTCGGCGCGTCGCCTGCGGCGGTCTATATCGAATCCGCGGCCGGCACGGCGGCGGGCGGCAAGACCGGTCTGACGGCGATTGTGGTCGGCCTGCTGTTCCTGGTCATTCTGTTTATGTCGCCGCTCGCTTATCTGGTGCCCGCCTACGCCACCGCGCCCGCGCTGATGTATGTCGGCCTGCTGATGCTGAGCAACATAGCAAAAATCGACTTTGGCGATTTCGTTGATGCGATGTCTGGTTTGGTTACGGCAGTATTTATCGTGCTGACCTGCAATATCGTCACCGGCATCATGCTTGGTTTCGCTACGCTGGTGGTCGGCCGCCTGTTCGCGGGCGAGTGGCGCAGGCTGAACGTGGGCACCGTCGTCATCGCGGCCGCGCTGGTGGTTTTCTATGCCGGAGGCTGGGCGATCTAGTTGTAAACGCGGGCGGGGCCAGCCTCGTCCGTTACATTCTCCTGATTTTTGCCCCACCGCACGTGTGACGTGTCACTCTCTGCGCACTTTGCTTTACACTTTAGCGCTCACAACATTTTTTCTGACTTTACGATTCGCCTAAGGAAAGCATGGAAATCTTCTTCACTATTCTCATTATGACGCTGGTGGTGTCGCTCTCCGGGGTGGCCGCGCGCATCTTGCCGTTCCAGATCCCGCTGCCGCTGGTGCAGATCCTCGCCGGCGCGCTGCTCGCCTGGCCGACCTTCGGCCTGCATGTCGATTTCGACCCGGAACTCTTCCTGGTGCTGTTTATTCCGCCGCTGCTGTTTGCCGACGGCTGGAAGACGCCAATCAGCGAGTTCCTGCATCATGGACGGGAAATTATCGGCCTGGCGCTGGTGCTGGTGCTGATTACCGTGGTCGGCATTGGCTACCTCATCTACTGGACGGTGCCGGGCATTCCGCTGATTCCTGCCTTCGCGCTGGCGGCGGTGCTGTCGCCCACGGACGCCGTGGCGCTCTCCGGCATCGTCGGCGAGGGGCGCATTCCGAAGAAAATCATGTCGATCGTGCAGGGCGAGGCGCTGATGAACGACGCCTCCGGCCTGGTCTCGCTGAAGTTCGCCGTTGCGGTGGCGATGGGCACCATGGTCTTTACCTGGGGCGGCGCCAGCGTCGAGTTCCTCAAAGTCGCGATCGGCGGCCTGATTGCGGGCGTGGCGGTCTGCTGGCTCTACGGTAAATCGCTGCGCCTGCTGAGCCGCTGGAGCGGCGACGATCCGGCGACGCAAACCGTGCTGCTGCTGCTGCTGCCGTTCGCCTCCTACCTGATTGCGGAACATCTCGGCGTTTCCGGCATCCTGGCGGCGGTTGCGGCAGGCATGACCATTACCCGCTCCGGCATTATCCGTCGCGCGCCGCTGGCGATGCGCCTGCGCGCCAACAGCGTCTGGCAGATGCTGGAATTCGTCTTCAACGGCATGGTGTTCCTGATGCTCGGCCTGCAGCTGCCGGACATTATCGGCACCTCCATCGACGCCGCCAACGCCGATCCCAACGTCGAGCTCTGGATGCTGTTTACCGACATTATCCTGGTCTACGGCGCGCTGATGGTGGTGCGCTTCGGCTGGCTCTGGATTATGCAGCGTCTCAGCAAGCGCGTGCTGAAGAAGAAGCCGATGGAGTTCGCCAACTACTCGCTGCGTGAACTGCTGATCGCCACTTTTGCCGGCGTGCGCGGCGCCATTACCCTGGCGGGCGTGCTCTCTATCCCGCTGTTCCTGACCTCCGGCGAGCCGTTCCCGGCACGCTATGAGCTGGTCTTTATCGCGACCGGCGTGATCCTGTTTTCGCTGCTGGTGGGTGTGGTGCTGCTGCCGCTGCTGCTGCGCGGCGTGGACGGCATTGATAAAGCCGGACACCGCCGCGAGCTGCAGAATGCCCGTGCGGTGATGGCGAGCGTGGCGATTGAAAGCCTGCATAAAATGGAAGAGCGGCTGGAGAACAGCAGCGAAGAGAATATCGATCCTGAGCTGCTGAAAGAGGTCAGCCTGCGCGTTATCGGCAATCTGCGCCGCCGCGCCGACGGCAAAAGCGATCTGGAGCAGGCGCTGTTCGCCGAGAACCTGGAGCGTCGCTTCCGCCTGACCGCGCTGCGTGCCGAGCGCGCCGAGGTCTATCACCTGCGCGCAACCCAGCAGATCTCCGATGAGAGCATGCAGCGGCTGCTGCGCGATCTCGACCTGCTGGAAGCGGTGCTGATCGAAAAAGAAGAGTAGGCCCCGCGCCGCGCCTAGACCGACAGGCGCGGCGCCTCATCCGGCCAGTGCTCGCGGCAGCAGGCGATCCACGCCTGCGCGCTGCGCGACAGATAGCTCCCCTCCCGCCAGATCAGTCCCAGACTCCACATCAGCTCCGACTCCAGCGGCAGCCACAGCAGCGACTGCTTATCCAGCCGCTGACAGATCGGCTCCGGCAGGATCGCCAGCCCCATCTCCGCCTGCACCATCGCCGCCAGAAAATCCCACTGTCCGCTGCGCACCGCGATATGCGGCGTGATGCCCAGGCGCTGGAACGCCTTCATCAGCTGGCGGTTCAGCGAGAACTCCTCGTTGAAAATCAGCAGCGGATGCGCCGCCAGCTCCGTCAGCGCGATATGGCTGCGGTTAAGCCAGGCGGCCTGGCGCGGCACCAGCACGCAGAGCGGATGGTGCATCAGGGGCAGCGTGTTCAGCGGCAGATCGGGATCGACAGGCAGCGCGGTCAGGGCAATATCCAGGCTGCCCGCCAGCACCGCCTGCTGCACCGTGAGGCCGCCAAATTCGGAGATGTTCAGGGTGACGCCAGGATAGCGGCGGCGAAACGCCGAGATCGAGCCGGCGATCTGCATGCCGACCATCGGCGGGATGCCGAGGCGCAGCTCGCCAGTTTTCAGCTGGTTAATGTCGCCGATCTCCGCCTCAAGCTGGTGGAATTCTTGCAGAATCGCCAGCCCGCGCTGGTAGACCGCCTGGCCGCTGTCGGTCAGATGCAGCTTGCGGCCGTCGCGCAGCAGCAGCGTGCAGCCCAGCTCCTCTTCGAGCTGGCGCAGCATTTTGCTGATGGTGGGCTGCGTCACATAGAGCTTCTGCGCGGCGCGGGTAAAACTCTGCTGGCGCACCACCTCGATGAAGTAGCGTAACGCACGGACGTCCATAACTATTCCCTTTTGGCATGATTGGAATAATTTTAATTCATTTTTTTCACCTTCTGTTGCGGATTTATACTAAGCGCCGAATCTGATGAGGGGAGAAAAGAGAATGGCGCTAGCGCTCAGTCCGCAGCCTGTGGGCAGGCTGCAACGACTCTGGCTGCCGCTGCAGCTGCTGCTGTATATCGGCATGTTTATCGCCTGCGATCGTCTGGTGAGCTGGCTGCACCTGCCGCTGCCCGCCAACATCGTCGGCATGCTGCTGCTGCTGGCCCTGATTGTCACGCGCGTGCTGCCGCTGCGCTGGGTCAGGGCGGGCTCGCGCTGGCTGCTGGCCGAAATGCTGCTGTTCTTTATTCCGGCGGTGGTGGCGGTGGTGAACTATGGCGACCTGCTGCGCGTCGACGGCTGGCGCATCTGCGTGGTGATTGCGCTCAGCACCGTACTGGTGCTCGCCTCCACCGCGCTGGTGGTCGATCGTCTCTACCGCTATGAAGTGGCGCGCGCGGCGCGCAGGGAACAGCGCGATGCGTGATGTTATCCTGAGCCTGCTCTGTCTGGCGGTCACGCTGCTGATCTACTTTCTCAACAAGCGTCTCTATCGCCGCTGGCGCACGCTGCTGCTGATGCCGCTGGTGGCGACGCCGGTGCTGCTGGTGGCGCTGCTGCTGCTGACGCACGTCTCCTGGCAGGACTATATCGCCGAAAGCCACTGGCTGCTCTGGCTGCTTGGCCCGGCAACGCTGGCTTTCGCCGTGCCGGTGTATGAAAACATGGCGATTATTCGCCGTCACTGGCTCTCGCTGAGCGCCGGGGTACTGACCGCCACGCTGGTGGCGGTGTGCAGTTCGGTGTGGCTGGCGCGCCTGCTGACGCTGCCTGAGTCGATCCAGCGCAGCCTGGCGGTGCGCTCCATTACCACGCCTTTCGCGCTGGCGGCGGCAAAGCCCATCGGCGGCCAGCCCGATCTGGTGGCGCTGTTTGTGGTGATCACCGGCGTGTTCGGCATGGCGATCGGCGACGTGCTGTTTCTGCGCATCGCGATTAAGCAGGGCGTGGCGAAAGGGGCGGGCTTTGGCGCGGCGTCGCACGGGGCCGGCACGGCGCGCGCCTGGCAGCTCGGCGAGCAGGAGGGCGTGGTCGCCAGCCTGGTGATGATGCTTTCCGGCGTCGTAACGGTGGTGCTGGCGCCGCTTATCGGCCGCCTGATGTGGGCCGCCTGACCACAAATTTGTCGATCGACATGTCTGTTTACGTAAAGGTTGCCAAATAGAGTTGTCAGAGGATTTCAGGCTGTTACCCTTTGCGCCGAAATCATTGTCCTTTCACGGAGTGGAATCATGTTTAAGCAACTTATTACCGGGAGCGCACTGGGTCTGGTACTGCTGAGCGGCGCGGCGCAGGCTATCGAAGGCAGCGTGGATGTCGGCGAGCACAACACTAATCTGAACCTCGGCCTGGGCACCACCTCGCCCGGCCTGTTCCTTAAAGGCAACTGGCTGCGCAGCGATCACGACGGCAGCACCTACGGCCTGGGTCTGGGTTACAACGTCGATATCGGCGGACTGCGTCTGGCGCCGACCGCCAAGACCATTTTCACCCATCCGGAAGATGGTAAAGATGGCTTTGCCGTGGCGCTGGGCGGCGGCGCGCAGTACAGCTTCAACAGCATGTGGGGCCTGTACGGCGAGTACTACTACGCGCCAGAAGGTCTGACCGACCATCTCGACAGCTACCAGGAAGCCGCTGGCGGCCTGAGCTTCACGCCGATTTCGCTGCTGAACCTGCGCGTGGGCTATCAGTATATCGAGCTGAACAACAAAGGCGGTCGTAAAGACAACGTGCTGGTGGACGGCCCGTACGTCGGCGCTTCGCTGCGTTTCTAATCAGCGTAATAAACATGTTTGAGCCGGTTGCTTGCGCGACCGGCTTTTTTATTGTCAGGGCTGACGCTTTTTCACCGCTTTTGGCAGACGCGACTGATGAATAATCGCGATGACCTGAATGCCCTCGGGCACCCGAAGAAAATAGAGGTAATGACTTTCGTACGGCCAGTAAAAGACGCCTGGCCAGGCCTCATTGCTGATGTCGATGCCGACCTGATGGCTGGCGAGCATTTGCATCGTCACACGCATGCCCTGCAAATACGCCTGAGTGATGACAGCTCCCCATCGCGTTAATGAATGGGCTTTGACCTCTTTTAAATCTTCCTTCGCTTCATCCGTAAGCCTGAACTGTCCCATTACAGATCCTTCATCAGCTCCTCAAAGACAGCCTCACCGTCGTGCAATTGACCGTTTTCCGCCTGAGCGATAGCGTGCGCCAGTTTAGCCCGCAGGCTTTCTAGCTTAAATTGCTCAAAGGCTTCGTAATCTTCAGCTGGCAGGCAGACAAAGGCGGCGCGGCCATTTTTAGTGATAATAACGGCCTCGTGCTGCGCTTTGTTCATCAGCTCGCCAAAACGCGTTTTTGCCTGGTTAGCGGTAAAACTCAGCATGGTGATTCCTTAATCGTGCGAATCGTGCGATTCGCACTTATTTTAGCCTCTCTGCTGAGAAAAACGCCAGCGTCTGTTCACGCTGGCGGGAAAGAGATGACTTAGTGCGACTTGCCCTGCGAGATGCCGATACCGGTCTGCGAGCGGATAAACTGCGCCCGGAAGCGGCCGCGCTCCTGCGCGCCCTGCGGCGAATGGTCGGTAACGGAGAAGAGCCAGGTGCCGACAAAGGCGACGATCATTGAGAAGAGCGCCGGATACTCATAGGGATAAACCGGGGATGCGTGGCCCAGCACCTGCACCCAGACCGTCGGGCCGAGGATCATCAGCACCACCGCTGTGATCAGCCCAAGCCAGCCGCCGATCATCGCGCCGCGCGTGGTCAGCTTCGACCAGTACATCGACAGCAGGATGATCGGAAAGTTACAGCTGGCGGCGATAGAGAAGGCCAGACCGACCATAAAGGCGATGTTCTGCTTCTCAAACAGGATGCCCAGCGCAATCGCCACCACGCCCAGTACCAGGACGGTAATCTTCGACACGCGCAGCTCTTCGCGCTCGGTCGCCTGGCCTTTGCGAATGACGCTGGCGTAAAGGTCGTGCGAGACCGCCGACGCGCCCGCCAGCGTCAGCCCGGCAACCACCGCCAGGATGGTGGCGAAGGCCACGGCGGAGATAAAGCCGAGGAAGGTGCTGCCGCCTACCGCGTTCGCCAGATGCACCGCCGCCATGTTGGTGCCGCCGATCAGCGCGCCGCTGGCGTCTTTGAAGGCGGGGTTCGCCCCGACCAGCAGAATCGCCCCGAAGCCGATAATAAACGTGAGGAAGTAGAAGTAACCCATAAAGCCGGTGGCCCAGAAAACGCTTTTACGCGCCTCGCGCGCGTCCGCCACGGTGAAGAAGCGCATCAGTATATGCGGCAACCCGGCGGTGCCGAACATCAGCCCCAGCCCGAGCGAGAGCGCGGAAATCGGATCCTTCACCAGCCCGCCCGGCTGCATGATGGCCGCGCCTTTCGGGTGCACCGCCATCGCCTGGGTAAAGAGATTATTAAAGCTGAAACCGGTCGCCTTCATCACCATGATCGCCATAAAAGAGGCGCCGAACAGCAGCAGCACCGCTTTGATAATCTGCACCCAGGTGGTCGCCAGCATGCCGCCGAACAGCACGTAGAGCACCATCAAAATCCCCACCAGCACCACGGCGATATGGTAGTCGAGGCCGAACAGCAGCTGGATCAGCTTGCCCGCGCCCACCATCTGCGCAATCAGGTAGAGCGCCACCACCACCAGCGAGCCGCAGGCAGAGAGGGTGCGAATCGGCTTCTGCTGCAGGCGATAAGAGGCGACGTCGGCGAAGGTGTAGCGGCCCAGGTTGCGCAGGCGCTCGGCGATTAGAAACAGGATCATCGGCCAGCCTACCAGGAAGCCGAGCGAGTAGATCAGCCCGTCGTAGCCGGAGGTGTAAACCAGCGCGGAGATACCGAGAAAGGAGGCGGCGGACATAAAGTCGCCCGCCATCGCCAGCCCATTCTGGAAGCCGGTAATATTGCCGCCGGCGGTATAGTAGTCGTTGCGCGAGCGGGTGCGCTTCGACGCCCAGTACGTAATGCCCAGCGTGGCGGCGACGAACACCACGAACATGCCGATCGCCTGATAGTTGGTGGCCTGCTGCTGCACCGCGCCGGTCAGGGCGTCCGCCAGCGCAGAGGCGGGCAGCAGCGCCAGCAGCCAGAGAGAAAGACGCTTCATGGTTTTACCTCGCTGAGGATCTGCTTCGTCAGGCGATCGAACTCGCCGTTGGCGCGCCAGACGTAAACGCCGGTCAGCACAAAAGAAATCACAATCAGGCCCACGCCGATGGGAATGCCGCGCGTCACGCTGGTGCCGTCATGCAGCGGCGTGCCGAGCCAGCCGGGCGCGAAGGCGATCAGCAAAATAAAACCGACGTAGAGCACCAGCATAATCAGCGACAGCAGCAGGGCGAATCGCTGACGCTTCTGCACCAGCTCCTGAAAGTGCGGATGACGCTCAATTCGTTGATTGAGCGCCTCCTGCGTGGAAAGGGCGTCGTTCATCACAGTTTCTCCAGAGGTTATGCAGGCGGCAGCCTCACGCTGCTGCGCGAGAAAGGCCTGGTCAGATATTGTTATGTGACTTCAGAAACACACTGCGTAAGGAAAGGGCGGCGGGAAGAAGAGACTTCCCGCCGGTAAGACGGTTTACGGCATACGGAGCGCCTGCTTCTCCTCCAGCAGTTTATCCACGACGCCCGGATCGGCCAGCGTTGAGGTATCGCCCAGATTGCTGGTGTCGCCCGCGGCGATCTTGCGCAGAATGCGGCGCATAATCTTGCCGGAGCGGGTTTTCGGCAGCGAGTCGGTCCAGTGGAGGATATCGGGCGTGGCGATGGCGCCGATCTCTTTCCGCACCCAGCTGCGCACCTCGGTATAAAGCTCCGGCGACGGCTCTTCACCATGGTTCAGCGTGATATAGGCGTAGATCGCCTGGCCTTTAATGCTGTGCGGAATGCCCACCACCGCCGCTTCGGCGATTTTGGGATGCGCCACGAGCGCAGACTCGATCTCGGCGGTGCCGAGACGGTGGCCGGAGACGTTGAGCACGTCGTCGACGCGGCCGGTGATCCAGTAGTAGCCATCTTCGTCGCGGCGCGCGCCGTCGCCGCTGAAATAGCAATTTTTGAAGGTAGAGAAGTAGGTCTGCTCAAAGCGGTCATGATCGCCGTACAACGTACGCGCCTGGCCCGGCCAGGAGTCGGTGATCACCAGATTGCCTTCCGCCGCGCCCTCCTGCGGATTGCCTTCGTTATCTACCAGCGCAGGCTGCACGCCGAAGAAAGGTTTGGTCGCGGAGCCCGCTTTCAGCTCGATGGCACCCGGCAGCGGCGCGATCATAAAGCCGCCGGTTTCGGTCTGCCACCAGGTATCGACAATCGGGCAGCGGCCGTCGCCAATCTTGTTGTAGTACCACTCCCAGGCTTCCGGGTTAATGGGTTCGCCCACCGAGCCCATAATACGCAGGCTCTTGCGGCTGGTGCCCGCAATCGCCTTGTCGCCTTCCGCCATCAGGGCGCGGATCGCCGTCGGCGCGGTGTAGAGCAGGGTCACATTGTGTTTATCCACCACCTCCGCCATGCGGCTCGGTTTCGGCCAGTTCGGCACGCCCTCGAACATCAGCGTGGTGGCGCCGCACGCCAGCGGCCCGTAGAGCAGATAGCTGTGACCGGTGACCCAGCCGACGTCGGCGGTACACCAGTAGATATCTTCCGGGTGATAATCGAAAACATATTTGAAGGTGGTCGCCGCATAAACCAGGTAGCCGCCGGTGGTGTGCAGCACCCCTTTCGGCTTGCCGGTAGAGCCAGAGGTATAAAGGATAAACAGCGGATCTTCCGCCTGCATCTCGGCAGGGGCGTGCTGCTCGCTCGCTTTATCCATTAACTCGGACCACCAGAGGTCGCGGCCATCCTGCCAGTCGATCGACCCGCCGGTGCGCTTCAGCACTACCACATTTTTCACGCTGGTGACGGCAGGGTTTTTCAGCGCGTCGTCGACATTTTTCTTCAGTGGGATAGGGCGTCCAGCGCGCACGCCTTCATCTGCGGTAATCACCAGTTTCGCGCTGGAGTCCACCACGCGGCCCGCCACGGCATCTGGCGAAAAACCGCCAAATATCACCGAGTGCACCGCGCCGATGCGCGCGCAGGCGAGCATCGCCACCGCCGCTTCGGGCACCATTGGCATATAGATCGCCACCACGTCGCCTTTTTTTACCCCCAGCGACAGCAGCACGTTGGCGAAGCGGCATACCTGGTTATGCAGCTGACGAAAGGTCAGGGTCTTGCTTTCGCTGGCATCATCGCCTTCCCAGATAATGGCGGGACGATCGCCGCGCTTTTCCAGGTGGCGATCGAGGCAGTTGGCCGCCAGATTGAGCGTGCCGTCCTCATACCAGCGAATAGAAATGTTGCCCGGCGCGAAAGAGCTGTTTTTCACTTTGCTATAGGGCTTGATCCAGTCAAGTATTTTCCCCTGTTCGCCCCAGAATGCATCCGGGTCACTGACGGAGTGCTGATACATCGTCTGATACTGCTCGGCAGTGATCAGGGCGTTCGCGGCAATGTCGGCAGGTATCGGGTGTTTATATTGTTGGCTCATGGCGGATCTCCTTGAAGATGTTAATAATATGTCAATCAAAGGTTAAGTGAAGCCTGAGCCAGTGCTTTGTTTCTTTTTTGCGCCTTAGATCACGACAGCGCGCGCCCCACCTGCAATCGCTTGCAAAATCGTCGAACAAACGGCGCCATCTGCTCTTATCGGTGGCGAAAAAGAGAGCAAACGCACCCGTTGCCTTTTTGCGCAGCGCTGCATAGCTATGCGGTGAATCGGGTAACTATTACTTTTTAGAACAGCAGGTTAGAGTTTTTATAACTAAACAGCATTTTATGCTATAAGAGTGGCTAATCTTTAATCGAACACGCCAGGGGTTGCATTTACCACAGTGAAAATGGTACTTATCTCGCCCCTGCTCAGCAGGACTCAACCAGACGGCGTCTGAAAAAAGTACGGGAATTTTCGCATTTTCGTCGAGGACGCTGTCCTCAATAACCCTCTAATTTACCGGGCTTTTGCTCACTTCCCTGTGTGTATCCTTCTCTGCACCTTCGCAGCGTAGCAATAGGGGTTTTGACTGAGGAAATAACGCGTTATGAAAGGTTTTAAAATAAGCCTGGCCTGGCAGATTCTGATTGCGCTGGTGCTCGGCATCGTTGTCGGTTCAGTGCTGCATAATCAGCCAGACGATCGTGAATGGTTAATCACCAACATTCTCAGCCCGGCGGGCGATATCTTTATTCATCTGATCAAGATGATCGTTGTGCCTATCGTGATTTCATCGCTGATTGTCGGCATCGCCGGCGTGGGCGATGCCAAAAAACTGGGACGAATCGGCGTCAAAACCATCGTCTATTTCGAAGTGATCACCACCCTTGCCATTGTGGTCGGCATTACGCTGGCTAACGTGTTTCAACCCGGCACCGGCATTGATATGTCAACGCTGGCAACGGTGGACATCTCTAAGTATGAAGCCACGACCGAAGCGGTGCAGAACGGGCCTCACAGCCTGGTCGCCACTATTCTGTCGCTGATCCCGCAGAATATCTTCGCCTCGCTGGTGAAGGGCGACATGCTGCCGATTATCTTCTTCTCGGTGCTGTTCGGCATGGGCCTGTCGGCGCTGCCGTCGGAGCAGCGCGATCCGCTGGTTAACATCTTCCGCAGCGTGTCGGAAACCATGTTTAAAGTGACGCACATGATTATGCGTTACGCGCCGGTGGGCGTCTTCGCGCTGATCGCCGTGACCATCGCCAACTTCGGCTTCACCTCGCTGTGGCCGCTGGCGAAGCTGGTACTGCTGGTTTACGCCGCGATTCTCTTCTTCGCGTTTGTGATCCTCGGCGGCGTGGCGCGTTTCTGTAAGCTGCGCATCACCACCCTGATGCGCATCCTGAAAGATGAGCTCATCCTCTCTTACTCAACCTCCAGCTCGGAAACCGTGCTGCCGCGCATCATGCAGAAGATGGAGGCCTACGGCGCACCGAAGGCGATCACCAGCTTCGTGGTACCGACCGGCTACTCCTTTAACCTTGACGGCTCAACGCTCTATCAGAGCATCGCCGCCATCTTTATTGCGCAGCTTTACGGCATCGACCTGTCGCTGACCGACGAAATCATCCTGGTGCTGACGCTGATGGTGACCTCCAAGGGCATCGCAGGCGTGCCTGGCGTGTCATTCGTGGTGCTGCTGGCGACGCTGGGCAGCGTCGGCATTCCGCTGGAAGGCCTGGCCTTTATCGCGGGCGTCGACCGCATCATGGATATGGCGCGCACCGCGCTTAACGTCATCGGCAACGCGCTGGCGGTGCTGGTTATCGCCCGCTGGGAGAACCAGTTCGACGCCGAGCAGGCGAAGGCCTACGAGCTGAAGCTGCGCGCGCAAACGGCCAGCTAACGTTTCTTACAGGCGACTCCTCTTGCAAACAAGAGGATAAGACGGCCCGAAGAGCAAAGCGTCCCGCAACAAGGATGTTGCGGGCCGAGCTGCCAGGGATGGCGCTTTTTGCGTCTTTGCGATCGGGCCGTCTTATCCGCGCAGGCTCCGGCTTTCCAGGCAACATCGGGCCATGTAACAGGGTTCAGACAACGTCTGAACCCTTTTTTTATCCCGTAAATATGTTAAAACCGGGCCTGGATAAATCATGCCCGGAGCATCTCCCATGACAATCGACCTCAGCCAGCTCATCACCGAAGGCCGCAACCCGGCCAGCCAGAACATCGACGAGCTCTCCACCGACGCCATGCTGCGCGTCATCAACAACGAAGATAAAAAAGTGGCGCTGGCGGTCGACGCGATCGTGCCGCAGATCGCCCAGACGGTCGACGCCATCGTCGCCGCCTTCGCGCAGGGCGGCCGACTCATCTACAGCGGCGCAGGCACCTCCGGGCGACTCGGCATCCTCGACGCCAGCGAATGCCCGCCCACCTTCGGCACGCCGCGCGGCCAGGTGGTAGGGCTCATCGCCGGCGGCCACAGGGCGATACTGCAGGCGGTAGAAAACGCGGAAGATAACCGCGAGCAGGGCGCGCAGGATCTGCGCGACATCCAGTTCAGCGCGAAAGATGTGCTGGTGGGCATCGCCGCCAGCGGCCGCACCCCCTACGTGCTGGGTGCGCTGGAGTATGCCCGGACGCTTGGCGCCACCACGGCGGCGCTCACCTGTAACCCCAACAGCGCCATGGCGCAGGCGGCGGACATCGCGATCACGCCGGTGGTCGGCCCGGAAGTGGTCACCGGATCCTCGCGCATGAAAGCAGGCACCGCCCAGAAGCTGGTGCTCAACATGCTCACCACCGGCGCGATGATCCGCAGCGGCAAAGTCTACGGCAACCTGATGGTCGACGTAGAAGCCACCAACCAGAAACTGGTGCAGCGCCAGATCAACATCGTTATGCAGGCCACCGACAGCGACGAAGCGAGCGCCAGCCGCGCGCTGGCGGCCTGCGACGGCCACTGTAAAACCGCCATTCTGATGCTGCTGGCTGACATTGACGCTGAAGAAGCCCGCGCGCGGCTCAACAGGCATCAGGGCTTTATCCGCCGCGCGCTGCAGGGCTAAAAAACGCGATTATTAAAAAGGGCTAACGAATGGCGATTAAGCGGCTGGCGGGTCAAATGCTCGCCAGTTGCTTTTTTAGCGGTGAAAATTAATTACCACCTCTAAAGCCAGGGTCTTTCGCTGCCGAAAAGATAAAAAAGCATAACGGATAATTTTCCGGAATTCAGCAGCCCTTTCAAGGACCACCATGCGCAACAATCAGCCTGTCACCCAGCGCGAATTCGTGTTTGACGATGACGCAACGTTAATGTCGACCACCGATATCAACAGCATCATCACCTACGCCAACGACGCCTTTATCGAGGTCAGCGGCTTTACGCCGGAAGAGGTCAACGGCCAGCCGCACAACATGGTGCGCCATCCCGACATGCCGCCAGAGGCGTTTGCCGACATGTGGGCGACGCTGAAGCAGGGCGAACCCTGGTCGGCGCTGGTGAAAAACCGCCGTAAAAATGGTGACCACTACTGGGTGCGCGCCAACGCGGTGCCGGTGGTGCGCGACGGCAAAGTGCAGGGATTTATGTCGGTGCGCACCAAACCTGGCGAAGCGGAAATTCGCGCCACTGAAGCGCTCTACCGTGATTTTCGCGAAGGTCGCGCAAAAGGGCGCCGCTTCCATAAAGGGCTAATCGTCCGCACCGGCTGGCATCGCGTTGGATCACTGCTGAAAACGCTGCCGCTGCGCTGGCGCATTCGCCTGCCGCTGATAACGCTGCTGCCGCTGGCGGCCCTCAGCGCCGCACTGCTCGGCATGACGCCCGCCTCGCTGGGCTGCTTTACCGGCGGCATGGCGCTGCTGCTGCTGCTGACCAGCCTGTGGATGGAACAGCAAATCTCGCGCCCCATCGAACGCATGTGCCAGCAGGCGCTCAGCGTCGCCACCGGCGCCAGCCATAAGGTCGAGCAAATCGATCGCGTCGATGAGGTGGGGATGACGCAGCGCGCGATCGGCCAGCTCGGCCTGATGTTCCGCTGGCTGGTGGATGACGTCAGCGGCCAGGCGATTAACGTGCTGAGCGCCAGCGACGCGATTGCCAACAGCAACAGCGAGCTAAGCCGCCGCACCGAACAGGCGGCGGCCAACGTGCAGCAGACCGCTGCCACCATGAATGAGATGACCGCCACGGTGAAAAGCAACACCGAAACGGCGGGCGAGGTGAATACGCTCTCGGCGCGCACCAGCCAGGCGGCGAGCAAGGGCGGCGACGTAATGCAGGAGATGGTGGGCATGATGGCAGAAATCGCCGAAAGCTCGCAGCGCATCGCCAGCATCACCAGCGTGATTGACGGCATCGCCTTCCAGACCAATATCCTTGCGCTCAACGCAGCGGTGGAGGCGGCGCGCGCGGGCGAGCAGGGCAAAGGCTTCGCGGTGGTGGCGGGAGAAGTCCGCAATCTGGCACAGCGCAGCGCGAAGGCCGCCAGCGAAATCAAAAGCCTGGTGGAAACCAGCGCCAGCCGCGTTGAGCTCGGCAGTCGACACGCCGATGCGGCGGGACGCACCATGCAGGACATCGTCGCGCAGGTGCAGAACGTCTCGTCGCTGATCGCGCAGATCAGCGCCGCCACCGCCGAGCAGTCCACCGCGCTGAGCGAAGTCTCGACGGCGGTCGAGGATCTTGACGACATCACCCACCGCAACGCGGCGCGCGTGCAGGAGAGCGCCGAGGCGTCCGGCCGCATGGCGCACCAGGCCAACCGCCTGGTGGAAGCGATCAGCGTCTTCCGCTAAGAGGCGCGCGCCTCCTCCCGCCCGGCGCGCAGCGCGCCGGGCGGCTGACCAACAATACGCTTAAAGGCGCGGCTAAAAGCGGCGAGCGAGCCGTAGCCGAGCTGAAACGCCACCGCTTCCACCGCTTCGCCGTTATTGACGATGCGCTGCACCGCCAGCCGCATGCGCAGCTCGGTCAGATAGCGCAGCGGCGTCATGGTGGTGGCGTTCTGAAAGCGCTCGGCGAATACCGAACGCGAGCAGCCCGCCACGCGCGCCAGCCGCTCTACCGTCCAGTTCTCTCCCGGTTCGCGGTGCATGGCGGCGATCGCCTTGCTCAGGCGCGGATCGCGCATCGCCTGCACCAGCCCGCTGCCCTGGCCGCAGCCGTTCTCTACCCAGCCGCGCACGATCAGCGCTGCGACCACGTCCGCCAGCCGCGACAGAATACCGGCAAAGCCAGCGTGGCGCGTGCGCGACTCGCGCTCCATGGCGTCGAGAATCGGCTGGATCTCCGGATACTGCGACAGCAGGGTGCTCACCAGCATGATATCCGGCATGGTATTGATCAGCGGCTGCATGCCGCCCAGCTCGAACTTCATACAGGCGCTGAAGAGGATCACGCTCTCCCCGTCGTCGCAGGCGTCAGCGGGCGCGCCGATGGCGCAGACGCTGTCGCAGATCGGCTTACTGCTGAAGGCGGCGATATTCGCGCAGTCGGCGTCGGGCGAGGAGAGCAGGCTATGGGGTTTGCCGTGGGGGATCAGCAGCGCGTCGCCGGTATTAAGCGTAAAAATTGCGCCCGACGCGCCGCGCACCAGCAGCGGGCCTCGCCCGACGAAGTGAAACTGCGCGCGGCCCGGCGCATGCTCATAGCGCAGCCCGAAGGGCGCCGCGAGCTGAATGCGCTGATAGGTCACGCCGTGCAGCCGCATGCCCATCAGCAGCTCGCTGGTCAGATCTTCAAAGTGGCTCATTGCATTCCAGACGAATTATCAATAATGAAGGTGTTGCCATCATAGATCGTCTTGCCTGCTCCCTCTATGCTCCAGCCTTAATAAATTTTTGATGGAGAAGCTGCATGAGTCTGAGTACCGAAGTGGCTGATGAGGTTTCCGTACCTGTGCGTCCCGCCTGGGGCGCGGTCTTTTCAATGGCGTTTGGGGTCTTTGGCCTTATTACCGCCGAATTTCTGCCGGTCAGCCTGCTGACGCCGATCGCCGCCTCGCTGCAGGTGTCGGAAGGACAGGCGGGACAGACGGTAACGGTAACCGCGCTGGTGGCGCTGCTGACCAGTCTGGTGGTGGGCAGCGTCACGCGGCGGCTCGATCGTCGCGTGGTCATGCTCGCTTTTACGCTGCTGCTGGTCGCCTCGGCGCTGCTGGTGGCGCTGGCGAGCAACCTGACGCTGATCCTGCTGGCGCGCGTGCTGCTCGGCATGGCAATAGGCGGTTTCTGGACGCTCTCCACCGCCATCACTATGCGTCTGGTGCCCAGCGATCAGGTGCCGCGCGCGCTCTCAATCGTCTTCAGCGGCATTTCGCTGGCGACCATTATCGCTGCGCCGCTCGGCAGCTATCTTGGCGGCCTGATCGGCTGGCGCAATATTTTTATGCTGACCGCTGGTCTGGGCCTGCTGGCGCTGATCTGGCAGAGCTTTACCCTGCCGGCAATGCCACCGGAGAATAAGGCGCGCAGCGGCGGCGTGCTCGACCTGCTGCGCAGCGGGCTGATGCGCTGGGGCATGCTGGCGGTGATTATGATGTTTACCGGCCACTTCGCCTTCTTTACCTACCTGCGTCCCTTCCTGGAGAGCAGCGCGCAGCTTAATCTCAACCAGCTCTCTCTGGTGCTGCTGGCGTTTGGCGTGGCTAACTTTTTCGGCACCTCGCTGGCGGGTTATCTGGTGACGCGCAGCGTCTCGCTGACGCTGAGCGCGATGGCACTGGTGATGAGCGCCACCGCGCTGCTGCTGGTGAGCTTTGCCGACGTCGCCTGGCTGGTTGGCGCGGGTGTGGCGCTGTGGGGTTTGGCGTTTGGTTCAATGCCGACCGGCTGGTCCACCTGGATCTCGCGTGCGGTGCCGGACGACGCCGAATCGGGCGGCGGCCTGCTGGTGGCCACCATCCAGCTGGCGATCACCGCCGGCGCGGCGGCAGGCGGCTGGATGTTCGACCTGCAGGGCGCAGGCGGCGTCTTTCTCGCCAGCGGCGTGCTGATGCTGCTCGCCTCGCTCACCATCTTCACGCGCGTGCGACATCACGGCTAACAGGCTAAAGGGTAGCGGAATATGCTGCCCTTTTTCTTTATCCCAGCGGGTTAACCTTTTGCGGCGCCGCTACACCCAATGTGCGATTTGATTGTCAGTAAATTTGATAAAGAAGGGCAATTATCTCCGCTATCCGCCGTCTCTTCCCCGGTCTATTATTCATATCAACAAGGCGAAACGCCTTATCTGACTAAACATCTACTGAGGAATTGACCATGAAAACCATCAAAACTTTTGCTGCTGTAATCGCTCTCTCCGTTCTTCCGCTGACCAGCTTCGCACAGAGCGTGACCGCGACTGACTCTACCCTTGACGGTGCGGAAGCGAAAATCGCGGCGCAGGCGAAAGAAGCAGGCACCTCGTACAAAGTGACCGAAGCCTACAATAATAACGGCGTGCACATGACGGCTGAGCTGCTGAAATAAGTCTGACCGGCTGTTGCTGACAGGACGCCTTCGGGCGTCCTGGCGGCGTTCAGGCGGGTGAAACCGCTTCCCTTTCGGCGATAAATCCTTATGATTTGCCAAAAAAACGTTCTTCGCCGGCCTTAAGGCCCTTTCCTTCTTTTATAGGGTTTGCAATGTGAGCTTTCCAGCACTGCCTGACGGCGGTGAATTTTTGCTATGGAGAGATCATGACATCCTTATCCTCTGCGCTGCGCGTGACGCTACTCGCCACCGCACTCTTTTCCGCCTCCGGCATGCTGGCGCATGCGGACGAACGTATCCAGCCGATCAGCAAGGGCGCCTATGAGCTCGCCTTTAGCCCCCGCGACAATGCGCTGTTTCTCGCCGCGTCGCAGGGCAGCGACGCGCCGGGCGGCGCGGTGTTCCGCCTCGACCCGCAAAGTCTGGCCGTAAAGCAAACCATCCCCACCGAGCTGAAAAGCTTCGGCGCCGCGATCAATCCGCAAACCAACGTGCTCTACATCGGCCATACGGTTAACAGCGCGCTGACCGCCATCGACGCCGCCAGCGGCAAGGTGCTTAACACCCTGGTGCTGGACGGGCGCAAGCGCAGCGACAGCGTACGTCCGCTGCAGCCGCGCGAAATCGCCGTTGATGTGAAAACCAACCGCGTTTACGTCACCGGACTGGGGCCGCAGAGCGTGGTCTGGGTAGTGGACGGCAAAACCCTGCAGCTTATTAGCGTGGTACCGAACACCGGCAAAATGGCCACCGGCCTGGCGGTCGACAGCGAGCGGCAGAAACTCTACGTCACCAACGCCGACGGCGAGCTCATCACCATCAATACCCGCACCAACGCCGTTGAACAGCGTCAGAAAATCGGCGACGACAACGCGCATTTCTTCCTGAATATCGCGCTGGATACGCAGGGGCAGCGCGCCTTCCTCAGCGATTCGAAACAGCCGCAGGTGCTGGTGGTCGATCTGCGCGATCGCAAGGTGATCCGGGCGATCGCCGCGCCAGAGTCGCTGGCGCTGCTGTTCAATCCGCAGCGCGACGAGCTCTACGTCACCCACCGCAAAGCGGGGGAGGTCAGCATCATCGACGCCAGCAGCTATCAGGTGAAACGCACGGTGAAAACCGCAGGCCTGCCTAACAGCCTTGCGCTCTCCGCTGACGGCAAGGCGCTCTACGTCAGCGTCAAGCAGCCGGGATCGCGCAAAGCCCCGCCCAAAAATCCCGACAGCGTGATGCGCATCGCGCTTTAATTTCACCCTGCTCTTCAGGGGCGGCCGCTGCGCCGCCCTTTGTATTTCTTCGGCTACCTTTATTAGCGTGCCGCTGCCTGGCGGCATCAACACCATTGGAGAGGATGCAATGAGCCAGTTCCTGATGAATGAAAAAAATAATCTGGTCAACGAAGCGATCGAGGGCGTGCTGCTGAGCACGCCGTGGCACAACCTCAGCCGCCTCGACTTAGGCGACGACATTCGGGTGGTGGTGCGCAACGACTGGGATAAAAGCAAGGTGGCGCTGATTTCAGGCGGCGGCTCCGGGCATGAACCGGCCCACGCCGGCTTCGTCGGCAAGGGGATGCTGACCGCTGCGGTCTGCGGCGATATTTTCGCTTCGCCCAGCGTCGACGCGGTGCTGAGCGCCATTATTAACGTTACCGGCGACGCGGGCTGCCTGCTGATCGTGAAAAACTACACCGGCGACCGGCTCAATTTCGGGCTGGCGGCGGAGAAGGCGCGCGCGCTGGGCTACAAGGTCGAGATGGTAATGGTGCAGGACGATATCGCCCTGCCGGACAACCCGCAGCCGCGCGGCATCGCCGGCACCGCGCTGATCCACAAAATCGCCGGCTACGCCGCAGAGCAGGGGCAGCCGCTGGCGCAGGTGAAAACCCTGGCGCAGCGCGCCATTAAGGGCACGGCGAGCATCGGCGTCGCCTTTTCCACCTGCCATATTCCCGGCGAAACGCGCGACAACCGGGTGAAAGCGGGCGAGAGCGAGCTGGGCATGGGCATTCACGGCGAGCCGGGCGTGATCACGCTGGACACCCAGAACAGCCAGCAGCTGGTGAGCATCATGACGGAGAAGCTGGCCAGCAGTCTCTCTTCCGGCACCCGCGCGGTGCTGATGGTGAACAACCTCGGCGGCTTCTCAATGCTGGAGCTGGCGCTGGTGACGCGCGACGTGCTGAAAAGCCCGCTGGCGGCGCAGATAAGCCACTTGATCGGCCCGGCGACGCTGGTGAGCGCGCTCGATATGAAAGGCTTTTCGCTGACGGTGCTGCAGGTGGAGGCGGCGTTTCTCGAAGCGCTGAAAGCGCCGGTTGAGGTGCTGGGCTGGGCGCCTGTGCATGCGGTGGAGCCGGTCACGACGCTGAGCAGCCAGCATGTGGTGAGCAAGCTGGAGTTTGCCCCCTCTCAGGACGCGCGGACGGCGCAGGTGGTGGAGCGCGTGGCGCAGACGCTGATCGACCTTGAAGCCGAGCTGAACGCGCTGGACGCGAAGGTCGGCGACGGCGATACCGGCTCGACCTTCGCCGCGGGCGCGCGCAAGGTGAAGCGCGCGCTGGAGGCGCAGCAGCTGCCGCTGGCGGATCTGCCGTCGCTGTTCGCGCTGGTGGGCGAGCAGCTGGCGACGGTGATGGGCGGATCGAGCGGCGTGCTGATGTCGATCCTCTTTACCGCGGCGGGCCAGCGCCTGGCGCAGGGCGGTACGCTGCCGGAGGCGCTGACGCAGGGGCTGGAGCAGATGAAGCACTACGGCGGTGCGCAGATTGGCCACCGCACGCTGGTCGATGCGCTGGAGCCCGCGCTGGAGGCGCTGTCGGCGGGCAAAACGCTGGCGGAGGCGGCAGAGGCGGCGGCCCGGGGCGCCGACTCCACCGCGCAGATGCAGAGCGCCAGAGCGGGGCGCTCATCCTACCTGAATCAGCAGACGCTGGAGGGGGTGAAAGATCCCGGCGCTTACGCCGTGGAGAAGGTTTTCGCCGCGCTGGCGGGTTAACCTTCGCGCGACCACTTGACCGTCTGGCGACCCTGGCGGGTCGCCATCACATACGGCGTCACAATATTCCCGTCTCGACGCTGAAACGGCGCTGTTCGCCCGGCGCCAGCCACAGCAGCGTGCCGGCGCGCTGCGCGGCGTTGAAGCCCTCCGGCCGACAGGTGGCTGGCAGAATATAGGCCGCCACCTGCTGATCGCGGTTGTGCAGCATCCAGCGCGTGGCGTGTGGAAACTGTCGACTGCTGAAGCGCGTCATCAGCGCAAAGCCCTGCGGCGAATGGAGCTCGAACTGCATCTCGTCGCCATACTGCGGCAGATCGTCGGCGAAGAAGACGATCTCCGGATCGCACATCTCCGGCCGGTCCAGCCGCTGAAACGCCTGCGGATCGCGCGCCAGGGTAGTGGTGTAGCTCTGCCACTGCGGCGTCGGCTTCACGTGTGCTGGCACCGAGGTGCGCAGCTGGAAAGCGTGCTGCGGGATCGACTGCTTGAACTCGCCGCCATCAATCCATGCGCTGTTGAGATGGCACATATACTGCAGCGGCATCGACGTGCCTGCCAGGTTGGTTACGTTCATCTCAATATGCAGGCGCGGCTGTCCGGCCTCAATACGCACCGCCGGCGCCGCCAGGTAGTGATGGCCAAAACCTTTCACATATTCGGTTTCGCCCTCAAGCGACAGGCGATCCGCCTCCAGCACCAGCCAGGCGCTGTCCATACGCGCGCAGGCCATTTCGCCATGCAGAGGGTGGTTATCCTCTTCGGCCGGGCAGCCGTTCGCCAGCAACCCGGAGTGGAAGGCAAAGCAGCCGTAGGTGTCGATAATCGAACTGCCCGGCAGCGGCTGCTTAAAGCTGTGGCCCATGGTCAGCGTCCGGCCGTCGAAACAGGCGTCCCAAATCATCTGGCCGTAAAAGGGCAGCACCGTTACCGTGCCGCGCTGATTGCTGATACGCACCGCTTCGATCCCGGCCGGATAGCGGAAAAGCTCGACGTGGAACTCGGCGTTTTGCAGCAGCGTGGTCGGCGTGGCGTGAAACTGTTCGCGACAGAGCGGCAGACGGGTTTTCATGGCATCTCCTCGACTAAACGGCCGGTTTGCAGCGCCTGCTTTTTATGGCGCAGCTCGCCCCAGAAATAGAAGCCTACCCAGGCAAAACAGAGCAGCGAGACGCCAAACGCCAGCTGCATTGACCCCAGACGATCGGAAGCGAAGCCCTGAATGGCCGGGATAAAAGCAGCGCCGACAATCGACATCACGATAAACGCGCCCGCCACTTCGGTGTACTTGTTCTCGACGGTGGCCAGAGTGTTGGCATAAATCGTCGCCCAGCACGGACCGAACAGCACGCTGACAAACACCGCCGCATAGACCGCGGTGAAGTTCGGCACGAACATCACCCACGCCAGGGTCAGCACGCCGAGCGCCGAATAGGCCATCAGCACCTTCTCGGCGCGGAAGCGCGTCATCAGGAAGTTGGCGACGAACTTGCCGATAAAGAAACAGATAAAGCTGTAGATCATAAAGTTAGAGGCGTGACGTTCGTTGGCGGCGCCAAGCGTGAGCGCCAGGCGAATCGTGAACGACCACACCGCCACCTGCATGCCGACATAGAGGAACTGCGCCGCGATGCCGCGCTTAAAGTGGCGGTTACCGGCCAGATAGCGCAGCGTTTCGCCGAGCGACGGCAGCGCTTTCTCGTTCGATGCCGGTTTGCAGCGTGGGTAGCGCGTAAACAGGAACAGCAGCATCACCACCACCAGCACCATTACCAGATATTTATAGGGCTCCAGCGTATGCTCCAGCATGCTGAGGCGGAAAGCGTGCGCCTGTTCGGCGTTCATCCCGGCCAGCTGGCTCTGCAGGCTGTCGCCCTCCTGGAACACCAGATATTTGCCCAGCACGATGCCCATCAGCGCGCCGACCGGGTAGAAGGTCTGGCTGACATTAAGGCGCAGCGTGGCGCGATCGCGGTGGCCAATCATTGCGCTATAGGTATTGGCAGCGGTTTCCAGAAAGCTCAGGCCGATGGCGATAGCGAAAATAGCCGCGAGGAACATGGTGTAGGTGGCCATATGCGAGGCGGGGTAGAACAGCACGCAACCGCCAATATAGAGCGCCAGCCCCATCAGGATCGCCAGCTTATAGCTCGCGCTGCGGATCACCAGCGAAGCCGGGATGGCGATGAGAAAGTAGCCGCCATAAAAGGCGCTCTGCACCAGCGCGCTGGCGAAGTCGCTGAGCGCGAAAACGCTTTTGAACTGGGTGATCAGGATATCGTTCAGGCTCGCGGCGCAGCCCCACAGCGGGAAGAGGCACGAGAGCAAAATGAACTGGAACAGCGGCGTTTTATTTAAGTAGCCGTCGGGTTGCTGAACAATGTTCTGCTGCATAGCTCGACCTCAGTTAACGTTAAGAAAACGCTGGAAGGTTTCCGCGTCGGGATAGGAGCGCTGCGTGCCGCGGCCGGTCACGCTGCAGGCGGCGTAGGCGGAGGCCTGCGCCATCGCCGCCGCGATATCGCCGCTTTGCACCAGCGCCTGGGCGAAACAGCCGATAAACGCATCGCCTGCGCCGCTGGTGTCGACCGCTTTCACCGCCGTCGGCGCCACCTGGTGCAGGCTGTCGCCGCTCATCCACAGCGAACCGCGCGCGCCCATGGTGATGATCAGGTTCTTCAGCCCGCGCTTGAGCAGCGTCTGCCCAGCCAGTTTGACCTCTTCATCGGTGGCAACCGGCATGCCGGTCAGGATCTCCAGCTCGGTTTCGTTGGGCATAAAGAAGTCGCACTTGCAGGCGTAAGCGATATCGAGATTTTCCACCGCCGGCGCCGGATTGAGGATCACTTTGATGCCGTGCTGGCGGGCGAAATCGATGGCGTAGTAGACGGTTTCCAGCGGGATCTCCAGCTGCAGGATAATCAGCTGGCACGCTTTTAGCGCTTGGGCGGCGGCGTCGATATCAGCTGCGCTGAGCTGCTGGTTGGCCCCTTTGATAATCAGGATGCGGTTCTGCGACTGCTCATCGACAAAGATCGGCGCCACGCCGCTCGAGGTTCCCGGCGCGGTGGTGACGAAGCGCGTATCCACGCCCTGACGCTGCAGGTTGGCGACGGTTTCCGGCGCGAAGAGATCGTCGCCGACCTTGCTCACCATCATCACGCGTCCGCCCATTTTCGCCGCCGCCACCGCCTGGTTCGCGCCTTTCCCGCCGCAGCCAAGGGCAAAATCTGGCGCCTCCAGCGTTTCGCCCGCTTTAGGCAACTGACTGGTATAGGTAATAAGGTCAACCATGTTTGACCCGATAACCGCGATATCCATTGTTTGCTCCCTGGTGAATTTGTCAGGTTTTAATGTTATTAAAATCACATTAGCAGCTTGCTAAAGCTAATGGTGTGACAAATTTCACAACCTGAAAGCGCGATGCAAACGGTTAAATCGCATTTTACGGCAGAAGTGGGTGTGATTATTTTAACAATACAAAAAGGTTTTGAGGAAGCAAGACCAGATTCGCGCGAAGCGCGTAAAGGGAAGGAAAATGGCGAGGCGCCTGACGCGCCGTTGGGGTAAGCCATGCACAACGCTTTATTACGCTGTGCATGGTTAAGGACAGCCTGTTACTCGTTGTCCGCCGCTTCGCGCAGCATCTCCTGATGCGGAACATCCTGCAGGATCTGCTCGAAGCTGCGCAGACGCTTATAGATCGACATCAGCTCAACCAGCGTCGACCAGGAGGTGATCAGATACTGGAACGACGAGCGCACCTGGTCGAACGCATTGGTAATCCGGCTAAGCAAACCGAAGGTAATGGTGCCCGCTACGATTGACGGGAACAGCACAAAGAGACCGAAAACATTATCAACCTGCAGGTAGAGAATGCGGGTGATATTAAAGTAGAGGTAGTGAAAATAGAGGCGGAAGTAGTTAAAGCGCACGCGGCTAAACAGCGCCTGTACCGTCGGCGGCGTCGCGCGATCGGCATGATCCTCGCCGTAGACCAGCTCTTTACGATAGGCCGCCTCAACCTGCTGATTGCGGAACTCCAGCCCCGGCAGCTTAATGCCCACCAGCGCCAGCAGCGCGGTGCCGAAGAGCGACCAGAGCAGCGCAATGATGACCAGCGCATAGGGAATATTGCCAAGCAGCGGCACATCCTTAACGTGATGCGACAAACTGATGAGCACCGGCAAAAAGGCCACCAGCGTCATAATCGCCTGAAGAAAGCTGACGCCCCAGTCCTCCAGCGTGCTGGCGAAGCGCATGGTGTCTTCCTGCACGCGCTGCGCCGCGCCTTCGACCTTACGCAGGCGCTGCCAGTTGTGCATGTAATAGTTGTTCATCGCGGTGCGCCAGCGGAATACCCAGTGGCTAATGAAAAAGGAATTCGTTACGCCAACCACCACCGAAATCAGGGCGATGCCAAGAAAATCGCCCAGGCCGCTGTAAAAGCGGCTAATGGGCACCGAACCCGCTTTGGTTAGCGCCTGCTGGATCAGATCGTAAAACGGGCCGTACCAGGCGTTAATACCGACGCCGACCTGCACGCCGAACCAGGTAACGAAGATGATCAGTGCCGATCCCCATACTGACCAGCGCTGCCACGGGTGATTATCGATCGCGCGCCAGGCCAGGGCGAATATCGCCACGATCAGCCAGTAATAGCCATAAAACCAGAGCTGGCTGGGGGCGACAAAGCGCGCGGCGGTGGCTGGCAGCGGCTGCTGCATGGCGGCATGCAGCGCTGGCCAGCGTGACGGAAAATCATCGGCAAAGCCGAACCAGGCAAAAATCGCGATCAGACTCCAGATCGCCGCCGAGCTGAAAAACAGCGCTGGCCGGGGAAAAAAGGACTTAAACATAAACTCTCCGCTGTTGTGTGCACTCTTTTATAACGTCTTTTAGCGTTATCTGTCTGTTGAGTGTTGTTTCTGGTGGTGACAGTGATCGTCTGCGGCAGGTAAAGCATTCCGGCGAGATGTTAATGAATTTGTCTGAATTTGTTTCGATGAACTAAATGTTTCACCACAACAGTGTTACACTAGCGCCTGCTGTTACCGGTAACAGTCCTGCTGTAACCCTTAATCCGCATAAAAAAACCATTACAACGCAACTGTTTAACTTTCATGCCGCATTATAGGCGGTACTGAGGCAATGTCATGTCAGAACAAAAACGTGGGCAGACGCGCAGAGATTTTCTGCTAAAGACCATTGCACTGGCGCCAGCGATGGCGGCAGGCAGCGCCGTTGTCGGCGGCTTTAGCGTGGCGCCTGCGGTGCAGGCTGCCGATCCCGCGGCGGCGCAGCCAGCGCGTGATTACCAGCCCAACTGGTTTACCGCTGAAGAGTTCGCCTTTATCAAGGCGGCCGTCGCTCGACTGATCCCCAATGACGAGCGCGGCCCAGGCGCGCTGGAAGCGGGCGTGCCGGAATTTATCGATCGCCAGATGAACACCCCTTATGCCACTGGCGCCAACTGGTATATGCAGGGGCCGTTCAATCCGGACCTGCCGAAAGAGCTGGGCTATCAGCTGCCGCTGGTGCCGCAGCAGATCTACCGTCTGGGACTGGCCGACGCCGACGACTACAGCAAGCGCCAGCACGGCAAGGTCTTCGCCGAACTGAGCGGCGAGCAGCAGGATGCGCTGCTGCAGGCGATGGAGAGCGGCCAGGCCGATTTCCGCCAGCTGCCCGCAAAAACCTTCTTCGCCTTTCTGATCCAGAACACCCGCGAAGGCTTTTTCAGCGACCCCATCCACGGTGGCAACCAGAATATGGTGGGCTGGAAGCTGATTGGTTTTCCTGGCGCACGCGCCGACTTTATGGACTGGGTGGAGCGCGGCGAGCGTTATCCCTTCCCGTCAGTCTCTATTCGCGGGGAGCGCGCGTAACCATGGCAAACGAAATGAAAAAAGCAGACGCGGTAATTGTGGGTTTCGGCTGGGCCGGGGCAATTATGGCGAAAGAGCTGACCGAAGCTGGCCTAAACGTGGTTGCGCTGGAGCGCGGCCCGCATCGCGATACCTATCCAGACGGATCCTATCCGCAGTCGATTGACGAGCTGACCTATAACGTCCGCAAAAAGCTCTTCCAGGATCTGTCGAAAAGCACCGTGACTATCCGTCACGACGCCTCGCAGACGGCGGTTCCCTACCGCCAGCTGGCGGCGTTTCTGCCCGGCACCGGCACCGGCGGTGCCGGGCTGCACTGGTCTGGCGTACACTTCCGCGTCGACCCAACCGAGCTGCGCCAGCGTAGCCATTATGAAGAGCGCTACGGCAAAGACTTTATCCCGGAAGGGATGACCATCCAGGATTTCGGCGTCACCTATGACGAGCTGGAGCCGTTCTTCGACAAGGCGGAAAAAGTCTTCGGCACCTCCGGCACGCCGTGGAGCATTAAAGGGCAGGTGGTTGGCAAGGAGAGCGGCGGCAACCCGTTCGCGCCAGATCGCTCCGACAAATTCCCGCTGCCTGCACAGAAGCGCACTTATTCGGCGCAGCTGTTTGCCGAGGCGGCGAAATCAGTCGGCTATCACCCCTACGATCTGCCGTCGGCCAACACTTCCGGCCCCTACACCAACCCCTACGGCGCGCAGATGGGGCCGTGCAACTTCTGCGGCTACTGCAGCGGCTACGCCTGCTACATGTACTCGAAAGCGTCGCCGAACGTGAACATCCTGCCCGCGCTGCGCCAGGAGCCGAAGTTTGAGCTGCGCAACAACGCCTACGTGCTGCGCGTCAACCTGACCGACGATAAAAAGCGCGCCACCGGCGTCACCTACGTCGATGCGCAGGGGCGTGAAGTGGTGCAGCCAGCGGATCTGGTGATCCTCTCGGCGTTCCAGTTCCACAACGTGCACCTGATGCTGCTTTCCGGCATCGGCAAGCCCTACAACCCGATCACCAATGAAGGCACCGTTGGCCGTAACTTCGCCTATCAGAACCTCTCCACGCTCAAGGCGCTGTTCGACAAAAACACCACCACCAACCCGTTTATCGGCGCGGGCGGTGCGGGCGTCGGCGTCGATGACTTCAACGCCGACAACTTCGACCACGGGCCGCACGGCTTCGTCGGCGGTTCGCCGTTCTGGGTCAACCAGGCGGGCACCAAGCCGATCTCCGGCCTGCCGACGCCGACCGGTACGCCGAACTGGGGCAGCAAATGGAAGGCGGCGGTGGCGGATACCTACACGCACCATCTCTCGATGGATGCCCACGGTGCGCATCAGTCCTACCGCGCCAACTATCTCGATCTCGATCCCAACTATAAAGATGCCTATGGCCAGCCGCTGCTGCGCATGACCTTTGACTGGCAGGATAACGACATCAAGATGGCGCAGTTTATGGTCGGCAAGATGCATAAGATCGCCGAAGCGATGAGTCCGAAGATGATTATCGGCGGCGCGAAAAAGCCGGGCAGCCATTTCGACACCACGGTCTATCAGACCACGCATATCAGCGGCGGCGCCATTATGGGCGAGGATCCCAACACCAGCGCGGTTAACCGCTACCTGCAGAGCTGGGACGTGCCGAACGTCTTTGTGCCGGGCGCATCGGCGTTCCCGCAGGGCCTGGGCTACAACCCGACGGGCATGGTGGCGGCGCTGACCTACTGGTCGGCGAAAGCGATCCGCGAACAGTACCTGAAAAATCCAGGTCCACTGGTGCAGGCATAAGGAAATGGCGATGAAAAACAGCTTACTGGCCCTGGTGCTGGGCACGATGACCTTTGCCGCGCTGGCGGACGATAACGGCGGCGATCGGATACAACGCGGCGAGTATCTGGCGCGCGCGGGCGACTGCGTCGCCTGTCATACCAGCAAAGAGGGCAAACCTTTTGCGGGCGGCCTGCCGATGGCGACGCCGATCGGCACTATTTACTCCACCAATATCACGCCGGACAAGAAAACCGGCATTGGCGACTACAGCTATGACGACTTCCAGAAGGCGGTGCGTCACGGCGTGGCAAAAAATGGCGATACGCTTTATCCGGCAATGCCTTACCCTTCCTACGCGGTGGTGAGCGACGAGGATATGCAGGCGCTCTACGCCTACTTTATGCACGGCGTTGCGCCGGTCGAGCAGGCTAACCACAAAAGCGATATTCCGTGGCCGCTGTCGATGCGCTGGCCGCTGGCGATCTGGCGCACAATGTTCGCGCCGGACGTCAAAGCGTTTCAGCCGATGGCGCAGGAAGATGCTGAGCTGGCGCGCGGCCGCTATCTGGTGGAAGGCCTGGGCCACTGCGGCGCCTGTCATACGCCGCGCAGCATCACCATGCAGGAGAAAGCGCTGAACAACAGCGAAGGCAACGACTATCTGGCGGGCAGCAGCGCGCCGATTGATGGCTGGACCGCCAGCAACCTGCGCGGCGATAACCGCGACGGGCTGGGACGCTGGAGCGAAGAGGATCTGCGCCAGTTCCTGCGCTATGGCCGTAACGACCATACCGCCGCGTTCGGCGGCATGACCGAGGTGGTGGAGCACAGCCTGCAGCATCTCAGCGATGAGGATATTGCGGCGATCGCCCACTATCTGAAGTCGCTCGGCGCGAAAGATCCGAGCCAGGCGGCGTTTAGCGTCGATGACGCCACGGCGAAAGCGCTGTGGAAAGGCGACGACAGCGCGACCGGCGCATCGGTCTATGTCGATAGCTGCGCGGCCTGCCATAAAACGGACGGCAGCGGCTATCAGCGCTTTTTCCCGGCGCTGCGCGGCAACCCGGTGGTGATGGCCGAGGATCCCACTTCGCTGATCCATATCGTGCTGGCGGGCGGCACCTTGCCGGGCGTGAAAGGCGCGCCGTCAACCATCACCATGCCCGCGTTCGGCTGGCGGCTAAGCGACCAGCAGGTCGCGGACGTGGTGAACTTTATCCGCACCAGCTGGGGCAACGGCGGCAAGTCTGACGTCACCGCGAAGGATGTGGCAAAGCTGCGTAAAGATAAGACCATCCAGCCTTATCAGGGCAGCGCGGATATCCATCAGCTCGAAAATCAGTAACCCTCTACTAAAGCCCGGCTGACGCCGGGCTTTTTTCATGCCGCTTTCGCCTCTCTCTTAAATATTCTCCAGATCGATGCCGCGCGTCCTCGGCCCGTAAATCCCCACTGACAGCATCACCATCAGCATGCTCGCCACGATAAAGGCGATGACGCCCTGGCTGCCTGCATACTGCAAAATCAGGCCGATCAAAATACTGCTGAACGCCGTCGACAGGCGGCTGAAGGAGTAGCAAAAGCCGACCGCGCGGGCGCGAATATGCGTAGGGAAAATCTCTGTCTGGTAGGCGTGATAGCTAAAGGTCAGCCAGGCATTGGAGTAAGTAATTAAAAAGCCGCAGAGTATCAGCATCACCGGGTGGGTCTGAAACGCGAACAGCGTGCCGAATACCACCGTCATCAGGCAGGAGAAAACGATCTGCCATTTGTTCTCAAATTTATCGGCGTAGCGGCTGCAGATCAGCGAGCCGAGCGGGTAGGCGAGGGTGATAAAAAAGGCGTAGAGCAGGCTGTGGGTGACGGTCGTGCCTGTGCCCGACAGCAGCGCGGGCAGCCAGTTGCCAAAGCCGAAAAAGCCGATCGCCTGAAAGAAGTTCATTACCACCAGCATCAGGGTGCGCTTGCGCCAGGCTGGCGACCAGATCTCGCTAAACCGGCCGCGCTTCGGCAGCTGCGCCGCCGCGTCATCCGGCGGGAAGTCTGCGCCGGGCGCGACGCCGCAGCGTTTCTCCATCGCGCTCAGCACTTTATGCGCCTCCTGATGACGGCCCTGCTGCGCCAGCCAGCGCGCCGACTCCGGCAGATCCTTACGAATAAACCAGATAATCAGCGAACAGAGGGCGCCCGCGATCACCACCCAGCGCCAGCCTTCCAGGCTGAGCAGCGTCTGCGGCACCAGCCACCAGGAGATCAGCGCCACCGTCGGCACGGAGAGAAACTGCACGAAAAACGAAAAGGCGAAGGCGCGGCTGCGCATATGCGTCGGCACCCACTCCGAAAGGTAGGTGTCGATGGTGACCAACTCGATGCCGAGGCCGATGCCCACCAGAAAGCGAAACAGAATAATCATCTCCGCGCTCTGCTGAAAGGCCATCAGCAGCGAGAAAGTGCCGTACCACGCCAGCGCGCACATAAAGGTCAGGCGTCGGCCGAAGCGGTCGGCATAAGGCGCGAGCAGGCTGGCGCCGACAAACAGGCCGAGAAAGGTGGCAGAGGCAAAAGCGGCCTGATCGGCAATGCCAAACACGCCCGCGCTGCCGGTGTGGAAGACGCCGGCGGCCAGCAGCCCGGCGCTGATATAGCCGGTCTCAAACAGATCGTAGAGTTCAAAGAAACCGCCGAGCGCCAGCAGCGTAATAAAACGCCACAGGCCGCGCGATGAGGGCAGGGCGTCGATGCGCCCCGCTAAGCTGTTGTTCGGCGTCGGCGCAGCGAACCCCGGCGCCATCCCTGGAGTGCAGGTGGTTGTCATTATTTTATAAACCTCGGTGTGACGGTGTTTGCCTGTCTCGCTAACGGCGTGGCGATGTTGTAAAAAGAATGACCGTTAGCAAGCGAAGAGAGTGCAGAATAATCAATTCGGCGATCCTTGCCGAGAGGGTTGTTGGTGAGTTTTTAGCAACATACGTTGCACTTTTCGCCGTCCCTGGCGAAGAGGCTACGGCATCTGCGGCCAGACGCCCGGCCCGATAGGCAGTCCCAGCGCATACCAGGCGAGCAGCAGCGCGATCCAGGTGATAAAGAAGACCACCGGATAGGGGAAGATCAGCACGTAATAGGTGCCGAGCTGGGCATCTTTCTGGTAGCGCTGCAGGAACGAGAGGAACAGCGGCAGAAAGGGCGACATCGGCGCCAGCGGCAGCACCGCCGAGTCGGCGATGCGAAAAATCATCTGCGCGAAAGCGGGGTGAAAGCCGAGCAGCATAAACATCGGCACGAACACCGGGGCGAGAATCGACCAGATCGCCGAGCCGCTGGCGATAAACATACAGAGAAACGCCGACAGGAACATCAGGCCGAGAAAGGCGGGCGCGCCGCTGATGCCCGCGCTCTCCAGCACGTCGGTCAGCCCGATGGCCATAAATTTGCCCATGTTGCTCCAGTTGAAGAAGGCCACGAACTGCGACAGCGGGAAGACCATCACAATAAAGCCCGCCATGCTCTTCATCGGCTCGACCAGCAGCTGCGGAATATCGTCCGGGCGGCGAATCTGCTTCGTGACCGCGCCGTAAACGGTCGCCACCACAAAGAAGAACAGGATGATGATCGGCACGATGCCCCTGATGAAAGGCGACGGTACGATGCCGCCGGTTTTCGGATCGCGCAGCGGCGCATGCTCCGGCACCACCAGCAGCGCCATCACGCCGATAAAGAGCAGCGCCGCGATGCCCGCCGCGCGCAGGCCGCGATTCTCCAGCGGCGTCAGGGCCGCCAGCCGCTCGCTGCCGCCCTCTTTCCACTGCGGCAGGCGCGGCTCGACAAACTTGTCGGTGAGAATGGCGCCCGCCACGGTGAGCACGATCACCGAGGTGGCCATAAAGAACCAGTTATCGATCACGCTGACGTGCACCGTGTCGCTGACCGCCTTCGCCGCTTCGGTGCTGATGCCGGAGAGCAGCACGTCGGTGGTGACGATCAGCAGGTTGGCGGTAAAGCCGGAGGCGACCCCGGCGATCGCCGCCAGCAGGCCCGCCACCGGATGGCGCCCCACGGCGAGGAAGATCAGCGCGCCGAGCGGCGGCATCACCACCAGCGCGGCATCGGAAGAGATATGGCTGAAAAAGGCGATAAACAGCACCATATAGCTGGCGTAGCGGCGGCTGACGCGCGATGCCATCTTCACCATCAGCGACTGCAGCAGGCCCACTTTTTCCGCCAGGCCGGCGCCGAGCACCAGCGCCAGAATTGAGCCGAGCGGGGTAAAGCCGCTGAAGTTTTTGATGATGTTGGGCAGGATCCACTGCAGGCCCGCGACGCTCAGCAGGTTGTTGACGCGCACCATCTCGCCGCTGACGGGGTTTTTCACCGCCAGATCGAGAGTGCTGATAATGGCGGTCGCCACCATCAGCACCACAATCAGATAAACAAACAGCAGGAAAGGATTGGGGACTTTGTTGCCGACCCGCTCGATCCAGCCGAACACTTTCCCAGGGCTGCGACTCTCCGACATTACGGTCATGATATTCCTCGTCTTGTATGGTCGTGTTTGCGTTTTTTATTGTGTTATCGGTCCGCGCCCAGCGGCGCGGCCGCGGCTCAGTTGGCCAGTTTTGAAGGCGTAATGCCTTCGGGAATCGGACAGCTATAGGGCTGCGCGCGGCGCGCCCGTTCAAATTCGGCGCGACAGCGCGCCAGCGCCTGCTCATCGGTCAGCAGCTCCAGCACGGTGGCGGCCATCACTTTGCCCGCCAGCAGCATGCCTTTGTGTGCGATGCTGGTGCGGCCCTGCGCCACCAGCTGCCAGGTGTGCAGCGGCGTACCGAAGGCGAAGCAGGGCGAAAAGCACTGCGCGACGGGCGTGACCCAGCTGACGTCGCCGACGTCGGTAGAGCCGTAGAGCAGCTCGCGCGTCGCCGCGCAGGGCGCGACTTCATCCATCAGCAGCTTGTCGCCGTGCGCCTCAATCCACGCCGCGCCCGCCTCGCCGCCGGTGCGTGCCGCGTTAAGCCGCGCGTTGCGCAGATCCTCCTCGCTCAGCGTGGCGCGGATCTCGGCGGCGAAGGCGCGCTCTTCCTCGCTGTAATGCGGCAAACCGAAGTGATGCAAATAACGCTCCATCACCGCTTCCAGCGCGCGATTCGGCACGTAGTTGGAACACGCCTTGTCGAAGCGCACCGTCACCTGGGTGTCGGTCATCAGCGCCGCGCCCTGAGCGATATTGATGACGCGCTGGTAGATCGCCTGCGCCTGCGGCAGCTCGGGCGCGCGGATCAGGTAGAGCACTTCGGCGTCCGCCTGCACCACGTTGGGCGAGACGCCGCCGCTGTTGGTCACCGCATAGTGCAGCCGCGCCTCCTGCACGATATGCTCGCGCAAAAAGTTGGCGCCGGTGTTCATCAGCGTCACCGCATCGAGCGCGCTGCGGCCGAGGTGCGGCGAGTTGGCCGCGTGCGCCGCCACGCCTTTAAAGTGAAACGCTGCCTGGATATTGGCGAGGGTGCTGAGGTTGAACAGGCCGCTGAAGCCTTCGGGATGCCAGGTGACGGCGGCGTCGACATCGTCGAACAGCCCCTCGCGCACCATAAAGGTTTTGCCCGATCCGCCCTCTTCGCCGGGACAGCCGTAGAAACGCACCGTGCCGCGTCCGCCGTGCTGTTGCATCCAGGCTTTCAGGGCGCACGCCGCCGCCACGCCGGCGGTGCCGAGCAGGTTATGGCCGCAGCCGTGGCCGTTGCCGTTCTCTTCCAGCGGCTCTGGCCGCGCGCAGCCCGCTCGCTGGCTGAGTCCGGCCAGCGCGTCGAACTCGCCGAGAATGGCGAGCACCGGCTGGCCTTCGCCCGCGCTGGCGATAAAGGCGGTCTCGATATGGCCGACGCCGCGCGTCACGGCGAAGCCCTCCTGCTCCAGCGCATCGGCCAGCAGCGCGCTGGAGCGCGTTTCGGCGAAGCGGGTTTCCGGCGTGTCCCAGATGGCGTCGCTGAGGGCGGTAAAGCGCGCCTGATGGGCGTCGATATAGTCGGCCAGGAAGTCAGCGTTCATCGAGCGCCTCCAAATTGCGCCTGATTGAGCGCCAGCGTCGCCAGCGTCTGCACCGCTTTGCCCATCACGCTTTCGTCAAAGTCGAAGCGGGCGTTATGGTGGCCCGCCGCCAGATCGCAGCCGAAGATGGCGTAGGTCGCCTGGCCGCCGCGCTGCTTAACGCGCTCCATCATATAGGTGGCGTCTTCTGAACCGGCGGCCTGCGCCTTGCGATCTACCACCGAGTCGAAGATGCCGAGCGCCTCCGCCTGCTGGTGGAGGAAATCGACCCAGGGCTGGGTCGGCGTGCAGCTGCGCGCCGCGCCCATCAGTTTCACCTCATACTCCACGCCGTACATCGCCGCGGCGCCGGCGATCACGCGCAGCGCCTGCTGGTAGATGTCGTCGTTAACCTGGTTGCTGACGCCGCGCGTCTCAACCTTCATCAGCGCGGTGTCGGCCACCACGTTGCGGCCGGTGCCCGCCTGCAGCACGCCGACGTTGACGCGCGCGACGCCGCCGCTGTGCTGCGGCAGGCCGTGCAGCCCCAGCGTGGCCTGCGCCGCCGCCAGCAGCGCGTTACGCCCTTCTTCAGGCCTGCCGCCCGCATGGGCGCCGACGCCGGTGAAATGCACATCCAGCTTGGTGGTGGCGAGGAAGCTGTCGCTGCCGCACACCAGCTCGCCAGCGGGCACGCCGGTGCCGAGATGGATGGCGGTAAAGAGGTCGACATCGTCGACCACGCCCGCCTCTACCATCGCCTTCGCGCCGCGCACCCCCTCCTCGGCAGGCTGGAAGATCAGCTTGATCGTGCCGCTCAGCTGCGACTTCATCGCCATCAGCACGCTGGCGAGCGCCAGCCCGATAGTGGTATGGCCGTCATGGCCGCAGGCGTGCATCATGCCGGGATTGCAGGAGACAAAACCTTCGCGCTGCGGCAGGTGATCGGGCGCCTGGCTCTCGTTGAGATCGAGCGCATCCATATCGACGCGGAATCCCATTACCGGGCCGGGACGGCCGGTTTCCAGCGTGGCGACGACGCCGCAAAAGCCGCCGGAGAAAGAGGGCAGCCACTGCGCCAGCGCGCCCTGCTGCAGCGCGCGCGCCTCGTGCTGTTTCAACACGTCAGCGTCGGGGAGTCCCATACGCGCCTCGGCGTTAATCACCTCACGACCCAGCTGTAGCTGATAGCCCAGCTTATGCAGCACGTCGGCCACGCGCGTCGCGGTGCGAAATTCCAGCCAGCCGGACTCGGCAAACTGATGGAGATCGCGCCGCCAGCTTTGCATCTGCGGCGCCAGCGCCTGAATCTGCTCAGAGAGGGTAGTCATAGGAGATCCTTATTGATGGTTTTTTATGCACGCTCCCGAATTTACACAAGCCGTGCAGGCCGCATAAGATGCGAATATCTTTCTCCTGATAAACAGTGGTTATCATGCCGTCACAGCTAAAATTGCATCAGCTACGCGCCTTCGTTGAGGTTGCGCGTCAGGGCAGCATCCGCGCCGCAAGCCGTCTTTCCGGGCTTTCTCAGCCGGCGCTGACCAAAGCGATTCAGGAACTGGAGCAGGTTTTAGGTGCAAAACTCTTTGTTCGCCGCCAGCAAGGTGTGGTGCTGACCGACGTGGGTGATAACTTTTTTCGCCATGCCAGTCTGGTTTTGGAAGAATTACGTGTGGCGCAGGAGGATATTCAGCAGCGGCTTGGACTGGCGGGCGGCCAGGTGAATATTGGCGTGGGCGGCAGCGTGGCGCGCACCATCATGCCGCAGGTTATCACCCAGTTTCATCGCGAGTATCCGCTGGTTAAGGTGCGGATTGTGGAAGGCCAGCTGGTGTCGATGATCCCGGAGCTGCGCCAGGGCGAGCTCGATTTCACCATCAATACCTACGATCAGAGCCATCTTGACCAGGAGCTGAGTTTTGAAAAAATGATGCAGCGCGACTACAAAGTGGTGGTGCGCAGGGGGCACCCGATGGAGAAGGCGCGGTCGCTTAAGGCACTTCAGCAGTGCAACTGGACGATGCCGACGCCGAAGGGCAGCTACTATCGCCTGCTGCACGATCTCTTTGCCGAGCGCGGCATGGCGCCCAAAATTGTGGTCTCCTGCGAAACCTTTATGGCCTGCACCAGCCTGGTGGCGCAGAGCGATTTTGTCAGCATTCTGTCGGTTGATGTCATCAACGATGCGGTGCTCGGCCAGCAGCTGGTGGCGCTGGATCTGGACGAGCCCTTGCCGAAGGCAACCTTCTATTTGATCCAGCGAAAGGAGACGGCGCTGACGCCGATGAGCGCCTATATGGCGCAACTCTTTCGTCGTTATTGTCAGTAAAAACAAAGGATAAAGTCGATCGTCTACACTCTTAGAGTACTGTAAGAAATCCAACCGACAATACAGAGGTGAAGATGCAAGTCAGCCCTTATCTGTTTCTCTATGGCCGTTGTGAAGAGGCTATCGACTTTTACCTGCAGGCTACCGGTGGAGAGTTAATCTCTAAAATGACGTTCGGCGATATGCCGGATCAGGGTGAGCAGGTGGGCGATCAATCTGCAGCGCCGCAGCCGCCGGAAAAAATCATGCATGCGCAACTGCGCATCGGCGACGGTGAGCTGATGCTGAGCGACGGCAATACCGAGAAGCCGCCGGCATCAGAGCACGCCGGTTATGCGGTCAGCCTGTCGACTAACGACGTCGAAGAGGGTAAAGCCTGGTTCGAGAAACTGTCGGCGGGCGGCAAGGTAACGACGCCGTGGCAGGAGACCTTCTGGTCGAACGGCTTTGCGATGTTTATTGATAAGTTCAACATCCCGTGGCGCATCAACGTAGAGAAGCCGCAGGAATAAGTCGGTTCAGGGAGTGTGATGGCGCGGCGAGCCTGATCCGATTGCAAAGTCGCTCAAGGCCTCCATGCTCGCCTGGCCCGCGCGGATACGCACCTCGTCCCTGAGGTGCGCCCGTAAACGGGCCAACGCGCTGCGCTGTTCAAAAACGCTCCCGGCGCTTTTGTCTCTGTCGCGGGACGCTTTGCTCTTCGGCTCAGCCTCGCCGCTCTGTAAGATCGGTGCTGTTAGCCCGATTTATCAGAAGTTATAACCCGCCACCAGGTAGTAACCCCAGCCGGTCGATTTCACTTCAAACGGCCCACGGCCGAAGTTCAGCTCCTGACCGTCCGCCCACTGGCCGCCGTTGTGGAAATAACGCGCCACGGCGGAAATATGCCAGTGGTCGTAGCCCAGCGACAGAATATGACTGGAGGCGATGGAGTTGCTGGTGCGCGACGCGTCGGATTTGTCGCGCAGATCGGAGCCCCAGTCAAAATTGGTAAAGCCGATATAGCTGAGGTTGCCGCCCCACAGCGTACCGATCGGCACCATATATTTCACCTTGAAGCGATAGCCATCCCAGCTGTTCTCATTCGCCGCGCCGTAGTTTTCCCACTGATATTTGGCGTAGACGTTAAGCGACAGGCCGACGTCGCTGTGCGTGTCGATGTCGGTGCCGAGACCCATATACCAGGTATTCTGGCGGTTATCGCTGTTGCGGCCCATATCGTAGATATAGTTGTTGGCGAAGTACCACTCTTTGAACGGACCGAAGGCCAGGCTGGTGCCGGTCAGCTTATCGATAGAGAAGCGCGGCTCGATTTCCATAAACATCGGCGAACCGTGGTCGAAAATGCCGTTGGCGTTGCTGTTGCCCATGCCGAAAAAGTTGGTCAGATCGAGGTAGCCGTAAAAATCGAACCAGTCTTTTTTCGCGAAGGCTTCATATTCCAGATAGACGTCGTTATTGAACTGCGGTCCAAAGCGGGTGTGATAGCTGCCCACTACGTTGACGCTCTGGTGCCACCAGTCAGAGAGATATTGCGGATCGCTTTCGGCGGCCTGCGCGCCGCTGCTCAGGGAGGTTGCCAGCAAGGCGCCTGCTATCAAGCTTTTAAATTTCATTATCATTAACCACATGCTTTTGACCGCGCAGCGGCGCAGTCAGAGTGAAATCGATCCCAGAGTGGGCGGCGAAGATGTAACCGTTTTTTACAGCCGGTTTTTGACCTGCGTAGCCTGACCGTTACAGGGCGATAGAAAATAGATTTTGCTCACGTTTGTCAAAATGTGTTGCATTGCATTTACGTGAAAATGTGAAGCGTATCACGAAAATAAGCCGTAGCGAACGGAACGCCGCAACCGTTTACGTTGTCGGCATCGCGCGCGAACGTGAAAATCAGGGCAGGGTGACGCGAACCTGTAAACCGCAGATAGCGCCCTGGGAATTAAGGCAGTTGGAGAGGGAAACATGGATATGGTGCTTTTGCGCCACGCTGCGCACGATCGACAAACCTAAACCGCTGCCCTGCGCCTTCACCGTCGGCGAGCGGGTAAAGCGGTCAAAGGCGCGATCGATAAACGCCTCCGGCATGCCGGGGCCGTTATCGACAATATCGACCACCGTGCGATCGCCGACGCGATGCAGCAAGACGTCCACCAGGCTGCCTTCCGGGGTATGCAGCATGGCGTTGCCGATCAGATTATCAAACAGGCTGCGCAGCTCGGAGCGGCTTGCCTGCAAACGATAGTGCGTCGAGCCGTTGAAGCCGATATCGATGCCGCGCTTGTCGGCCACCACCATCAGCTGCTCAATGCTCTCTTTCAGCAGATCCTCCAGCTCGATATTCTCTACCGAAGCGACCACGGTTTTATCTTCCTGGCGCGAGATATTGAGCAGCTGCGTCACCAGATGACGCGTGCGCGTTACGCCCGCTTCCAGCTGATCGAACTGGCGGCTCGCTTCGCCCGGCTGAATATGCTGGCGCAGATTCTCCAGCTGCAGCGTCACCGCCGTGACCGGGGTGCGCAGCTCGTGCGCCGCATCCTCCAGAAACTGACGCTGCGACGACCAGGCGGCGCGCAGCTTGTTGAGCAGCGAATTGTAGGCCTCGACCAGCGGCAGGATCTCGTCCGGCAGCCCTTCAGGCGACACCAGGTGTGGATGCAACGTCTCCTGCGCGGCGATTTCGCGCGAGGCGACGCGCAGATCGCGGGTGATTTTGCGCACCACCAGCCAGATCACCAGCAGCGAGAGCGGCATCATCAAAATCAGGGGAATAATCGCCGCCAGTGCGCGCCTCACCATCTCGGCACGCATATGGCTGAGGTTATGCATCACCTGGATGGTTTTAATCTCGCTGCCCGGCTCGCCGGGCCGGGTATAGATACGCCAGGCGCACTCGTCGCAGTCGCCGACGTCGATATCATGCCAGCCCTTTTGCGCCTGCAGCGGCGCATGCAGCGCTGGCCAGGAGCTGGCGCGCAGCCTGCCGTTGCCGTCCCACAGCTGCACAACGTAGGCGCTTTTCATTTTATCGGCGTGCAGCATCAGCGGCATCAGCGCCGGGATCTCTTTATTGGTGGCCCAGGCGTCGGCGATTTTCGACAGCTGGTCATCCTTCATGGTGCCGATCATGTCGCCGTAGCAGCTGAAGAAATACCAGGTCACGCCGCCGATCATCAGCAGATGGATAATCAGCAGCGTGCTCAGCAGCTTATTGCGCAGGGAGCGCATAAAAGCGAAAGGTTTCATAGCGCGGGCACGCGCCAGCCGAGTCCGCGCACGTTGCGGATGGCGTCATTATCGAGCTTACGGCGCATGCCGTGGATTAGCACATCTACCGCGTTGCTGGTCACCTCTTCGCCCCAGCCGTAGATGCGGTTCTCCAGCTGCTCGCGCGACAGGATGGCGCCGGGACGCTCCAGCAGGGCGTAAAGCAGCGCATATTCGCGCGCGGTAAGCTGTTCGCGCTGGCCCTTATAGAGCACTTCGCGCGTCATCATATCCAGCTGAACGTCGCCGCTGCCGAGCAGCGAGTCCGCCGCGCCGTGGCGGCGTCGGGTTATTGCACGCATGCGCGCCAGCACCTCTTGCAGGTCGAAAGGTTTCAGAAGGTAGTCGTCGGCGCCGCTGTCGAGCCCCTGCACGCGCTGCGCCACCGTGTCGCGCGCCGTTAAAATCAGCACCGGCGTGGTGTCGCCGCGGCCGCGCGCGCGCTTCAGCACCTGCAGCCCGTCGTCGCGCGGCAGGCCGAGGTCGAGCAGCACGCAGGTGTAGTCGCCTTCATGCCAGGCGTGATGGGCGAAGACGCCGTCGCGCGCCCAGTCAACCGACCAGCCAGCGGCTTCCAGCGCCTGCTGCAGATTGGCACCGATCATTTCATCATCTTCAACCAAAAGTACGCGCATGGAAGATCGCCTCGTCAGTTACTGGCGGCAGTGTACGCCGGGATTATTAGCACAGAATTAAAGGCCCCGCACGGCGAGGCCTGCCAGACGCAATGCTAATTCTGCGCTAATTTTTCGCTAATTAAGGGATAAATTTTCCGCGCTAAAGTGGGTTCACTGGACATCATGCCGTATCAGGAGGAACTCATGAATCAGCGCGAATTTATTCGTAGTCTGCTGCAGTGGATTGAAAGCAACTTAGGCCAGGACCTGCATCTGGATGAGGTGTCGCGTCGCTCGGGCTATTCCCGCTGGCATCTGCAGCGTCTGTTTCGTCAGCATACCGGCTTTTCGCTGGCGGAATATATTCGCCAGCGCCGCCTGACGGAGTCCGCGCTGCTGCTGCTGAACAGCAACGAGGCGATTCTGCAGGTGGCGATGAACTACGGTTTCGACACCCAGCAGGCCTACACGCGCACCTTTAAAAACTATTTCCGCGTCACGCCGGGGCAGCTACGCCGTCAGCGGCGCGTCGAGCCGGACAGGCTGCTTTTTCCGCTGGCCATGGCGAGCTGACGCCAGCAAACAGATGTAACCGATAGCGGAATTGTTTAGTCTGCGCTTTTCCGGCGGACGAAAACAATTATGGATCACAGCGAAAACTTAACGGCGATGATGATGTTCGCCCGCGTCGTGGAGTGCCGAAGCTTCAGCGAGGCCGCGCGCGCGCTCGGCCTGTCGAAATCCCACGTCAGCCGGGAGATCGCCCGGCTTGAGGTGCGGCTCGGCTTTAAGCTGCTGCACCGCACCACGCGCAATATGGCGCTGACCGAGCTGGGTCAGGCCTATTATCCCTTCTGCACCCGCATGCTGGCGGAGATGCATCGCGCCGACGCCTTTGTGCAGCAGCTGCATCAGAACGTCGCGGGCAACGTGCGGCTGCAGGCGCCGGTCACCTACGGCTGCCAGTGCGTGGCGCCCGCGCTTAATCCCTTTCTGCGTCGCCATATCCATATCAATGTCGATCTCGACCTGACCGATCGCGGCAGCGAAGAGCGGGAAAACCCGGCCGATATCGCCGTGGTGATCCGCGCCCGCGCGCCACAGACCGCGCACGTCCGGCTGTTAGGCGATATCGAATGGGGACTCTACGCCGCGCCGGACTACCTGGCGCAGCGCCCGCCGGTGACCCATCCCGATATGCTGCCGCGCCACGATCTGCTGATGTTCCACGGGCCGGCGCACACCGCCGCGCTGCCTTTCCGCCGCGACAAGCAGCGGCTGGCGATCGACGTGCGCAGCCGCTTTCGCGCCAATAACAGCATGGCGCTGCTCAACGCCGCGCAGGCGGGCAGCGGCATCGCCTATCTCCCCTCCTATATGGCGCAGGCGGCGCTGGCGCGCGGCGAGATTATCCAGCTGCTGGCGGAGTGGCAGATGGATCGCCTGCAAAGCTATCTGCTGCTGAAAGAGGCGCAGCCTGCCGCGCCGGTCAGCCTGCTGTGCGACGCGCTGGTCGCGGCGCTGGGCGGCTGATTGTTGCTGTGTGGCAACAGCGGGCGGCGCTGAGTAATTATCGCGCCGTGACTGTTGTTCCCGCGTCAACGACGCTAGCCTGAAAGCCAGACAAAAGGAGGGCATGATGGAAGCGATCGCTGCGCCAGACGCGCAAATCTGGAAACGTAACTTATGGGTATGCGTGCTGGGCTCATTCAGCACTATTGTGGCGATGACGCTGCTGCTGCCTTTTCTGCCGCTCTATGTGCGAGAGCTGGGCGTAACGGAACCGGCGGCGATTGCACGCTGGTCCGGGCTGGCCTACGGGGCAACCTTCTTCAGTGCCGCGCTGACCGCGCCGCTGTGGGGCAGGCTGGCGGATCGCTATGGCCGCAAGCTGATGCTGATCCGCGCCAGCCTCGGCATGGCCGTGGCGATGGCGCTGATCGGCATGGCCACCGCGCCCTGGCAGCTGGTGGCGCTGCGGCTGCTGGCGGGGCTGCTCGGCGGCTACGCCTCCGGCTCGACGATTCTGGTGGCGGCACAGACGCCGAAGGCGCAGACCGGCTGGGCGCTCGGCGTGCTCTCTTCCGGCATTATGGCGGGCAACGTTGTCGGCCCGCTGCTGGGCGGCGTGCTGCCGCCGCTGATCGGCATCCGCCACACCTTCTGGCTGACCGGTGGGGTGATTTTCCTCGCCTTTCTGGCGACCGCCTTCCTGCTTAAAGAGCTGCCGCGCCCGCCTGCGGCAACGCGCGCCGCTGGCGACGCGTCCGGGGCCGTCAATCGCGGCGTGATAAAACTGATGTGGCTGTCAGGCATGCTGCTGATTTTCGCCAATATGTCGATCGAGCCCATTATCACGCTCTATATCGGGCAATTTGTCGCCGGGGATCGCGCGATCGTCGTCACCGCCGGAGTGGTGATGGCGGCTGCCGCGCTGGGCAGCATTCTTTCCGCGCCGCGGCTGGGCAGGCTGGCCGACCGCATCGGCCACTGGCGCGTGCTGAGCGGCGGTCTGCTGATGTGTGCGGCGCTGCTGATCCCGCAGGCGTTTATCACCGCCGCGTGGCAGCTGGTGGTGCTGCGCTTCTTAATGGGCATGGCGCTGGGCGGGCTGCTGCCCTGCATCACGGCGATTATTCGCCATAGCGTGCCGGAAGGGCAGGTCGGGCGCATGCTGGGCTATTCGACTTCCGCGCAGTATATCGGCCAGGTAAGCGGCCCGCTGTTCGGCGGCTTTATCGGCGGCGCGTTCGGCATGCGGCCGGTGTTTTTGCTGACGGCGGCGGTGATGCTGTTGTGCGGGGCAGTGAACTGGCGGGCAAGCCGGAGCAATTAATTTAAATCATTATCCTGAAAACAGGCGAGCTGATACTGTATGCCATAGTTAACATGAAAGCTTGAAGCGTTCCCGATAATGTTAAACGGGAGTAACCTATGAACGTTCAGGAATATATTGCGAAAAGATTGATTGAAGCACGAGCGGATGCGGGATTAAGCGCCGTCGCCGTCGCCGATGCGATTGGCGTAGTAAGGCAAACCTACAGTAAATTCGAGCAGGCGCTGGGTGTGCCGAGCGTAACTCAACTCATTGCGCTCTGTAAGCTTTATAACAAACCAATCGGCTATTTTTATGATGGCGATGAAGGCTCGTTTCGCTTCGCTATGCGGGCGGATAATCCCGCCATGCTGGATACCACGTTGCGCAACGCGCTTATCGGCAAGCTAAAAAATATTTACGCCATTGAAGAGGCCGCCGATGCCAGACAGCCTGAAGATCTGCCCAACTCCATTCCGATTTTTACCGCAAGAGAAGAGGACCTGTTAAGGGTTGAGGATAAAGCCGCAGAAGAGCGCCGTCGCCTCGGCATTGGCGATGCCACCTGCGTTGGCGATATCGTTGCGCTGCTGGAGTCGTTCGATATCCGGGTCATTCCCTTTAGCCATCAGTCTGAAGAAGGGCTGGTTTCCGGTTTTTCGGCATTTAGCGACAAATACGGCACGGCCATCTACGTCAACAATCATCCTTCCGTCTCAGTAGAGAGACAGATTTTCAGCATCTGTCACGAGTACGCGCATATTATTTTCCATCGCGATGACTATACCGGTCCGACTAAAGCCTATAAAACGCGCGGCAAATCAGCGTCGCCTGAGGAGAAGGTCGCTAATCATTTTGCTGCCTGTTTTTTGATTCCTGAGCACGCGCTACGCAAGCAGTTCTTCATGCAGGGCGGCGGATGGGCGTATGAAGAGACGGTCCTTCGGCTGAAAAGCATCTATCGCGTCTCCTTTGCCTGCATGGTCGACCGCCTGAGCAAATGCAGGCTGATATCGCCAAAAAATGCGGCCTGGCTGTGGGGCATTACGCGACATAAAGGCTGGAACAGGGAAGAACCCAATTCGATCGGCGAGCCGCTCAGCTATAAAGGGCGCCTGCTGGTGTTGTCACGCAAGGCGTGGGAGGCCGGAACGGCATCGGAATCTTTCCTGTCGGATCTGCTGGAGCTCAACAGAAAGGAATTAAGCGTGCTGCTGGAAAAATGGTACGCCGATCAGGAGGCTGGCGAGGATGCCTTTTCAATGCCCCAGATGCGTAATTGATACCAATGTCCTTTCCGACTTCTATGAGTGCGGCTGCTTACCGCTGATCTGGCAGCTGTTTCCCGGTGGGGTATGGATCGATCCTTATGTCTGCGAAGAGCTAAAGGTGAAGTATCAGCTTGACGTTCAGCATGCGTTGGCGCACCTGCAGCAGGCGACCTGCCTGTCGGCCGATAACGCGGTTTATAAAACCTGTCAGGAAAGAGGGATAAAAGTTTCCAGACATGGCGGCATTCTGGAAGAAGCCGTTAAACGCAATATGATCAGCAAGACGCAGGCGCTGCGCTTTTTTCAGGCCTTCCTCGATCGCGGCTTAACCATGAAACCTTCTGTTCGCGAAGCGCTGCTGAAAAAATTCTCCTGAAGCGGCAAAAAAAAAGCCGGTCACCTCAGGTGACCGGCATCAGCGTTGCATCTTAGCTTAACGAGCGCTTATTTCTCGTCCGGCAGCGCGTAGGCGATGACATAGTCGCCCAGCTTGGTGCCGAAGGAGCCGTGACCGCCCGCCGCGATGACAATGTACTGCTTGCCATTCGCTTCATAGGTCATCGGCGTCGCCTGGCCGCCAGCCGGCAGACGCGCCTGCCACAGCTGCTCGCCGGTTTCGGTGCTGAACGCGCGCAGGTAGTTGTCTGCGGTCGCGCCAATAAAGAACACCTTGCCCGCCGTCGCGATTGGGCCGCCCAGCATCGGCATACCCATCTTGAACGGCAGCGGAACCGGCGCGCTGTCGCGCGTGGTGCCGATACGTTTCTTCCAGACGACTTCATTGGTTTTCAGGTCGACGGCGGAAACGTAGCCCCAGGCCGGCTGCTTACACGGCAGGCCAAACGGTGACAGGAACGGATTCAGCTCAACGCCGTACGGCACGCCATACTGCGGCTGGATACCGGTTTCGGTGCCTGAACCGCCGCTCGCGCCTTCAGGCGGCTCGATCGGATTGCCCGGGCCGCGCGGCACCAGTTTAGAGACAAACGGCAGGGCCATCGGGTTGGCGATAGCGATCTGACGATGCGGATCGACCGCGATGCCGCCCCATTCGAACATGCCCAGGTTGCCCGGGAACACCAGCGTGCCCTGTTCGGACGGCGGGGTGAACGGGCCTTCGTAGCGCAGACGCTTGAAGATGACGCGGCATACCAGCTGGTCATACAGCGTCGCGCCCCACATATCCTTGTCCGTCAGATTCTGCTTCGGACGGTAGGTCAGCTCGGAGTAAGGCTGCGTCGGGGAAACGTGATCGCCCTTCGCGGCGCCCTGTGGAACCGGGGTTTCCGGGGCTGGCACGACCGGCTTGCCGGTACGACGATCCAGCACAAAGATGTTGCCGGTTTTCGCCGGGGCGTAGATCACCGGAACGGTATTACCGTCTTTATCGGTGATGTCGGCCAGCGTCGGCTGCGACGGCAGATCCATATCCCACAGGTCGTGATGCACGGTCTGATACGACCACGCCAGCTTACCGGTGGTGGCGTTCAGCGCCAGCACGCTGCTCGCGTAGCGCTCCTGCTCCGGCGTGCGGTTGCCGCCCCAGATATCCGGGGTAGAAACGCCCATCGGCAGGTAAACGATATCCAGTTTCGGATCGTAAACCGCCGGCGCCCAGGAGTTAGGCGAGTTCATGGTGAAGGTGTGTTCATCAGCCGGAATCGCGTTAGGATCTTTCGCGCCCGGATCGAAGACCCACAGCAGTTTGCCGGTGTTGACGTCGAAACCGCGGATCACGCCAGATGGCTCGCGCGTCGAGTAGTTGTCGGTTACCGCACCCGCCATAACTATGGTGGTATCGGTAATAACCGGCGGCGATGTCGGCTCATACTGGCCCGGCGTGGTGACCGGCTGCTTGTGCTGCAGATCCAGCTCGCCGTTGTTGCCGAAGGCAGGGCAGCGCGCGCCGGTTTCCGCATCCAGCGCGAACAGACGACCGTCGTTTACCGGCAGGTAGATACGGCGCGAGCAGAGCGCAGGCTGGCTGTTAGCAGCGTCGGCCGCTGCAGGCACTTCGTGGTAAGAAACGCCACGGCAGGTGACATGCTGGAAGGTCGGATTCGGCTTCATGCCCGGATCGAATTTCCACTTCTGCTTGCCGGTAGCCGCATCGAGCGCGAACAGAATCTGGTGCGGCGAACAGAGATAGACCGTGTCGCGGATCTTAATCGGCGTCACTTCGTCGGTAATTTCGCCCGGATCGTTCGCGGTCTTCAGATCGCCGGTCTGGAACTGCCAGGCCACCTGCAGGTTTTTCACGTTCTCTTCGTTGATCTGCTTCAGCGGGGAGAAACGCGTGCCCTGCTGATCGCGCGCATAGGCGGGCCAGTCAGCGTCGTCGATATTGCTCAGCGGCTGCGCTGGCGCGGCGTTCTGTGCGGTTTCCGGCAGCTTGCCGTTTACCGTCTGCGGATCGTTAAAGACCGCATAGGCCAGTACCAGGGCGCTGGCGATCAGCGCGACGGCCATGCTGCCCAGTGCGGCTTTGCTGCCGGCGTTTACGCTGCGGTAAACAAAAGGCAGGATCAGCCAGACGCCGAAAATCACCAGCACGTCGGTACGCGGCGCCAGGGCCCAGAAGTCAGTGCCGACTTCCCACACGCCCCAGATCAGGGTGCCGATCAGCAGCAGCGCATAGAGTACCAGCGCGGTGCTTTTGCGACGTGACAGCAGCCAGGCGGTGATAAGCATCACCACACCGCCAATAACGTAATACCAGGAACCTCCGATAGCGGCTAACCAACCACCGCCAATCAGCATAAACGCGCCCGTCAGGAATGCGAACAGCACCGTCAGGAAACGAATTACGCCAAAAGATGAGGAACTTTTCCCCATAATGTCGACCTCGTTTTTTGCCATAAAAACACAGAAAACAACGCATTAGGCTGTTTTCACGTTATATAAAGTACGTAAGAAAGCAGGTGTTCAATGCTGCTCTTCCTGTGAGCATCGCAATCCATGTGAGTTAAATTTTATAGTAAAAACGTTAAGAGGTTTGATTTTTTTAGCGCTTTGCGCTTGAGCGCGCAATTAGTACGACATTTTATGGGGTTTACGCTGCGTTATGGCGCTCAGGCTGCGTTCATAACGCCAGCGTTTGGTTTTTTCCTCGGTATTTCAGCGGATAAGGCTGCCTGTACGACGCTGCTGCTGCCAGCCCGTTATATTGAGCGCCTTCATTACCTCGGCGGGTGGGGCCGGCTGGGCGCTGCGAACAATAACCTTAATTTCCCTTTCAGCAAATGAGGATAATAAGAAGGGGAAGGTAAATTTTTGATAATTAGCGTTAAAGAAATCTTCGCTTAGCACGATGCCGGAAAAGGGGAAAGATTCAATCAGCCGCCAGTCAGCGCCAGGTGGAGCGAAATCGAGCATCCAGAACTGAAAAATATTGGTTATTTCAGGTAAGGCGAGGCGGCACTCTTTTAGTGCGTCGTAGTTAATGGCCAGGCGAATGCGTGAATGCTGCCAGCAAAGATATTGATCCGGCTCGGCAATGATTTGTTTAAGCTGCTTCATGGCGACGGGAATAATCATTGATGCTGCTTCATCTGCACAATGATTTTTCCATGCAACTATATCGTCATTATTGTTGGTTCCCTCTGCATCATCCAGTAAGTAAGGTTTCGAATAGCAAAAACCCAGCAATGTGCCTGCGGGGCTGAAAATATTTTCAGTAACATATGGATTATACAAGCTATTTTCCATGCATCTCTGGTTAAAAGAACAAGTCGGACAAAATTATAACTGTTTCATAAGGTAACCCTCAGGTTACTGCTGGACTTAATATAAAACGGAATTAATAAAGACGTCACCCTTTTTATGCGCCTTGCTGCGCGGCTATTAAGGTGCATCGTAAAGTATACTTTGATAATTAAATGGTACTAATTTTGCCTTTCTGGAAATAAATAGTCTGATAATAGTCAGTAATAACTGTGGTGTTGTCCACCGCATTTAAGCCACGCGCTAAAGCACATCCCAACATTGCCAGCCGATGAGAAATCAAGCACGCTGTGCTGCGCGTTCGCCTGCGCAGATTAAAAAAGAGAGGTTCGCGCGATGACGTGAACCGGCTGAGTCATTAACGGGATAAATTATGGATTCTATGGAACAGGCAGCGGATGAATCGCTGTTAAAGCATCGGGCGTTTGTCGCGTTCTGGCTGGCGCGCACCTGCTCATCCTTTGGTTTTCAGATGTTCTCTGTCGCGATTAGCTGGCAGATCTACGCCCTCACCAACAGCGCGATGGCGCTGGGTATTATCGGCCTGATGCAGTTTTTGCCGTCGGTGCTGCTGGCGCTGCCCGCTGGCCATCTGGCCGATCAGTTCGACCGGCGACGCATCGTGTTGCTGGGTCAGCTGATTGAGTGCGCCGCGCTGGTGGCGCTGCTGTTTTTAACCCTGTTCAACTGGGCTGGCAAAATAGAGATCTGGGGGCTGGTGTTTCTTATTTCGGTGGCGAAAGCGCTGGAGTGGCCCGCCATTACCTCGATGCTTCCTTCGCTGGTGCCGCCCGCCATTCTCGCGCGCGCCATGGCTTCGACCTCGGTTGGCAGCCAGGCGGCGGTTATCGTCGGTCCTACGCTGGGCGGCCTGCTTTATGTCGCCGGGCCGGACGTGGTCTATGGCGTTTCGGCCGCCTTTTATCTGCTGTCGCTTTTCCTGGTCGCCCGCTTGCGCTACGAGCGTCCGCCGCAGCCGCGTCTGCCGATGAATCTGCCCAATCTTTTCGCCGGGGTGCGTTTTATTCGCGATCGCAAAGATGTGCTCGGCGTGATTTCGCTCGATCTTTTCGCCGTGCTGCTCGGCGGCGCGACGGCGCTGCTGCCGATATTCGCGCAGGATATCCTGCATACCGGCCCCTGGGGACTGGGCCTGCTGCGCGGCGCGCCGTCGGTAGGGGCGCTGCTGGTGGGGCTGTGGCTGAGCCGCAACAAACTGGAAAAGCATGTCGGCATGATTATGTTCGGCTCGGTGGCGGGATTCGGCATCGCGACGCTGGTGTTTGCGCTCTCGACTCAGCTCTGGCTCTCTCTGCTGGCGCTGGCCGCGCTCGGCGGGTTCGATATGGTAAGCATGGTGATCCGCGGCGCGCTGGTGCAGCTTGATACGCCGGACGATATGCGCGGCCGCGTCAACGCGGTCAATGCCATTTTTATCAATACCTCAAACCAGCTCGGCGAGTTCGAATCGGGCATGCTGGCAGCCTGGTTCGGCGCGGTGCCCGCCGCGGCGATTGGCGGCATCGGTACGCTGGTGGTGGTCGGCGTCTGGATGGTGCTATTTCCGCATCTACGTAAGCGCCAGAAACTGGAAAACGAAAACGGCCAGAGATAAAAAACCGGCCTACAGGCCGGTTACCGTGAGCGGCCAGTGGTACCGCTAATCAAAACCTGAGACGCGACGGGGGAGGAGGCGTCTCAGGAGAGCGCCATCAGGCCCCCGTCTTTCCCAGACTGGCGTCAAAGCGCTGCCAGCTTTCGCGCATATCCACCACGCTGCGCGTTTTGCGCGCCTCATCGATCTTGATGGCGGTGAGGCCCGCCTCCAGCGCATCCACCACTGAAACTTTCAGCGGCGTTCCCTGTTTAATGTGTTTGACTATCTCTTCCGCCATCAGCGCATCCGCGCCGTAATGGCCATCGTAGGCGTTGCCGCTGTAGGCGGTCTCAACCTCTTTCTCGCCGCTTCGCGCGTTGTGTACGCGGAAGTAGTTGCGAACGAAATCGCCTTCCGCCATGCCAGCGGTACCCATCACGCAGAAACGACGAAACTCATCAGGCACGTTGAGATTGGCATGAAAGGCGAGGGTGGCGCCGCCCGCATATTCAATTAGCGCGGTCTGGTAATCGACGATATCGGCATCGCTGTCAAACACCGCATCGGTGCTTGACCAGCCGCTGGGTTTGATGTGGTAGACCTCGGAATCGGCGGTTACAGCGCCCTGCGGCGCGTGTTCGGGGGTAAAAGATTTACGTCCGCCAAAGCTGGCTACCCGCGCCGGACGCTGCTGCAGAAGCCCCTGGTAAAGATCGATGTCGTGGCAGCATTTTTCCAGAATGTAGGGGCCGGCATATTTTTCCAGCCGCCGCCAGTCGCGCTGAAAGAAGGCCCCGTGATAAGGCTTGATATGCTCAGTCGCTTCAATGGACGTTATCTCGCCTAACTGACCGGCGTCGCGCGCAGCCAGCAGATCGTGATAAAGCGGTGAATAGCGCAATACCAGACCAACCAGAATACGTGCCTCGCCATACTGGCGCACCAGCTTCGCCATCTCCATGGTTTGCTCTTCGTTGATGACGACCGGTTTTTCGGTAAAGACGGTGTAACCTGCTGCCAGCGCCTGGCCCACATGTTCGAGATGGAGGAAGTTAGGCGACCCTACCAGCACCAGATCCATTCCGCCGTGTTGCAGCAACGCTTCAATCGAATCGAATGCCCGGCCTGGTTCAATGCCGAAACGGTGCAGGTTGGGCAACCCGGCGGGTGTCGGGTCGTAATAGCCGACGACGGAGAAGGTGCTGTCAGCCTTGTCGAACTCTTTGATAATGTGGGACAGACGAAAGCCGAGACCGATGATGCCTACTTTCATGTTAAACCCCTGATCCTGAAATCGGATGGCGCAGAGCCCGCTCGCTGCCAGGCGCGGCTAATGATTGTGTGACAGCCAACTTATTACGGCTGAAAAACTAATGTCAATATGGCGCTGTGTTTTTTGTGAGCGTATTTCCATTATCAATATGTAAAATAAAGATAAAATTACAAGCCTTTTTTGCCATATTTATTTGTTATTGCGATTTAAGTTTTTTTACCCTATCGTTCGCTCATGATGGCTATCACTCTTAAGCAGCGGGGGCGTGAGGAAGCGCGTGCAGGCACACTATCTCCTTGGTATTGATGGCGGCGGCACGCAGTGCCGCGCGCGGTTAAGCGACCTTAACGGTAAGGTTTTGGCCGAAGCGACGGGCGGGCCAGCCAACGTCTGGTCTGAGTATGATGCCGCGCTGACTCGCGTTGGCGCACTGATCGATAAGGTATTTTTACAGGCTGGTCTCGCCCCGCAGACGCTGGCGCAAACCGCGCTGGTCGCCGGACTGGCCGGTGCCAACGTTGCTTCCGTACAGGCACGGCTGGCTGGCTGGCAACCCGCCTGCGCGGCTTTCCAGGTGTTAAGTGATGTTGAGATCGCCTGCGCAGGCGCGCACGGCGGAGAGCCGGGCGCGGTATTCATTACCGGCACCGGCAGTCAGGGCGCCGCCTGGGACGGCACGCGCTTTACGCTGCTGGGCGGCTGGGGGTTTGCCCTTTCCGATCAAGGCTCGGGGGCGGAGCTGGGGCGGCGCGCGCTGCGTCTGGCGCTGCTGGCCCATGAAGCCGTGGTAGAAAAAAGCGATTTTACGCATCAGCTGATGGCGCAATTTGATCATACTCCGGAAACCATGCTGCTGTGGACCCGCACGGCCGCGCCCGCTGACTGGGCGCGCGTTGTGCCGCAGGTTTTCGCCGCCGCCGACGCTGGCGATCGTCACGCGCAGGATCTGCTGGCGCAGACCGCCGCCGATACCGGCCTGATGGTGCGTCGCCTGATGGCGATAAGCAGCGGGCGCGTGGCGCTGATGGGAGGTTTGGCCGCGCCGATTCGCCGCTGGCTGGCCGCGGATATTCAGGCCTGTCTGGCGACGCCACAGGGCGATGCGTTAAGCGGGGCGCTAAAGCTTGCCGGCGCACTTCCCGCCTGCTCGACCAGTCCTGATAATGTCAGGGCGACTACTTGAGGAATTTATGACCGCTCCGAACGTAACCGCGCGTATTCTGCGGTTGATTGTTGAAAACGCGCCGATTAGTCAGTCCGATTTGAAAGTTCGCAGCGGGCTCAGCATGTCGACGGTTTCGCAAGCGACTAACCGCCTGCTGGCGCAAGAGATTGTCCAGGAGCTGGGGCTGCGTCGCGTCTCAATGGGGCGACCCAAAACGCTGCTGGGGCTGAATCCCGACCGCGCCAGCGTGATCGGCATCCAGCTTAATGCAGAGCGTAACCTGATCGTGATGACCGATCTTAGCGGCAACTTGCTGGGCGAGCAGCAAATGCCGTCGGGCACGCTGACGCCGCGCCAGCTGGGCGATGCGCTGGCGAAATTCCTGCGCAGCGTTGAAGAGAAGCGCGTCGGTGCGATCGGTCTGGCGCTGTCGGGGCTGGTGGACGCGGAGAATGGCTACTGTATCCGTTCAAAAGTGCTCGACTGGGACAACGTGCCGATTGCGCAGCTGCTGGAAGAGCGTTTCTCGCTACCGGTCTTTATCGAGAACGACGCCAACGCGATGGCGATGGCTGCGCTGGTGTTTGGCCAGCTCGGCGCGGCGCAGTCAGCGGTTATCGCCACTTACGGCAAGGGGATTGGCGCAGGCATTATCCTCAATCGCCAGCTCTATCGGGGACGCCACGGCAAAGCGGGCGAGATTGGCAACGGCCTGGTCGGCGACGGCTCGCTGCGGCTGCTGGAGGATGTTGCCTCCTCGCGCGCGATTTTGCAGCGGGTCGCCGCGCAGGAAAGCGTTGAGGGCGTGACTTTACAGGCGCTCGATCAGCGCCCCACGCCTGCGGTGCTGGCGGCGCTGGAAGAGGCGGGGCGCGAGCTGGGGATTTCGCTGGCGAACCTGTCGGTGGCCTATGACCCGGATGTGGTTTATCTGGCGATGGAGCCGCATATGGCGTCGCGCATTTTGCTCGATCACATTACCCAGAGCTTTCAGGCATATCGGCTAAAGCTGACGCCGCACATGACGCCGCTGCAGTTTCTGACGGAGTCGAACCGGATGTGGGCGCTGGGCGCGGCCGGTTTCGCCGTTAATCGCCTGCTCGATCTGCTGGCGGCGCAGGCTGATGAAGAACCGATCGCCTGACGCTCACCGCCGGTAAAAACGGGCGCCGTCGCGCCCGTTAATCTCACTACTTTCCCCTAGCGCAGGCGCTGCCCCTGCTCGTCGAACAACAGGCAGTGCGCGGCAGAGAAGCCCAGTTCAACCTGCGTACCCAGATCGCGCGCGGTCGCTTCGCGCTCTTCAACCACCAGCATCTGCTCACGGCCGATATCCAGGTAGAGGTAGTTGGTGTGGCCCAGCCTCTCGCCATAGGCCAGCTCGCCGTGAAAGCGCTGTGCGGCAGGCGTCTGTGCGGCAGACTGGAAATGTTCGGGACGAATGCCCAGCGTTACGGTCTGGCCTTCGCGGCAGTCGGCGGCGATTTTTAATACCAGCCCCTCAATTTTCAGTTCCGGCACCCGTAGCTGCACTTCACCTTCGCCGGTGGCACCGATCTCCGCCCGCAGGAAGTTCATTTTTGGCGAGCCGATAAAACCGGCCACAAACAGGTTATCCGGGTCGTGATAGAGCGTCAGCGGCGCGCCGACCTGCTCAATGCGGCCCTGACGCAGCACCACTATGCGGTCAGCCAGCGTCATCGCCTCCAGCTGATCGTGGGTGACATAAATCATCGTGTTACCGAGCGAGGCGTGCAGCCGGGCGATCTCAATCCGCATCTGCAGGCGCAGTTCAGCATCAAGGTTAGAGAGGGGCTCATCGAACAGGAAAATGCGCGGATGACGAATAATCGCCCGGCCAATCGCCACGCGCTGCCGCTGACCGCCGGAAAGCGCGCGCGGCAGGCGATCAAGCAGTTCGGTGAGGTGCAGGCGCGCAGCCGTCTGCGCAATCGCCTGATTGATCTCCGCTTTTGACTTTTTCATCACCTCCAGCGGATAGGCCAGGTTGCCGCGCACCGTCATATTGGGGTAGAGCGCATAGGACTGAAACACCATGGCGATGCCGCGCTCGGTGGCGGGCTGGCGCGTCATATCCTGCTCATCAATCAGCAGCTGGCCGCTGCTGATCTCTTCCAGCCCGGCGATCATGCGCAGCAGCGTCGATTTGCCGCAGCCGGAAGGCCCGACAAACACCACAAACTCGCCGCTGTCGATCGTCAGATCGATGCCATGAATCACATTTACGTGCTCGTAAGACTTCTTCACATTCTGCAGGCGCAGGCTGGTCATCGGCTACCTCACTCAGAGTAACTGGCCCATATAGATGGCGTTGCTGCGCAGAATCGGGGTGAACCCCATGCGCGCATAGAAAGCGCAGACCTGCTCGTTCTGCAGGCTGACGCCAAGATGCACGCCGCCGACGCCTGCTGCCCGCAGCGCCGCCAGCTCATGCTCAATCATTTTGCGGCCCCAGCCGCCTTTCTGCGCCGCGGGCAGCAGGTTGATATGCAGATGCGCGGGCCACTGCGTCACCAGGGTGTCAGCAGCCTGGTCGGGATGGCGTATCGCGTCGAGCACCTTGCTGTCGAGCGGCGCGCGGGCGCTGCGGTCGCGATATTTTTCCTGTAGCTGCGGCCACCATTTCGCCTGCAGCTCCGCCTCGAAGGCGCGCGTATCTGGCGCGGCGACCACGTAACCCTGCACCTCGCCCGCCCGCTCCAGCACAAAGGCGAAGTCTGGCGCGAAGCGAGCATAGGGCACGGCAAAACGCTGGCCAGGGTAGTCGGGATCGGAATAGAGCGCACGGGCGTCGCCGCCGGCATCCGCTGTTTCCAGGCAGATGCGGTAGAGCGCCGGATAGTCCGCCGGGGTCGCCGGACGAATGACACCTTGATTCAGCATGGTCAATTCTCGTGAGTGAGCAGGTTAAGGATTGCGCAGTTGTACAGCTGAAAAGTTACGTTAGTAAAAGCGGACTTAGTTTTCAAGATAGAATAATTACTTTATCGCACTAACCCAGCCTGTCCAGCAACCTTTACCCACATTCCCGTGCACTTCTGTGATCGCCGCCACGCCCTGACGACGGCCTTCCTGAGAGTGTTTGCGTCCGCAGAAAAGCAGGAAGTGTGAGCGATATAGGATTTTCATATGTTTTATCATGGCGTTAATTTGCGATTATCACTCCGGTTTTTTGTTCTGCGCAGCGCGTGCCTGACGCTATACCGTCACGGTAAAGGGCGCTAAGGGTCGCGCAGTCTGCTGCTTTTCCCGTCATAGCACTGTTTATTTGCGCGCGCTCACAGCGTTGCAATTCCGGCTGTGGGTTGTTTGACTTTATTTTTTTATTAAAGTAAGTATGAGTAAGCGCGTTGCTGTGCGGCGTCAGTCTGCGGGATAGCAGACGGTGAGATGAAGGGATGCCGATCCTGGTCTGAAGAAGGTGAGCATAATGTCTGTTTCCTCCGTTCGTTTATTCCGAATTCGCAATGTGGGTCGGCTGCTGGCGGCGGGCTTGCTGGCAGGCAGCGTCATCCACGCCGCCCACGCTGCCGTGACCCTCAATGAGTGGGATATCTACAACTACCCGCAGCAGACGGCGGCGGTTGACGAGGGGATAAAAGAATTTGCCCAGCAGAACCCCGGTATTGTGATTAACCGTTCGGTTCACTCCTTTGAAGATACGCGCATTCCGCTCAAGCTGGCGCTGACCGCCGGTGACGGCCCGCAGATCGCCCAGGTGAATCAGGGCGGCGGCGATATGGGCTCGCTGGTTAAGGATAAACTGCTGCTGCCGCTCGACAGCTACGCCGCCGACTACGGCTGGACCACCCGTTTCCCTGACTCGATTCTGAAACGCAACCGCTGGTCCGACAGCGGGGAGTTCGGCAGCGGCAAGCTTTACGGTATCGCCAGCCTGGGTGAGATGGTCGGGCTTTACTACAACAAAGCGCTGCTGGATAAAGCGGGTATCGCGCCGCCGAAAACCCTGGCGGAACTTGAGCGCGCGATGGCGAAGCTGAAGCAGCAGGGCACCGCGCCGATGATGCTGGGCCTGCTGGATGGCAACATGGGACAGCAGCTGCTCAGCACCCTGTGGCAGGCGCAGATAGAGAGCCGCGATCGCAAGGCGCTGGACGATCTGATTTACGATGTGGGCGGCACCTTCAAAGAGAGCAAGCTGGTCAACGCCGCGACGATGATGAAGAGCTGGACCGACAAAGGCTATTTCTTTCCCGGCTTTCAGGGGATTGGCCATGACGACGCTGCCACCCTGTTCCAGAACGGGCAGGCGGCTTTCCTGGTCAGCGGCACCTGGTACCTGGGGCAGTTTAAAGACAATAAAGATATTCACTTCGCGGCGATGCCGGCAGGCGAGGGCGTGAAGCAGCCGCTGATGGTCGGCGGTACCGATCTCGCCTTCTCCGTAACCAGCACCGCGAAGAGCAAAGCGGAACAGGATGCGGCGGCGAAGTTCATCAACTATATGGTGTCCGATGCCATGGCGAACCGCTGGCTGAACGTCGGTTTCCTGCCCGCAAGCACCAATAAAGCCGCTAAGATGCCCGCCGACAATCCGCTGCTGGCGGAGGCCTATCAGGTCTGGCTGACGCTTAACGACTATGACGGCTTAGGCCACTATGTGGACTGGGCGACGCCTACCATGAACGCCGAGCTGAATCAAAACGTCCAGCTGCTGCTGGCGGGTCGTCAGACGGCCGAGCAGATGGCGGCTAATTTCGATAACAACTATCAACGCTATCTGAAAACCCTGAAGCATTAAGCCGGTGGCCCGGCGCGCCGCCGGGCCTGAGCGTTCTGAGCCACGAGTACGGTTATGTTGAATCTAAGCGGTTGGCGTAATTTTCTCTATGTTCTGCCTGCAGTGCTGATCTACGCGGTTTTCCTGCTGTTGCCGCTGCTCGCTTCGCTGGGCATCAGCTTTACCGAATGGGATGGCACCTCGCTGCCGGTGTTCAGTGGCGTCAGCAACTATCTGCGCATGTTCAGCGATCCGGTGTTCTGGATTGCGCTGGGCAATAACGCCATTCTGATGCTGTTTTATACGCTGCTGCCAATCGGCGTGGGCCTGCTGCTGTGCAGCTTCTTGTATGAGACCCGCAGCAACGGCGAACGCAGCGTGCTGCGTATCCTCTTCTTTCTGCCCTACATCATGCCGATGGCGGTGCTGGGCGTGGTATGGCGCTGGCTCTATAACCCGGCGTTCGGGCCGATCGATCAGGTGCTGCGCGCCGTCGGGCTGCCGCAGCTGGCGATGTCATGGCTTGGCGATTTTACCTGGGCGCTGCCCGCCGTGGGGCTGGTGGCGACCTGGTACTTCTTCGGCTTCTGTCTGGTGCTGTTTATGGCGGGCCTGCAGCGTATGGATCCGTCGCTGCTGGAAGCGGCCGATCTTGACGGCTCCTCGCGGCGGCAGAAGTTTATGCGCATCACGCTGCCGGGGCTGAGGCCTGAACTGCGCATCGCCCTGCTGCTAACGGTAATCGCCAGCCTGAAAGCCTTCGACCTGGTTTACGTCATGACCCAGGGCGGGCCTGGCACCTCCACCATGGTCACCAATATCTTTATGTATAAGCAGGGCTTTGACCTGCACTACTTCGGCTACGCCTCGTCGGTGGCGGTCTTCAGCATGCTGATTGTGCTGGGGATTAACTACGCGATCCATCTGGCCTTAAAGGAGCGTTACTGATGCGAAGTACGCCGGTGATTTCACGCGCGCTGATCTGGATCGTGGCGCTGATGACTATTCTGCCGTTTCTGATGGCGCTGATGACCTCATTCAAAACCCAGATGGAGCTGTTTCAGGGGGTGTTCACGCTGCCCGCCTCGCTGAATTTCAAAAATTATCTCACCGCCTGGCAGCAGGGCCATTTCAACGTCTATTTTCTCAACTCGGTGCTGGTGGTGATCCCGGTGGTGCTGTGCAGCGTGCTGCTGGGCATTCTGGCCGGATTCGGCTTCGCCTGGCTGAAGATCCCTGGCAAAAAGGTGATTGCGGCGATGCTGGCGCTGGGGATGGTGCTGCCGAGCGAGGCCTTTATCATTCCGCTCTATCACGAGCTGCGCTGGATGGGGCTGACCAACACCTATCTGGCGCTGATACTGCCGCAGATCGCCCTGTCGCTGCCTTTTACCACCCTGATGATCGCCAGCGCTTTCCAGCAGGTGCCGAAAGAGCTGGTGGAGGCGGCGGTCATGGACGGCGCGTCGCGGATCAAAATTCTCTGGGGCATCCTGGTGCCCGCTATCTGGCCGACGCTGTCGACGCTGGGACTGCTGCTGTTTATCTGGACCTGGAATGAATTTCTGATCCCGCTGATTCTGGTAAACAAAGATGAGCTGCGCACCTTGCCGATCGGCATGATGTTCTTTCAAAACAAAAACACCATCGACATTCCGGTGCTGATGGCGGGCGCGATGATCGTGATCCTGCCGCTGGTGGCGGTGTTCCTGATTTTCCAGCGCAAGTTTATTAGCGGCGTCACTGAGGGGGCCGTCAAATAATCTGTGATATCCCGCACGAAACGGCGTAGTGGCGGCGAGAGAAAGGTTTGCCGCGCCGTAGCGTGCTGCAATTTCTGCCTCTCACTTTTGCTGGAGCCGCATCATGCACCTTTCCCTTGCTGATTTTCATCCTGCCGCCGACGGCGAAACCCTGGACACGGCGGTGTTACAGCGCGCTATCGACCAGATCGCCGCCGCGGGCGGCGGTCGCCTGACGCTGCCCGCCGGGCGCTACCGCAGCGGCTGCCTGAATTTGCCTTCCCATTTTGAGCTGCACCTTGAGGCAGGCGCGGTGCTGCTCGCCAGCCAGCGACGCGCTGACTATCAACCGTTTCAGGCGCTGAGCAGCGCCGAAAAGTCGCATAACGTGCTGCTCTACGCCCTTGGGCAGCGCAATCTCACCATCAGCGGCAAGGGCTGCATCGATGGCGACGGGGAAATCTGGTTCGCCGCCGAGCGCGACGCGCAGGGTTACCGGCTGCCGCACGCCGACAGGCCGCGCATCATCGTATTCGAAGCGTGCGAGCAGGTGACGCTGGAGGGGATCACCATCGTACAGGCGCCGATGTGGACGGTGCATCTGGTGAGCTGCCGCCATGTGCATATCGATCGCCTTACCGTCGACAACGCCATGACGATGCCCAACACCGACGCGCTCGATATCGACAGCTGCGAGGCGGTGTTTGTCAGCAACAGCTACCTCAGCGCGGCGGATGACGCCATCTGCATCAAAACCACCCTGAAACCCGACGCGTTGCGTCGCCCTGCGCGTCAGATCACCGTCAGCAACTGCCTGCTGCGCTCTTACAGCTGCGCCTTTAAGATCGGTACTGAAACCTTCGACGACATCGAGGATGTCACCGTAACCAACTGCACCCTGTTTGACTCCAACCGCGGTATCGGCATTCTGTCGCGCGACGGCGGCGCGATGCGGCGGCTGCTCTTCAGCCATCTGACCTTTGTCTGCCGCTACGCGCCGCCGTGCCACTGGGGCAAGGCCGATCCGCTGTTTGTATCGGTGCGTCCGCGCGATCCGGCAGTGCGGCCAGGGCGAGTCGAGCAGCTGCAGTTCACGCAGGCGAGTGGCGTAGCGGAAGGGGCGATCAACCTGCACGCCGCCCGGCCGGGCGACATTCGCGACGTGCTGATCGCCGATGTGCAGCTGCGCCAGGTGGTCAGCCGCGATAGCGCGCAGGGGCAGTTTGATATTCGGCCGCCGTGCAACCCCGACGCGCCGACCGGCATGGGGCTGGATAACGCCTATAAGCTCGATCCTGCCACCGGGGAGGCGTTCGGCGTGGCGCGCTATCCTGGCGGCCTGCCCGCGCTTTTTGCGCGCGGCGTCGAGAATCTGCGCTGGCATCACCTGGCGGTTGAGCGGCCGGAACCGCTACCGCCAGGCTGGAATCCAGAACTTTTCGCGATCGACTAGGCGCTGAGCGCCGCGGCGATCGCCGCGCCGAGCGCGTCGGTGCTGGCTTCGCCGCCCAGATCGCGCGTCAGGCATTCGCCCTGCGCCAGGGTGCGTTCAATGGCGTCGAGCACCGCGTCGCCTGCCGCTTTATAGCCCAAGTGCTCCAGCATCATCGCGCCGCACCAGATCTGGCCGATGGGGTTCGCTATACCTTTACCGGCGATGTCAGGCGCGGAGCCGTGCACCGGCTCGAACAGGCTGGGGAAGGTGCGTTCGGGATTGATGTTGGCCGAGGGCGCGATACCGATGGTGCCGGTGCAGGCCGGGCCGAGATCGGAAAGAATATCGCCAAACAGATTGCTGGCCACCACCACGTCAAACCAGTCGGGATGCAGCACGAAGTTGGCGGTAAGAATATCGATATGGTACTTGTCGACGCTGACCTGCGGGTAGTGCTCGCCCATCGCCTCGACGCGCTGGTCCCAGTACGGCATGGTGATGGCGATGCCGTTGGATTTGGTGGCGGAGGTGAGGTGCTTTTTCGGTCGGCTGTTGGCCAGCTCGTAGGCAAACTTCAGGATGCGGTCGACGCCGACGCGCGTCATTACGGTCTCCTGGATCACCACTTCGCGCTCGGTGCCGGGGAACATGGTGCCGCCGACGCTGGAGTATTCTCCTTCGGTATTTTCACGCACTACGTAAAAGTCGATGTCGCCCGGCTTGCGGTTCGCCAGCGGCGCCTTAACGCCGGGCATCAGACGCACCGGTCGCAGGTTGACATACTGATCGAACTCGCGACGGAACTGCAGCAGGGATCCCCACAGCGAGACGTGATCCGGCACGATCGCCGGCCAGCCCACCGCGCCAAAATAGATCGCATCAAAGGTTTTTAGCTGCGTAAACCAGTCGTCGGGCAGCATCTTGCCGTGCTGTTGCCAGTAGTCGGCGCTGGCGAAGTCGAACCACTCCCAGCGCAGCGTAATGCCGAACTTCTCTGCCGCCGCGTTCATCACGCGAATGCCTTCCGGCATCACCTCTTTACCGATACCGTCGCCGGGGATGACGGCAATACGATGGATTTTTTCAGACACAGGGCACCTCACAGGGTTGATGTTCGAATTGTCTGCGCAGTATAACTTTGCATCACTGGGAAATAATTAGCCTGAAACGCAAGCCAATGTTGAATCAAAGTAAAGAATCCCGCACATCCACCGACGATCTCGCCTTTTTTGTGCGCATCGCCACCCTTGGCAGCCTGACGGCGGCAGCGCGCGATCTCGGCCTGTCGCTGGCGGCGGTCAGTAAGCGTCTCAGCCAGCTTGAGCGGCGGCTCGGCGTGCAGCTGCTGAAGCGCACCACGCGGCGGCTGGAGCTGACGGCGGAAGGGCGGCGCTATCTGGACGGCGCGCGCCCGCTGCTCGATCAGCTGGCGGCGCTGGAAGAGGCAGTGAGCAGCCAGACCCAGGTGCTGCGTGGCACGCTGAATATCAACGCGTCGTTCGGCTTTGGCCGCCGCCACGTCGCGCCCTGCGTCTCGGCGTTTGCGGCGCTGCATCCCGAGCTGGCGCTGTCGCTGCAGCTCAGCAGCCAGCCGCTCAATTTTCTTGACGCTAACGTCGATATTGACGTGCGCGTCGGGGAGCCGCCCGATTCGAGGCTGGTGGCGCGTCGGCTGCGCGCCAACCCGCGCATTCTCTGCTGTTCGCCCGCCTATGCCGAGCGCTGCGGCCTGCCAGCTGATATCCATGCGCTGGCGCAGCACAACTGCATTTTGCTGCGCCAGCATGAAGGCGACTTCACCCTGTGGCGCTTTGTGAAGGGCAGCGAGAGCGTCAGCCAGAAGGTGCGCGGCAGCCTGCTTACCAACGACGGCGAGGTGGCGATGCGCATGGCGCTGGATGGCCACGGTATCCTGCTGCGCTCATGGTGGGATGCGCGGCACGCCGTTGAGCGCGGCGATTTGCTGCACGTGCTGCCCGACTGGCAGGCGCCCGACGGTGATATTTTCGCGGTATGGCAGGCGCAGCGGCAGCTTCCCGCGCGTATTACCGCCTTCGTGGATTTTTTGCAGGCGCGGTTAAAACAGGCGCAGTGAGACGGATGGCCGCTTCAGGCTGACGTTTACAGTCTGATTGTTAATGAGTATGATTCTCATTCTTTTTGAGCGCCGGCCGCGGTGGCTGAGCCGAACGGAGGCGCCTCATTTCCCAAGGGAGTCATGCATGAAATCTCTGTTCCGTCCACGCAACGCCGCGCTTGCTCTGGCGATCGCCGCCGCTTTCGGCCTGACGGCCTGTCAGGCACCGGCGAAAAAAGCCGAGGCGCCCGCCGCCACCGCCCCCGCGAAGCCTGTCGCCTCTGCGGTGAAACAGCGCGAACTCGGCTTCGGCCTGTATGAGATGGCTTACGTGCCGGGCGCAAACGCGCTTTACGTTGCCAGCGCCGACGCCTTTAAGGATGTCAGCGGAGGCGTAATCTATCGGCTCGATCCCGCCACGCTGGAGACCACCGGCAAAGGCTACACCGATCTGAAAAACTTCGGCATGACCATGAACGAAGATGGCAGCCTGCTCTACGTGACCAACACGCTGGACGGCGGCGTCTCGAAGATCGATCCGGCAAAAGGCAAAGTGCTGGCGCGCACCCTGTTCAGCGAGCGCAATGAGAAGGGCTTCCCGTTCGGCGCGCGCGAGATTTTCCTGCATAACAACCAGCTCTATATCGGCGGCGTGGGCGATCCGGGCGTAATCTGGGTGGTAGACGCGCAGACCATGAAGCTGAAAGCGCGCATCAAGAACGCCGGCAAATGGGTCACCGGCATTATCTATTCGCCGGTCACGGATCGCATCTACGCCGCAAACGGCAGCGGCGAGATCCTGGTGATCAATCCGCGTAGCCATAAGATGGAGAAGCGTCTGACCCCAGGCGATGGCAAAGCCTATCTGCTGTTGAATATGGCGGAAGATCCGGCGACGGGGCGCCTGTTTGTCACCGACAATTCGAAAGCGAAAACCACGCTGGTGTTCGACGAGCGCAGCGGCAGGGTGATAAAACGCATTGACGGCGACGCGCTGGGCATTAAATTCAACGCGAAGCGCAACGAGATTTATATCAGCCAGCGTGAGTCACAAAAGGTGCTGCAGCTTGACGCTACCACCTATGCGGTAAAAAACAGCTGGTCGTTCGAGGGGCATCCTAACAGCCTGCTGGTCACGCCGGATGGGCAGACGCTCTATGTCACCATCAAGCAGGGCTTCAATAAAGATCACAGCAGCAAAGGGCCAGACAGCGTGGCGCGTATTCAGCTGAACTGACGTTAATAAAGGCGGCCACAGGCCGCCTTATTCATTTTTAAACGCTATTTATCAGGCTAGTTGTTCGCCAGAAGTTAACAAATATTCTCTTTTTCTGCCTGCCTGAATAGATTCTATTATTAGCAGCGATGTTATATAAGCATAATTTTTTAGCGCGACAAGCTATGCCGATATTAATGAGTAAAAACAGGGCGGCAGGTTAAGCTGGGGTGTTTATTAATTTTAACAGAGTCTGTTTTTATAATTAATTTTACGCTATCTGAAAATTTCAGGTGCGATAGTTAAATGTTTCCTGAAAATGGATGTTTTTACTATTTTTTCCGGCAAATAGATGAGGTAGGGTATCGCGCCAATGGGGTTTATACTTCCGGAATTGCAGTGCTTTAAAATTAAATTTATTAGCAAGGTAAAAATAATGAGAACGCTAGAGCAATATGAACTTCGTGCGGTGAGTGGTGGTGCTGCGGCAACAGCCGACGAGGTCAACGCCTTTTTTGAAGGTATTGTCTGGGGCGCACTGGACGGATTGGCAACTGGCGTTACCGTCGGTGGAAGCGCCAGTCGTGACGCCGTGTTCGGTATCATCGCCCAGGGCGTCGGCGCAATATTAGGCGGTATCATTGGCCCTGTAGCGGGCGCGATTATGGGGGCGATGGTGGGGAGAGATGCGGTCGCCGCCTATGCGGCTGATATCCGGAAGCAATATTCCAGCTAGCGGAAAATATTGCGCCATATCCTCTTCATTAAAAATGGTTTAATGAAGTTTCTCTCAATAATTTTTTATTAATATAAGGAAATTGATGATGCGTGAATTATCTCTGATTGAAATGAATGCGGTTAGCGGCGGGCAATTCGTCTCTTCGCTGGGCGATGCAGTGGAAGGCGCCGTCTGGGGCGTTATTGAGGGCCTGGCGACAGGCGTGACCGTCGGCGGCAGCGCCAGCCGTAGCGCAGTCTTTGGTCCTGTCGCGCAGGGCGTCGGCGCTATTCTGGGCGGCGTGATCGGCCCGGTTGTCTGCGCCGTGATGGGCGCGCTGTGGGGTAAAGATACCGTTGCCGCCTATGCCGCTGACTTCCGTCAGAATTATGGTACCAATGGCAGCATGGCCATCGTTTAAAGCCGCTTCTGGCTAAGCGTAAAGGCGCTCTGTTTATTCTGCTCTCCTTCAGGCTAAAATTTTATTCATACTGTTTATTCGTGCTTGCTGGTCGCCTTTTGTCAGCCTTAAAAAAGAATGCGAAGCACCCTCTTTATTAAATTCATTTAATAAAGATTTTTATTATTTATCCTCTTTAAATAAAAGGAACTTTATCATGCGTGAGTTATCTCTGATTGAAATGGACGCGGTTAGCGGCGGTCAAATGGTCTCTTCGCTGGGCGATGCTGTGGAAGGCGCCGTCTGGGGCGTTATTGAGGGCCTGGCGACAGGCGTGACCGTCGGCGGCAGCGCCAGCCGTAGCGCAGTGTTTGGCCCTATCGCGCAAGGCGTCGGGGCTATTCTGGGCGGCGTGATCGGCCCGGTTGTCTGCGCCGTGATGGGCGCGCTGTGGGGTAAAGAGACCGTTGCCGCCTATGCCGCTGACTTCCGTCAGACTTATGGTACTAACGGCAGCACGGCGATCGTTTAATACCGGGCTTAAAGCGCCGACAGATGTATAGTCCGTCAGTCTTATTGTCTGTTCGTTTGATGAGCTGGATTTTTATTTAGGCTGTTAAGAGAGCTGTCAGCGTGCGCATATAATAAATAAAATCCGTAACTTTCCAGCGTTACGGATTTTTTATTTTTTGCAGGTTAGCCTGAAAGCCGCAGCCTGACCGCTACGGCTTATTCAGGCATATTACCGATACGCTGCTACTGCTCTACGCCCTGCACCAGCACCACGCGGTACTCCGCACCTTTCAGGCGATGCTGTTTCGCTTCCTGATATTCGGGGCTGTCATACCAGCCGTGCGCCGCTTCTACCGTCGGAAATTCCAGCACGACAACGCCGTCCGCTTCCGGCCCTTCCAGCGTTTCCAGCGCACCATAAAACGCCAGCGGCGTTATAGGGTGGTCACCGCGCGCTTTGCCTGCCTTTTCGCCGTAGATAGCGAACTCTTCAGGATTGGTAATTTTGTCGCGAATAAAGATGACATATGCGCTCATTGCGGGCTCCTTTACGCCTGACGTTTGTCTTCGGTGTTGGTGTCAAAATCGGATGCGTCGTGGCGCTCGTGCAGCTGGTCGGCCGGATCGCCCATCACGCGGTTCACTTTGCGTCCGCGGATCACCGCCGGGCGTTCGGCAATCTCCTGCGCCCAGCGCACCACGTTTTTGTAGGATTTCGCGTCGAGGAACTCGGTCGCGCCATACTGGTTGCTTAGCACCAGGCCGCCGAACCAGGGCCAGGTGGCGATATCGGCGATGGTATAGGCGTCGCCGCCAAGGAAGCGGCTTTCCGCCAGACGGCGATCCAGCACGTCGAGCAGGCGCTTGGTCTCCAGCGTGTAGCGGTTAATAGCGTATTCGATTTTCTCCGGCGCGTAGTGGTAGAAGTGGCCGAAACCGCCGCCGACGAAGGGCGCGGCGCCCTGTAGCCAGAAGAGCCAGTTCAGGGCTTCGGTACGGCCCGCCGGATCGTCCGGCAGGAAGTGGCCGAACTTGTCCGCCAGATAGAGCAGGATACTGCCGGATTCAAAAACGCGCTGCGGCGGATTCACCGAATGGTCGCTGAGCGCCGGGATTTTGGCGTTAGGGTTGATATCAACAAAGCCGCTGCCGAACTGATCGCCATCGCCGATACGGATCAGCCAGGCGTCATACTCCGCCTCTTTGACGCCGACCGCCAGCAGCTCCTCCAGCAGGATCGTCACTTTCTGCCCGTTGGGCGTGCCGAGCGAATAGAGCTGCAGCGGATGTTTGCCGACCGGCAGCGCTTTTTCATGGGTTGCGCCTGCGATGGGACGGTTGGTTTTTGCGCCGTTGCCTTTGGCTTCCGGATCCCATTTCCAGACTGTTGCGGGCTGATAACTGTTTTCCGACATAGTGTGGGTTCGCCTTGTTGATGAGAATGTGCCAGACGTCTCTGAGTGTAGCAGGGCGAATGATTGCGGTTTAACCCTGCTGGCGTTCCCTAATCGACGTTCTCCTGGGTGTAGAGCATAAAATCGACGCGCCCATCCGCATAGGTAGCGAAATCGCCACCTTTTTCCAGCTTTTGCAACAGCAGGTTCAGCGCCAGCTGGGCGTGACGCTGGGTGTTCTGGTCGAGCGTTAAGGTCAGCGTGCGCTGCTGTAGCAGGCGGCGTGTGGTGGCATAAAGCTCATGCGTAATGTAAACCACATCGCGCTCGCGGCGGTGGCGCGCCAGCGCTTCGGAGATCTCACTGTTGCCAAGGCCGGTATTGTAGATGCCGACAATCGACGGGGAGGTCACCAGCGCCTTCTCCAGCAGCTTGCTGATACGGGTACGATCCTCCAGACCGGCCAGCGCTTCGCGCAGCGCCAGGTGGGGAAAGCGCTGCTGCAGCACGTCGCGGAAGCCGTCGATGCGCTGGCGATGGGCGCGATAGTCGACGCGACCGCTGATCATCAGTACCTCGCCTGCGCGCGTCAGCATGCTGCCCATCATTAGCCCGGCGGTGCGCCCGGCCTGCAGCTGATTGATGCCCACGTGCAGCAGACGATCGGCGTCGGGCAGATCGGAAACCAGCGTGATTACCGGCACGCCGCGCGCTTTGCAGTCGCTGAGCGCCTGATAAATGGCGGGATGTTCATGCGCAAAGACCATCAGCCCGTCCATTTTGCGGCTGCTGGCGAGGATATGCGCCGCCAGTTTCTCCGGTGCGTTCTCGGCGATAAAGGTGCGCTGCAGGCGCAGCCGGCGATAGCCGAGCGCGTCCGCCAGCTGCTGAAAATCCTGCGCCAGCTGGCGAAAGAAAAAGGCGTCATTGCCGCTGAGGATCACTTCGATTTGCCACGGCTGGCGGTGTTCTTCCGGCAGGATACGGTTAAGCCCCGCCGTACGTGCCGCCTCCAGCACTCGTCGGGTCATCGCCGGCGACACGCCGCCGCGATCGTTAAGCACCCGGTCTACGGTTGCTACGCCAACGCCGGCGGCACGCGCCAGCTTACTGAGCGTCATTCGCTTCATGCTGAGTGGATTCCATCAATTTCCGCATTCAGCCAGCCTGCCAGAACGGGCTATTTTGACAAGGTCAGCTATCCCGAATTGTGAAGAGGAGATCGGAAATGTCCCCTGTAACTCAACGCGTTGCCCTGATTGGCAGCGGTTTTATCGGTCAGGTGCACGCGGCGAATCTGGCGGCGCATCCAGGCGCGCATCTGGCGCTGGTGTGCGACCTCGACGCGGCGCGCGCCGAGGCGCTGGCGCAGCGGTATGATGCGCGCGCAGGCCACTTCAGCGAGGCGCTTAACCGCGACGATATTGATATGGTGCTGATCGCCAGCTCGACGCCGACGCACGCCGATTTTCTGGCGCAGGCGGTAAACGCGGGTAAGGCGGTCTACTGCGAAAAGCCGATCGATCTGTCGCTGGCGAAGGCGCGTGCGGTAGTGGAGAGCCTTGCGCCGCTGAAGGTGCCGGTCACCGTCGGCTTTAACCGGCGCTTCGATCGCAGCCACCAGCAGCTGAAGCAGGCGCTTCAGCAGGGCACCATCGGTGCGCCGGAGCTGATTCAGATGGTGTGCCGCGCCTCTGAAATGCCACCTCTGGACTATCTGCGCGCGTCGGGCGGACAGATGCGCGATCAGGCCATTCACTTTTTCGATCTGCTGCGTTTTCTGACCGGCGACGAGGTTGAAACCGTCGGTGCGCTGGGTGCGGCGCTGGCACAGCCTGCGCTACGCGACTTCGCCGATGTCGACACCTCGGTGCTGATTATGCGGCTGACGCGCGGCGCGCTGGCGCAGCTCGATAATACCCGACGTACCGCTTACGGCTATGACGAGCGCATCAGCGTGGTGGGATCGCAAGGCATGCTGGCGTCGGAGCCGCAGGCAGTGCGCGGCGCGACGCTTTATCAGCAAAGCGGCATCACTCAGCCCGGGCTGTTCCCGGACTGGTTCAGCCGCGTGCGTGATACCTACTACGCTCAGCTTGACGCCTTCCTGCGCCATCTTGGCGGCGAAACGGTGGCGGAGCTGCCTGGCCTGATGGATGGCCTGCAGGCGCAGGCCATTGCCGAGGCGGCGTGCGAGTCGCTGACCAGCGGACGCTTCGTCCAGGTCGAGCGGCTGGCATAATCGCCTATCGGCTCAGCAGCTCGCGCTCGATCAGCTCGCGCGTCTCAACCGCCTGCGTCTTCATCTTCTCCGGATAGCCGAACAGGGCGGACGCGATAATGGATTCGCCGCCCACTTTATAGGTGCGGTTGGCGAAGTCCATTTCGCGCAGCGTCTGGAACAGCGTATCGAAATCGACCTCGCCTTCGCCGACGCCGACGTGCTGGTGGATAGTCGCGTCTACGCCCGGCGGGTTAACGATATAGCGGCAGTGCTTGGTATGGTTCATGGTATCGGCGATCAGCACATGGGAAAGATCATCACCGGCATACTCCAGCATCGGTCGCACATCGCCCTTGCCGTTGTCGTAGAAAAAGGTGTGCGGCACGCTGTAGAGATATTTCACGTTGTCGCTGCGGAACGACTTCACCATGTCGGCGGTTTCGTTGCTGTTTTCGCAAAAATCCCACGGATGCGACTGGATTTCGACGCGGATATTTTCGCGTTCGAAAATCGGCAGCAGCTCCTCCATCGAGCGGTAGAACATCTCTTCGCAAATCTCAGGCTCGTTGGGGTTGCCGGAGAGCTCGGTGTTGATCACCTGCACGCCCATCTCCACAGCAATCTCAATCATGCGCTTCCAGTTCTTTACCGCCGCCTGACGACGCAGCTCGTCCGGACCGGACCAGCGATAAACCACAATAAACGACGAGATCTCCACGCCGGTCGCATTCAGCGCGTTTTTATATTCGCGCATAATTTCGCGGCTGGCTTTTGGGTGTTTATAGAAAGGGTTGATCTGCGGATGAGGCGACTGCTCGATATAGCGGTATCCCCATTCAGCTACCTGATGCACCATGCGGGTAATGCCCATATCTCTGATTACATCCACGTCAAAAGCGATTTTCATTTTTATGACTCCTGGCTTTAGTTAGCGTTCTTCGTTGAATACCACGCCGATCTGCCGACGCGTCTCATCCATTGCGCGCAGCGTCAGCAGCGAGGTCGCCAGCGAGCGCACCGGCGAGTCTGTCAGGCTCTGACCAACGCACCAGGCAAAGTGGTCAATCTCATGGCTGAGCTGCTGATAGCGATTCGCCGACTCTTCCCAGTGCAGCGTCTGGCGCTTATCGCTGGAGACGAGGCAAAAATTGCCCGGCGCATAGAACTGACCGTCAAGGTAGAGCGTGGCGTCGCGTCCCGCGATGACCGCGGTGCCCGGCGTGTTGCTGAATAGCGTGGTGTGCAGCACCGACTGCATGCCGCGCGCATGGGTAAAGAGCATTGAGGTCTGGCCGTTGACGCCGCCCGGCGCAGGTTCGCCCTGCGCGACGATACGTTCAGGCGCGCCGCCCACCAGGATGCTGAAAGCGATCAGATAGCTGCCGAGATCGAGCATCGGCCCGCCGGCAAGATCGGGGTTGAAAATGCGGTGATCCGGGGTAAAAAATTCGCCGTGATCGGCGATCAGGCTGTGTACGTCGCCCAGCGCGCCATCTGCCAGCAGCTGGCGGATGACGTCATATTTCGGCGCAAAGTCGCACCACATCGCCTCCATACAGAGCCGCTGCGCGCGCTGAGCCGCCTGCTGCAGCGCTTCGCCCTGCTGCGCGTTGAGCGCCAGCGGCTTTTCGATGAGCACATGTTTCCCTGCCTGCAGCGCGCGCAGGCCGTCAGGGAAATGGTGGTTATGCGGCGTAGCAATATAGATCGCGTCGACGTCATCGCGTGCCAGCAGGGCATCAATGCCACCGCACGCATGGGGAATCGACCATTTGTCGGCGAACGCCTGCGCCTTGTCATGGCTGCGCGATGAAACCGCGACCGGTTGCTGATGGGTGTGATGACACAGGGCGCTGGCGAAGCGATCGGCGATCCAGCCGGGGCCGACAATACCCCAGCGCAGCACAGGGATGTGGTGCGCGTCGGGCAGGCGCGGAGCAGGTAGGGTAGAGGGAAACATAACAACTCCATATTTTTTAGTCTGTTAATGGCCAGCTGCGGCGTGCCGCTGCCTCCGTCAGGCTTTCACTATAGAAAGCCTGAGGCTGCCCTCTCTAACCTTTTACTGATGGAATTCCATCAGCCTTACCGATGGCGGATCGAGGAGGATTTCTAGCAAATGTTTTTTCCGAATGAAAATCATTTAGGAATAAATGTTTCGTTATGCGAAGAGGATCAAATTTATGCGCGCGCTGTTTTATCAAAAGGTCAGGCAGGCGCGCTTGAGCGGTCAGGATAGCGAAAGCGCGAGGTCTCTTGCGGCCGCACGCGCCTGCCGACATCAAGCCGTTTTTCGTTACCCACGGCATCGATGCGGTTGAGCAGGCGGCGCAATCGCTGCGCGAACCGGTGCGGCGCAGAGTGATGCTAATGCGTCACGGGCCGCTGCAGGAAGGTGAACTGGCGCTTACCGACGGGAGCATCACCCTGATGCTGCGTGATAACATTGAGATAATGACCGCCGCGGTGCGGCTTTGCGCTGAGCGTCAGAACGAGCGCGACGGATCATTCTGCTCTTCGAGCTTATCATCGGAGAAAATATATAAATCAGTTAATTACTGATTTAAATGATAAATTTCCTTCATTTTGAGGATAAGAATTACTATGATCGCTATCAAAGAATAAAACTTCCATGGTTGTTTGATATGGAAAATATATTCGATACTCGCGGCAGATGTCCCTGCCTGGAGAGCTATCGTGACCATCCATATCGCCAACGCGCCCTGTAGCTGGGGCGTCGATAATCCCGATAACCCCTTTCTGCCGCCGTGGCAGACGGTGCTGCGCGAAGCGGCGCAGGCGGGTTACCGCAGTATAGAGCTGGGCCCGTGGCGCTATCTGCCTGGCGACCCTGACGTACTCAGCCGCGCCTTGAACCAGTACGGCCTCTCGATCGTCGCCGCCACGCTGTTTGACGACCTGGTCAGCGAGGCGCATTTCCCGTCGATGGTCGACCTGACGCGTAAGCTGTGCCACACCCTGTCCCGCATTCCCACCGCTGAAAAAAACCATGGCAACAACGCGCCCGCGCCCTATCTGGTCATCATTGACTTCGGCAACCCCGAGCGCGCCCGGCTGGCTGGCCAGTCTGAACGCGCGCCGCGCCTCGGGGCGGCTGACTGGCAGCGCCTGATGCGCCATATCACACAAATCAGCGAGATCGCCTGGCGCGACTATGGCGTACGGCCGGTGATCCATCCGCATGCGGGCGGCAGCATCGAGTTCGCCGACGAACTGGCGCAGCTGGTGCGGGATATTCCGCATGAGGTCGCCGGGCTCTGCCTCGATACGGGGCATCTTTACTATGCGGGCATGGATCCCATCGCCGCGCTGCGGCACTACTGGCATCGCATCGACTATCTCCATTTCAAAGACGTCAATGATGCGGTCTGGCGCGATGTGCTGGCGCGCGGCCTCGATTTTTTTAGCGCCTGCGCCGAAGGGGTAATGTGCCCCATTGGGCAGGGGGCAATCGACTATCCGGCGGTACGCGCCTTTCTGGCTGAACAGGGCTACCAGGGCTGGATCACGCTGGAACAGGAGCGCGATCCGCGCCAGGCCAGCACCAGTCTGCGCGACGTCAGCGCCAGCCTGAATTATCTCAAATCCGTGGGTTTTTAAGGAGAGGACGATGATTAACGGTACAAAAGCGGTAGATCGCGCCCTGCGCTGGGGCATGGTCGGCGGCGGCGGCACCAGCCAGATTGGCTATATTCACCGCTCGGCGGCGCTGCGCGACAACAATTTTCAACTGCTGGCGGGCGCCTTTGATATCGATGCCGAGCGCGGCCGTGCCTTCGGCATCTCGCTGGGCGTCGCGGCCGACCGCTGCTATCCCGACTACGAGACGCTGTTTGCCGCCGAAGCGGCGCGCGAAGATGGCATCGAAGCGGTTTCCGTCGCCACGCCCAATAACACCCACTTTGCCATCTGCCGCGCGGCGCTCAACGCCGGGCTGCATGTGGTCTGTGAAAAGCCACTCTGCTTTACCAGTCGAGAGGCAGACGAGCTGGAACGGCTATGCGCGGAGAAAAACAAGCTGATCGGCGTGACCTACGGCTATGCCGGACATCAGCTGATTCAACAGGCGCGGGAGATGATCGCACAAGGGATGCTGGGCGAGATCCGCATCGTCAACATGCAGTTCGCTCACGGCTTTCACCATGAGGCGGTTGAGCTGCAAAATGCCAGCACGCGCTGGCGCGTCGATCCCCGCTTCGTCGGCCCCAGCTATGTGCTGGGCGATCTGGCAACCCACCCGCTGTTCCTTGCCGAGACCATGGCGCCGCAGCTAAAGGTCAAACGCCTGCTCTGCGCCCGGCAGAGCTTTGTCGCCACGCGCGCGCCGCTGGAAGATAATGCTTTTGTGATGATGGAGTATGACAACGGCGCGGTCGGCACGCTCTGGGCCTCGGCGGTCAACTGCGGGTCGATGCACGGCCAGAAAATCCGTATCGTCGGCGCGAAGGCGAGTCTGGAGTGGTGGGACGAACAGCCCAACCAGCTGCGCTACGAAGTGCAGGGCGAGCCGGTGCGCATTCTTGAGCGCGGTATGCCTTACCTGGCACCGCGCGCGCTGGAAGAGGATCGCATCGGCGGCGGCCATAGCGAAGGGCTGTTCGACGCCTGGTCGAATCTCTATCGCCGCTTCGCGCAGGCCTTCGCCGCCAGCGCTCGCGGCGACGCCGCCTTCCTGCAAAGCTTCTGGTATCCCGACGTTCATGCCGGGCTGGCGGGCGTGCGCTGGGTGGAACAGTGCGTCAAGTCGGCGGAGGCGGGCGCAGTCTGGATCGAGTGTTAGCCATGCGGAACGTTGAGATAAGTGAAGAAGGGCACAAAAGCAAAAACCCAGCCATAAGGCTGGGTTCTCTAATTTGTGGTGCCCGAACCCAGACAAAAATGCCGGGAGCATTTTTGCTTTGCCGCGCCTGCGCGGCAACCCGCAGGGCGAGCCGCAGGACGCGGCGAGGACATCGAACCGGTTCGATGACGGGTTCCGCACAAAAGCAAAAACCCAGCCATAAGGCTGGGTTCTCTAATTTGTGGTGCCCGAACCCGGAATCGAACCAGGGACACGGGGATTTTCAATCCCCTGCTCTACCGACTGAGCTATTCGGGCAACGGGGCGCATTAAACCGTAATGGCCGCTTCGCGTCAACGCCTTTCCAGTAAAAAAGCGGGAAAACGTGACTGATTGCCTGCTTTTCAGGCAGAAGCGGCAAAAACCTAGGCCAGCGCGCCGTTAGCGCGGCACAGCGCGATGCGCAGCACATCTTCTGCCAGACGTTTGGCTGTCGCCACGTCCTGCACGTTACGCTTCACCAGCAGCTTGCTGAGGCAGCCCTCCAGAATCAGCTCCAGCTGGTCCGCCACCATCGTTGGATTATCCAGCCCCAGCTCCACCAGAATGCTGTGCGTGAAGTGCCAGGAGGCCTGTTTCTGCTGTTCGGCAATCTGATGCACCGGCTGATCCGGCTGCGGATAAAAGCTGCAGGCGGCGATAAACAGACAGCCGGGGAAGCGGCCTTTCTGCACCTGTTCGCTCAGCACATGATAGCGCGCCAGCAGTTTCTGCTCGCCGTCAAGCTGCTCGCTGAGCAAAACCTGACGCCGCCAGGTGTCGATCTGCTGCCCGTGATAGCGCAGCGCATCGTAAAGCATCGCGTCGCTGTCGGGCCAGAGCGCTTCCAGCTGGGTCAGCGTCATGTCGCTGCTGGCCGCCAGCTGCGGCAGTAATGACGTCGTCGCCGCCAGTCCATTTTTTTCGAGCACGTTCAACGCATGCTCGAGTACCTGTTCACGCTGCAAATGACGTCTCCTCTCTTTACGCATCCGCCTGAGGCGGGGGATTCCAGTGTCGTTCAACGCGCCCGATTCTGCAAATGCGCGCGGAAATCCTCTGCGTTGAGGAAGCCCGTCACGCGCGAGCCGGGAATTTCGCGGCCCTGCGCATCGAAAAACAGAATGGTCGGCAGGCCGAGCACCTGAAGATGCTGCAGCAGCGCGTTATCCGTGGCGTTATTCGCGGTGACGTTCGCCTGCAACAGCTGGTAACGACCGAGCGCCTCACGCACGCCTGGATCGCTAAAGGTATATTTTTCGAACTCTTTGCAGGCGACGCACCAGTCGGCGTAAAGGTCGACCATGGTGACGCGGCCGTTGGCCTGCCGCAGCGCCTCGTCCAGCTGCGGCGCGGAGGCGATATGCTGGAAGGGAAGCTGCGCTGCGGTCTGCGCCGCGGCGGGCGTCCCCCAGACCCACTCCTGCAAGGGGCGCGCGCTGATCAGCGCCGCCGCCAGCATCGCTATCTGCACCAGTCGCCATCTGCCGCCCTGGCCGCGCAGGCTGCTGCAAAAAGCCCAGGCGAAACAGGCGACGCCTAGCGCGCTCCAGAGCCGCACTCCCCACACATCGCCCAGTACGCGCTCCAGCAAAAATACCGGCAGCGCCAGGATCACGAAGCCGAAACCCTGCTTGACTGTCTGCATCCACGGCCCGCTTTTCGGCAGCAGGCGGTTGCCGAACAACGTGACCACGATCAGCGGCAGGCCCATGCCCATGGCGTAGAGCCACAGCGTGCCGGCGCCTGCCCAGAGATTTCCGCTCTGGGCAATATAAAGCAGAATGGCGCTGAGCGGCGCGGTGGTGCAGGGCGAGCAGATTAGCCCCGCCAGCGCGCCCATCAGGAAAACGCCGGGCAGCGATCCGCCCTGCTGGCGGTTGCTCCATAACGTCAGCCGCGTCTGGACGCTGGCGGGAAGCTGCAGCTGGAACAGGCCAAACATCGACAGCGCCAGCAGAATAAAGATCAGCGACAAGCCGATCAGCACATAAGGATGCTGCAGCGCCGCCTGAAAGCGCAGGCCAGCCGCCGCGACCACCACGCCCAGCAGCGTATAGGTGAGCGCCATGCCCAGCACGTAAATTAAGGCAAGGCTAAACAGCCGCAGCAGGGAGCCGCTGCGCTGGCCGCCGAGAATAATGCCGGCGATGAGCGGATACATTGGCAGCACGCAGGGGGTAAAGGCGACGCCGATGCCGATCAGCAGCGCCCAGAGCGGCGAGAAGGGCAGCGGCGCGGCTGGCGCGGGCGAGACGCTGGGCGCTGGCAATGTCGCACCTGCGGCCACCGGCGTCAGCGGAATGGTGCGCGTCTCGGGCGGATAGCAGAAGCCCGCCGCCGCGCAGCCCTGCCAGGTCACGCTGAGGCTGGCGCCGCTGGCGGCCTGGCGCAGCTGCACCGGCACCTGAAGATCCTGCGAATAGATTTCGCTTTTGCCGTAGAACTCATCCTCATGCGGCTGCCCTGGCGGCAGCGTCACCGGCGCGATCTGCGCCTGCTGCGCGCTGACATGAATCTGCTGACGGTAAAGGTAGTAGCCCTCTTTGACCTTCCAGCTGAGCGTCAGCTGCCGGCCCTGCTGGCTAAAATCGAAAGCAAACGCCTGGTCCACAGGGACAAAGCGGCTGCTGGCGTTAGGGGAGAAAATTGACGCCTGGGTCGGCAGCGCGATAAACAGCGCCAGCGCAAAGGCGATCAGGCAAGAGATGCGTGCAGCCATGACAAATATTCACTGTCTCCATGTTGAACCGGTAGCGCCAGCAGTTCGGGCACCTCAAAGGGATGTTCGCGCTTCAGCAGATCCATCAGCGCCTGCTGGTGCGTCGTACTGCTTTTTAGCAGCAGCTGAACTTCGCTGGCCTGCTCCAGCGTGCCCTGCCAGACGTAAAGCGACGTGGCGCCGGGCAGCAGCGTGACGCAGGCGGCGAGCTTCGCCTCCAGCGCCAGGGCGGCGAGCCTTTGCGCGCAGGCTTCATCTGGCGCGGTACAAAGAATGACAACGGCGTTCATCGCGTTGCTCCTCCTGTTGCGGAAAGCGTGGATAATAGCACGCTCGCCGCACCTCAGGTTTTACCGGTTGTAACCGCGCTACAGCACCAGGCCGCCGATCAAAAAGCCGAATAGTACTGACAGCGCAATCGCCAGCACCCCCGGCACGATAAAGGCGTGGTTAAAGACATATTTGCCGATGCGCGTCGAGCCGGTGTCGTCCATTTCCACCGCTGCCAGCAGCGTCGGATAGGTCGGCAGCACGAACAGCGCGGAAACGGCGGCGAAGGAGGCGATGGCGGTATGGGGCGATACGCCCAGCAGCAGCGCGGCGGGCATTAGCGCCTTGGCGGTGGCGGCCTGCGAATAGAGCAGCATCGAGGCGAAAAAGAGCGCCACCGCCAGCAACCACGGCGCCTGCTGCAGCAAGTCGCCCGCCAGCTGCTGGATCTCGCCGATGTGCGCTTTGACAAAGGTATCGCCGAGCCAGGCGACGCCCATCACGCAGACGCAGGCGCTCATGCCCGACTTGAAGGTGCTGGCGCTGAGGATAGCGCTGGTGTCGATTTTACAGCTCAGCGAGATCAGCGTGGCGATGGTCAGCATAAACACCACGATCGCCTCGTTGCGCGGCAGCGGCGGATCGGCAATCAGGCCGACGCCGTCGCTGATGGCGGTAGCGTAGAGCACCACGGCGATGATGCCGACCAGAAACAGCAGCACTGACCGTCTGGCGCCAGGCTTCTCTTCATAGCGGCTCGCCCCGCGCAGCTTCACCTCGCCTTTGGCGAGGCGCGCCTGATAGACCTCGTCTTCATGCAGCTCTTTGCCGAGGAAGTTGGTGACCAGCGCGGCGAGAAACAGGCCGATCATCGTCGAGGGGATGGCGATCGCCAGCAGGGCGATATAGCCGACGCCGCGCGGCTCCAGCAGCGAGGCGAAGAACACCACCGCGGCGGAGAGCGGCGAGGCGGTAATGGCAATCTGCGAGGCGACCACGGCGATAGAGAGCGGGCGCGACGGGCGCACGCCTTGCTCTTTCGCCACTTCGGCAATGACCGGCAGCGTTGAGAAGGCGGTATGGCCGGTGCCCGCCAGCAGCGTCATCATATAGGTTACCAGCGGCGCCAGCAGCGTAACGTAGCGCGGATGGCGACGCAGCAGTCGTTCCGCCAGGCTGACCAGATAATCCATGCCGCCCGCGACCTGCATCGCGGCGATGGCGGCGATCACCGCCATAATAATTTCAATCACGTCAAAGGGGATGGCGCCGGGCTTTAGCCCGCAGATCAGCGTCAGCGTCAGCACGCCCAGCCCGCCCGCGAATCCGATACCGATACCGCCCAGACGCGCGCCCAACCAGATCGCCAGCAGGACGATCGCTAATTCAACGACGATCATTCGTCACCTCATAAGAGTGAGAAAAGAGCCGGTTATGTACCAAATAAAAAGGCGCGCCGTGTTGATCGCAGCGCGCCTTTTTTATCATTGTGAAAATTGACCTACTGTTCGTTTTCGTCGGTGTAGCGACGCGCCTTATAGACCGGGTACATCAGGTTCTGCACCGAGAAGATATCGTCCAGCTCGCTTTCGGTCAGCAGGCCGCGCTCCAGCACCACCTCGCGCACGCTTTTACCGGTCTCCGCGCAAATCTTGCCGACGATGTCGCCGTTGTGATGGCCAATGTACGGGTTAAGGTAGGTGACGATGCCGATAGAGTTGAAGACATAGGCTTCGCACACCGCTTTATTGGCGGTGATGCCGTTAACGCATTTTTCCAGCAGGTTGTAGCAGGCGTTGGTCAGGATGCTGATCGACTCGAACAGCGCCTGGCCGATCACCGGCTCCATCACGTTGAGCTGCAGCTGACCCGCCTCCGCCGCCATGGTTAAGGTGGTGTCGTTGCCAATCACCTTGAAGCAGACCTGGTTCACCACTTCCGGCACCACCGGATTGACCTTGGCAGGCATAATTGAAGAGCCTGCCTGCAGTTCCGGCAGATTGATCTCGTTGAGGCCCGCGCGCGGGCCGGAAGAGAGCAGGCGCAGGTCATTGCAGATTTTCGACAGCTTGACCGCCAGACGCTTCAGCGACGAGTGCACCATCACGTAGGCGCCGCAGTCGGAGGTCGCTTCGATCAGATCTTCCGCCGGCACCACCGGCAGATTGCTCACCTCGGCGAGACGCTGAACCGCCAGCTGCTGATAGCCGTCCGGCGTGTTGAGGCGCGTGCCGATCGCCGTGGCGCCCAAATTCACCTCCAGCAGCAGCTCGGCGGTGCGCAGAATGCTGCGCGTCTCTTCGTTCAGCAGCACGTGAAACGCATGGAACTCCTGGCCGAGCGTCATCGGCACCGCGTCCTGCAGCTGGGTGCGGCCCATCTTGAGAATGGTCTCAAACTCGGCCGCCTTGCGCTCAAAGCCTTCGCCCAGCTCTTTGATCGCGTCCAGCAGCTTCAGGATCGAGCTGTAGACCGCAATGCGAAAGCCGGTGGGATAGGCGTCGTTGGTGGACTGGCATTTATTGACGTGATCGTTCGGGTTGAGGAACTGGTATTCGCCTTTTTGATGGCCCATCAGCTCCAGCCCAATATTGGCCAGCACTTCGTTGGTGTTCATATTGACCGAGGTGCCCGCGCCGCCCTGATAGACGTCGACCGGAAACTGATCCATGCATTTGCCGTTGTTCAGCACCTCGTCGCAGGCCTGAATTATGGTGTTGGCGATATTGCGCGGAATGGTTTGCAGCTCTTTATTGGCGAGCGCGGCGGCTTTTTTCACCATGACCATACCGCGGACGAATTCGGGGATATCGCTGATTTTACTGTTGCTGATACGGAAATTTTCAATCGCACGCAGAGTATGAACGCCGTAGTAGGCATCGGCGGGGACTTCACGCATGCCTAGCAGGTCTTCTTCGATACGAATGTTGTTCGCCATGATAACCTTCTTGTTATTGGCCGCTTGCGCTGGCGCCATCCATCACAGGTGATGTGTTAATTTGTCGTGGAAAGCCGGAGCCGACAGTGTATCCGCCTCGTCCCCGGCGCGCACGATCATATGCTGTCGCCGGGCTAAAGCGCGAGCCTGGTTACGTGTCCCTGCATCAATTATCGCTGCAATAACCGCGATATGTGAGATGACGCACAAATTTAACTCCACTGTAAATATTTGAAAACAGCGGTTGAATTAGCGTTGCGGCAGGCCCATCTCATGGCTATGCCGTCTGATAGGGCATTTTCCGCTGCCTGCCTGACGCAGAGCAGCCCGACTAAAAGGAGAATACGGTGCGCTGGTTACCGTTAATCATTATTTTTGCGCTCGCCTGGATTGAAATCACCCTGTTTATTCAGGTGGCACACGCGCTGGGCGTATTGCTGACCATGCTGCTGGTGATCTTCACCTCGGCGATCGGCGTGTCGCTGGTGAAAAACCAGGGCATGAAAAACTTTATGCTGATGCAGGAGAAGCTGGCGCGTAACGAGAGCCCAGCTGAAGAGATGATTAAAAGCGTATCGCTGATCATCGCGGGTTTTCTGCTGCTGCTGCCTGGCTTCTTTACCGACTTCCTCGGCCTGCTGCTGCTGCTGCCGCCGGTGCAAAAACACCTGACCCTGAAGCTGATGCCGCACCTGCGCGTCTGGCGCGGGCCAGGCGCTGGCCCGGACAGCGGATTTACCGTAGACGGCGAGTATGAACGCAAGGATAGCGATCGCATCGGCTATGACGATCGCCGCGATCGTTAAGCGCGGCGCAGAAAAAAGCGTGACCTGAGGGTCGCGCTTTTTTTATGGGCCAGGGGTGAAGCGGCCCTTCGCGCAAAAAATGGGCAGTTGTCATCGTCAGGTAAAAAAATTGTCCTGGTGCCCTTGAAAGCCATTTTAGCCGCCCCTATCTCTTGCACCACGAGGCCGGAAGCCCTGCAGCCCGGCGTTCAACCCAAAAACTGAATGATTGGACTTCTCAAAGGAGAGCTATCTAATGAAAATTCGTCCGTTGCACGATCGCGTTATCGTCAAGCGTAAAGAAGTTGAAGCTAAATCTGCTGGCGGCATCGTTCTGACCGGCTCTGCAGCAGGCAAATCAACCCGTGGCGAAGTTCTGGCCGTGGGCAATGGTCGCATCCTGGAAAACGGTGAAGTGAAGCCGCTGGACGTTAAAGTTGGCGATCTGGTGATCTTTAGCGAAGGCTACGGTGCGAAAACCGAAAAGATCGACAACGAAGAAGTGCTGATCATCTCTGAAAGCGACATTCTGGCGATTGTTGAAGCGTAATTACGCGGAACTCACTGAACGAAACGAATTTAAGGGACAATTGAAATGGCAGCTAAAGACGTAAAATTCGGTAATGACGCTCGCGTAAAAATGCTGCGCGGCGTGAACGTACTGGCAGATGCAGTAAAAGTTACCCTGGGCCCGAAAGGCCGTAACGTGGTTCTGGATAAATCTTTTGGTGCACCGACCATCACTAAAGATGGCGTGTCCGTAGCGCGTGAGATCGAACTGGAAGACAAGTTCGAAAACATGGGCGCACAGATGGTGAAAGAAGTTGCCTCTAAAGCGAACGACGCAGCAGGCGACGGTACCACCACTGCAACCGTACTGGCTCAGTCAATCATCACCGAAGGCCTGAAAGCCGTGGCTGCGGGTATGAACCCGATGGATCTGAAACGCGGTATCGACCAGGCCGTTGTCGCCGCGGTTGAGCAGCTGAAAGCGCTGTCTGTGCCTTGCTCAGACTCTAAAGCTATCGCTCAGGTCGGCACCATTTCCGCTAACTCCGATGAGAGCGTCGGCACCCTGATCGCCCAGGCGATGGAAAAAGTGGGTAAAGAAGGCGTGATCACCGTTGAAGAAGGCACCGGTCTGCAGGACGAGCTGGACGTGGTTGAAGGTATGCAGTTTGACCGCGGCTACCTCTCTCCGTACTTCATCAACAAGCCGGAAACCGGCGCAGTTGAACTGGAATCACCGTTCATCCTGCTGGCTGACAAGAAAATCTCCAACATCCGCGAAATGCTGCCGGTGCTGGAAGCCGTTGCTAAAGCTGGCAAACCGCTGCTGATCGTCGCTGAAGATGTTGAAGGCGAAGCACTGGCAACGCTGGTGGTCAACACCATGCGCGGCATCGTGAAAGTGGCTGCGGTGAAAGCGCCGGGCTTCGGCGACCGTCGTAAAGCGATGCTGCAGGATATCGCTATCCTGACTGGCGGTACCGTTATCTCTGAAGAGATCGGTATGGAGCTGGAAAAAGCGGCGCTGGAAGATCTGGGCCAGGCAAAACGCGTTGTGATCAACAAAGACACCACCACCATCATCGACGGTGTGGGTGAAGAGGCGACGATTCAGGGCCGCGTAACCCAGATTCGTCAGCAGATCGAAGAAGCGACCTCTGACTACGACAAAGAAAAACTGCAGGAGCGCGTAGCGAAACTGGCAGGCGGCGTCGCCGTTCTGAAAGTCGGCGCAGCCACTGAAGTTGAAATGAAAGAGAAGAAAGCCCGCGTTGAAGATGCCCTGCACGCCACCCGTGCTGCGGTAGAAGAAGGCGTGGTAGCAGGCGGCGGCGTAGCGCTGGTTCGCGTTGCAGCACAGCTGGCCGATCTGCGTGGTCAGAACGAAGATCAGAACGTCGGTATTAAAGTTGCGCTGCGCGCAATGGAAGCGCCGCTGCGTCAGATCGTTTCTAACGCCGGCGAAGAGCCGTCTGTTGTCGCTAACAACGTGAAAGCGGGCGACGGCAACTACGGTTACAACGCGCAGACTGAAGAATACGGCAACATGATCGACTTCGGTATCCTGGACCCAACCAAAGTGACCCGTTCTGCGCTGCAGTACGCGGCCTCTGTTGCTGGTCTGATGATCACCACCGAGTGCATGGTGACCGACCTGCCGAAAAGCGACGCGCCTGATTTAGGTGCTGGCGCAGGCGGCATGGGTGGCATGGGCGGTATGGGCGGCATGATGTAATTGCCCTGACGCTTTTGCTCTCTGAAAAACCCCCGATCGGAAACGGTCGGGGGTTTTTCTTTTGCAGATGAAAAGGGTATAAGTAAGGGCGCAAACCTTCGGCTTTGCGGGCTCAGGGCAATGAATGTTCAGAAAAAAGAGATACTTTTCTGCTACGCTGCCGCCCGATACTGATGATAATAAATGGGGATTACAATGCGGATTAACCTCTTGCTCGGACTGGCGGTCGGTACCTTGTTGCTGACGGGATGTAGCAGCTCTCATCAGCTGAGCGCTGGCGGCGAACGTGTCACCTTCACCGATCAACAACCGGGCAGCGACTGTCAGCTTCTGGGTAATGTCACCGGTTCACAGAGTAACTGGCTAAGCGGTTCCGGCGGCGAGGGCAGCTCGCTGCGCGGCGCAGCCAACGATCTGCGCAACCGCGCGGCGGAAATGGGCGGCAATGTGATTTACGGTGCCACCAGCCCAACGCAAAACATGTGGTCCGCTTTCGCGCCTCTGGACAGCAAAATGAACGGGCAGGTTTATAAGTGCCCGGCTAAATAGCCTTAAGATGGCACCTGTTTTGCTGGTGCCACATTTTTTCTGCCTAGTGGGTGATGGGGGGAGCTGGCACAAAGTTCGCCCGTACGATGGCACCCAGCGTTGGGACCACCTCCAGTCTGCTGACCTCAAACGTCATCTCTTTTCTCACGCCTGACGTATCAAGAGAAATATTATTGACGCGCCAGGGAGTCATGTAACTGACCAGTAGGTTGCCCTGAGCGTCACTGGTACTGCCGAACTGATTGTAGACACCGGCGTGCGCTGCTGGCGGCATGGACACAAGCGCCATCGTCTCTCCCAGCGTTTGACCGGCCGTGATGCCCCCGTCATGCCATACCAGGCTACCGCTTAAGTCGCCGTGGAGGGCCCGCTGTCTGCTGCCATTTTCAAAACTGAAATTGACTTCCCCTGCGTTATATCTGTATCCCAGGTTACCGGTAAGACTCTCGTTGCCTTTCCGCGTCGTATAGGCACCCATACCGTATCGCAGGCTGAAATCTTTGAAGGAAGTACCATCCAGCTCAACGCCTTGTGTTACCGCACCTGCGCGCTCCAGTTTCGTAACATGGCTGGCCGTAAGGTAACTGGAACCGAAAGAGAGCGGAAAACTTAAACTCAGCTCTACGCTGTTTTCGGCTGAAGCATGGCCGTAGCGGCTATGGCTGACGCTCAGACTGATGTCTATGTCTTGCCAGAGCGTATTGAAATCAAGAGAGGCGCTTCTGGTATGGCTGCCCGGCGCGAGTCCTGACTGCTGTGCCCAGCCAACCGTAAGCGTTGAATCTTCTGAAAAATGACGGCTGAGATTAAGTTCAGCCCGCCAGCGCCGGTTGTCCAGGCTGGCGCTGGTATAATTTGTCTGACTGATTTTTTCGCCCAGCGTATGAAAATGCCCTCCCGCCGGATAGTAGGCAGCCAGGCCGTTCAGGCTCAAACTATCGGCAAAAAAGGCTTTCGCATATCGTAGCCGCCAGATTGAGCCCGTGGCCGGTGTGTTTTTTCCGCTATCAACAGCGTGCGTCACGTCGAGCGACAGGGTGCTGTCGGTTCTTATATTTACCCCCACACCACTCGCCACGCTGTAGTAATCGGCCGAAGACTGAAAGCCGCCAAAAAGTGTTAAATTTTCAGCTAAACCGGCGGAAACCGTTCCTTGCCAGAAAGCTGGCTGCGGCAAGGTGTTTTTATATTGTGGGCGATAGTGTCCCGCCAGTGCCTCATATTTGACCACGTTTTTATGCACCAGGTTTGGCAAGGAAACCCAGGGGAGCAAACGCGTATGCTCAGTTCCGTCGCTCTCTTCAATTTGCATAGTGATAGTGGAGCTGGTGCTGCTGGTTGTGGGAAGGTAGTCATAAATCGTGAAGGGGCCGGGATTAACCTGAGTACGATAAATTTGCATCCCGCCCTGGTAGAGCGTCACGGTGGCTTCTGAACGCGCATAACCGGTTATCCAGGGAGCCTGACGTCGCCAGCTAGCAGGATACATACTTTCATCGCTGACCAGCGATATGCCTCGCATCGGAAGGGAAGCGAATATGGCATCAGAAGAGGTTGTATCGCCAAGGGTAAAGCGGGCGCGCAGCGGTGTAATACTACGCCACAGCGCCATCGATCGCGTACTGGAACCGTGATCGCTGGGATCGCGCCAGATATTGTTTTTGTAGCGCAGTCGCCAGGGACCAACATTGAGACCGCTGCTAAAATCCAGCGTCATGCTTTCTCCACCTTCATCCCACTCGCTCAATGCACGCTCACGATCAACGTTCAGGCTATAGCTGGTAAATAGGGCATTGATACCGTCATCCCAGCGGCTGGTCGTAACACCGCCGGACTGCGGCGTGAACCATTCTTCCGGCAGCGTCAGGATCAGCATGTGGAGTTCAGGTCGATAGCGAAAGATCTGGCCGGCGAGGGCAGGAGATTGCGGGTTCAGACAACCCTGTGATGTCCAGATGGGTTGATCTGACATTGTCGACGTGATGCCCCACTCTTCAAGCAGTTCACGCGTAAGACAGGGACGCCGCTTCACCTGTTTAAGCGTGATCCTGCCTTTGTAATGCTGGTTAACGTAAAGGTCTGTTTTTTCTTCAGCACAGGCAGGCAGGCTGCAAAAGAGCAGGCAAAGTAAGAGGAAGAGATGTGCCATTCTCATGAATTATAAAAAACGGAAGCGATAGCTTCCGTTTTGACAAGTCGAACGCGGGGGATTAGCTATTCAGCGATGCGAGCGTCGCGCGCGCCTGTTCCAGCTCAGCCGTGATTTGTTCAATTTTGGCTTGTTTTTCAGCAATCTTGTTCTGGTATTTTACGATTTTGCTGGTTTTGCCCTGAGCCTGAGCTTTCTGCAAATCCGCCTGCGCTTCAGCTAAATCGCCCTGCGCTTTAACCAGCTTTTTCTCCAGTTTGGTGACTTTCTGCTGGGCTTCGCTCAGCTCTTTTGCGGCGCAGGTAGTTTCAATGTTCGCCAGCGCTTGTTCCAGCGCAGCGGCTTTGGCTGTGTTGCCAAATTTCGTCGCCATGCTGATTTCTTTTTTCAGTTTGGCGCTGTTGATAGCAGTACAGTATGCCACCGACGCCTGCGCCGCGCTCGCCGCGCCCATTGCCATAATAAGAGTGAGTGCTACAGCCGTTGATTTTTTCATCGTCATGCTCCTGATTAAGTTCGCTCCGAGGGCCACCCTGGCGTCCTCTGGTGAGCGAGATAATAGGAGGCAGGACGAGGCGGCTCAATGTACGAGCCGACTCACTTTGCTGTAGGATTGTCGCTATGTTTTGTAGTCCTGCTCAGCTCCTGACGCAATGCCTGTGCGGCTTCAATTAGCTCATCCAGCTCTTCAGGCTGGCTATAGGGACGCTGGCAAAGAGAGGCTATTCTCGTTGCGCCAAGCAATACCATGCCGCCATATAAACGGTGCAGCGTCGGAGATAACTCAGGCTGACCGCTACGCTGCCAGCTGGCGATGTGGCCAAGCGCTTCATCCAGCGCACTGATTTGCATCATGAGAAACGGGGTCAGGTTAGCGTCGTTAAGAAGCGCAGAGGGGAGCGCTGCAGGCGACCAGAGTTTGGGCGCCGGTTGCTCCAGGCAGGAGAGATGCTGCTGTAAGATTTCCAGCGTTAACGGTTTGGATAAACAGGCCGTCATGCCAGCCTCAGCCGCAGCTTCCAGGGCTGGCGCTTCCCACTCCGCTGAAATACCCCAAATAATCAGCTCAGGCCAGCGACTTTTCAGGTTTTGGGTCAGTTCAAATCCGCCCTGCTGCGGCATACAGCGATCGGTGATCACTAGCTGCGGATGATGCTGCTGCACCAGCTCGCCCGCAAGGCTGGCCTCTTCACACTCAATCGCCTCATGACCCAACCAGCGCAGCTGATGCAGCAGCAAAAAACGATTTGCGGGTTGATCATCAACGATAAGTATGCACAGCTTTTGCTCTTTGCTGGCTGCCAGTTGGGTAGGGAGGACGGCGGCTGGAATGTCGAAGTCAGGTTCGTCTAACATAATGAGTTGAAGAGTCAGGCTAAATACCGAGCCTTCTCCCGGCCGGCTTTGTAGCTGGATATCACCGCCCATCATGCGTGCCAGAGAACGGGAAATATAGAGTCCCATACCGCTTCCCTGCACATTTCCTGTTTGTGTCCCCTGTGTAAAAGGATGAAACAGGCGCTGGCAGGTGGCCTCATCCATTCCTTCGCCACTGTCTTTTATGTATACCGTCAGGTGGAGCCTGTTATTTGATATGACATTACATTGCGTCTCCAGCCTGATATCGCCGCTGTGAGTAAATTTCACTGCATTCCCAAGCAGGTTATCCAGAATTTGCCGCAGGCGAATCGGATCGGCCAGCACTTTGCGGTTCAGCGTTGTATCGAGCAGTAGCCGCAGCCGCAATTTTTTCTGACACGCGATACGTTCGTAGACCGCTGCAACAGACTCAAGCAGCGCGCGTAGCGACAGAGCCTCAGGTCGTAAAATCAGCCGGTTCGTCTCCAGTCGGGTGAGGTCCAGCATGTCATTAGTGAGGCTGAGTAGCGATCCTGCGGCTTCATGTGCGATTTGCAACGACAGCTGTTCGGTGCTCTCAAAAGGCAGCTGCTGGCGCAATAGCTCCAGTACGCCATTGACCGCACTGACAGAGTTACGCATTTCATGGCTCAGTATGGTTATAAAGGTACTTTGCTGTTGCGCGCGTTGATGAGCCAGCTGGAGCGCTTTATGCTGTTGCCGCCATAGCCAGAACAGCCAGCAGGCAATACCGAGGAAAGGAAGCATTGTCACTAGCGGCAGCCACGCGGGAACGGCGCTAGGAATTCCGGCCCGGGTGAGGGGGGCGGGTGGTTTGCGGCGTTTACTGATAATCGCATTCAACTCTTCAGGCGGCAGGCTCATCAGCGTCTTATCCAGTATGCTGGCCAGTGTATAGTCATTCTTGGCGGTTGCCATTACCATGCGCAGCGGTTCAGACCACTGACCTTGGGTCATCTTCAGCTGTCGGTCATAGTGTTCGGCGACCAGGGGGCCGCCGATAATTAGCGGCATGACCATCGCATCCGCTTCTCCTTTAACGATCTTATCCAGCCCCTGTCGCCAGCTATGCACGCCTGTGAGCTGGCTGCCGGGGTAGTACTGATGCAATTTGTCCTCGTTCTGTTGGCCATACAAAAAAGCCAGACGCCGGGGGATGCCCGCAGACAGCGCCTGGCGGCGGACAACCTGAACGCGCGATGAGTAGAGCAGCACGCGTGAGGTCAGCAGGTCGTGCTGCTGGGCACTATACAGTGACGTTGCGGCCATAAGCTGACTTTCACCTTTCTTCACCGACGCCAGAGCATCAGCCGGGTAGGGCTTACGGTTAATGACAAACTCAACGCCGATACGCTGCTGCATCAATGCCAGTAAATCAGCAACAATGCCTTTTAACTGACCGCGACGATCAAAATAGCTAACGGGAAAGTTGTTTTCAGGAACAACAACGTTGATTCGCTGATTCTGGCTCAGCCACTTTTTTTCCAGCGAGCTTAGTAGCGCAGGAGACTGACTATGGCGCAAGTTGTCACCTCCCCAGCGTTGCTGAATTTCCAGATGCGTAGCTTGCGGGATATGCGCCATCAATTTATCGATGATGGTGATCCAGGTACGCTGTTCGCGTATAGCGGCAAAAGAGAACGTCAGTGGGGGAACATTGCTGCGTATCTGTACATCCAGCTGTTGCAAATTTTCCAGATTAATCAGGTACTGCGTCGTGACCTGGCTGCCAAGATAAAAATCGAGGTTGCCGAATGCCAGCGCTTCAAGCGCCTGACGCGGATATTTAAAAGGAATCCAGCGAGCGGCAGGAAAATCGTTTTTTTTCTCAGTCAAACGAGCATCATCTTGATCAATGCCGACTCGCAGCGCGCTGCCAGCCTGTTGCTTATGCTTGCTCCGGCTGACGACGACCGACGGCGACGACGTCCAGGGCCGACTGAGCGTCAGACCAGAAAAGGATGAGACGGGCTGAGCAAAAGCAATAATGTCGGCTGTACCCAGCTTCAGCGCCTGGAGCGCCTCTTCTTTACTGGCGTAAAACGTTATCGTTACAGGAATGTGCAGGCTGGCTGTGATAATGCCCAGGTAGTCGGCAACGATGCCGCTATAGTCCTGACGTCCGGAAATAAGCTCAAAAGGGGGTTTAACCGGCCTCCATGCAGCATATCGCAGCGTCTTTCTACTATTTATCCACTGCCATTCCCGCTGGCTCAGGCCAGGATTGCTAAGGGAAAACGACGTATGGGCCAGCAGTTCGCGATTCTCCTTAGCCTGCGAAACCGCGCACCACAGCAGCATAAGCAGTACAAGGATTCTCATTTAGCGTGTGAATCCCCTTGCAGCCAGACGATCAGCTGGTCAAATGAAGTCGCTGCGCTTTTATCCAGAATGCGCGCCTTGTAGGTACTGATCGTTTTGTGGCTTAGCGTTAGCTGCTCTGCGATAGCTTTATTGGTTTTGCCTTCCTGAAAAAGACGCAAAACAACCAGCTCGCGATTAGACAGCGCGGCGAGAAATGCCTGTCTGTCACCATATTTTACGGTATGCGGCAAGGTAAAGCTCTGCGCAGGAAAAAGAACATAGCCCTTCAGAATTAAATGACATGCGGGGAGCAAATCATTTAGCGAGGTTTGCTTACTGATAAAACCTTCAGCGCCCGCACGTAATGCTCGCTCGGCATAGAGATGAACAGATAAACCACTGTGAATTAATATTTTACATTCAGGATAATGCTGACGAATGCGCGGAATCAGCAGCAGGCCGTCCTCGTTATCCAGCGCAATATCCAGGATAAGAAGCTGCGGCGCATGCTGGCGAATGAGATTCAATAGCTGGCCACCATGCGAGGTAACAACTTCAAAATCTTTTTCATGTTCCAGCACTGCTTTTGCAGCAAAGCAGATAGCCGGATGATCATCGACCACCAGTATCTTTGGCATACATACATCCTTGTTTGTGAGCGCCTGTTAAAAGCGGGTTGCTGCCCGCTGCTGGAAATACTATTCCTGACGCAGCTGCAGGTCGAGCGGCGTTTTGCTCGGCTCGCCGCCAATTTCTCGCGCCAGCTTCGGCACCATATAGCCGGACACCTGCGTCAGCAGCGTGCGTACCAGCGCGCGCGCCTCTTCATCGGAAACGTAAAAGTGCGCTGCGCCCTGCACCTTATCCAGAACGTGCAGGTAGTAGGGCAGAATGCCCGCATCGAACAGCGCGTTGCTGAGTTTGGCGAGCGCCTGAGCGTCGTTGTTGACGCCGCGCAGCAGCACGCTCTGGTTAAGCAGGGTTACGCCGGCCCGCTTCAGCTGCTGCATCGCGGCGACCAGCGAAGCGTCGATCTCCTGCGCATGGTTGATATGGGTCACCATCAATACCTGCAGGCGCGTTTCCGCCAGCATCCGACACAGCCCGTCCGTAATGCGCGCCGGAATCACCACCGGCAGGCGGCTGTGGATACGCAGTCGTTTGAGGTGGGGGATCTGCGCCAGCGCCTCAATCAGCCACGCCAGTTCATGATCTTTCGCCATGAGCGGATCGCCGCCGGAGAAGATGATTTCGTCCAGTTCAGGATGGGCGGCGATATAGTCGATAGCCGTTTGCCAGCTGCGCTTATTGCCAGGGTTATCCTGATAGGGAAAGTGTCGGCGGAAGCAGTAGCGGCAGTTAACCGCACAGCCGCCTTTGACCAGCAGGAGCGCGCGATTTCTGTATTTATGCAATAAGCCCGGCACCACGCTGCTCTGCTCGTCGAGCGGGTCGGCGCTGTAGCCAGGAGCCTGGACAAACTCCTCGCGCTGAGTAAGCACCTGCAGCAGCAGAGGATCCTGCGCATCCCCAGGCGTCATGCGCGCGATAAAGGCGCGTGGCACGCGCAGCGCGAAAAGCTGACGGGCATCGCGACCAGCGGCCAGTTCCGCATGGTGTTCAAGGCCTAAAAGTCGCAATAATTCATCAGGTTCGGTGACAACATCAGCAAGTTGCTGCAACCAATCTTCTCTGGAAGGGGTTTTTAGGGTTACAATGTGTGCCATTTTTTTGGCTATTACCAGTTCAATATTTACAGAGGGCCTTTATGGCGACTTATCTTAGCAACGATTTTCGTTCCGGTCTTAAAATCATGTTCGAAGGCGAACCTTACGCCATCGAATCCAGCGAGTTTGTTAAGCCAGGTAAAGGCCAGGCATTCGCACGCGTTAAAATGCGTCGTCTGCTGACCGGCACGCGCGTTGAGAAAACCTTCAAGTCTACCGATTCGGCTGAAGGCGCGGACGTTATTGATATGACGCTGCAGTACTCTTACAACGACGGCGACTTCTTCTACTTTATGCATCCGGAAACCTTCGAACAGTACCAGGTTGAGTCGAAAGTGCTGGAAGACGTGCAGAAGTGGCTGCAGGACAACGCAGAGTGTATCGTTACTCTGTGGAACAACAAAGCCATCGCCGTTCAGGCGCCGAACTTTATCGAAGCGGAAGTGATTGAGACCGACCCGGGCCTGAAGGGCGATACCGCTGGTACCGGCGGCAAGCCTGCTAAACTGGCGACCGGCGCCGTGGTTAAAGTGCCGCTGTTCGTTCAGATTGGCGAAGTGGTTAAAGTGGACACCCGCTCTGGCGAATACGTTTCACGCGTAAAATAAGTGCGAAGGCGCATCCTGAGATGCGCCTTTTTCATCTCAGCGCGCCTGCAAGACTTTTCATGGCCGCGACGAAGATGATATCCACCCTGCTGCGCCATTCCGTGCGCGGCAAAGCGTTCCGCCCAATAACCTTTTTTCGGTGTGTTTCAGTACGTTTAGCCATAAGCGGTCTATGCTTAAAGCGCTGTACTTGACTGCAACCACAAAAAGGATATTGCCATGTTAAAGAAAAGTATTGTTGCGATTTTCTCAGTGCTGGTGCTCTCTTCTCTGCTGTCCGCCTGTAATACCACGCGTGGTGTCGGCGAAGACGTAGAAGCGGGCGGCCAGGCTATTCAGCGTACCGCGCAGTAATATCTTCAAGCCGGTACGATCCTGTCGTACCGGTTATTTCTGCTTAACCCAAATCAGATCCTCGACCGGGAAACCGGCCTGCCGCGCCTGTTCCACCAGCTTCTGCTTCACGCCCTCATCCAGCTGCGGCGTGCGCGAGAGAATCCATAAATAGTGACGATTCGGACCGCACACCAGCGCATAGCGGTAATCCTTGTCCAGCGCGATAACGTTATAGCCGCCGTAGAAGGGGCCGAAGAAAGAGACTTTTAGCGCGGCGCGCTGCGGGTCGCCGGTAAAGTACGCCTTACCTACGCTCTCCTGCCATTTCTGCTTTTGCGGTTTGTAGCCGCGGTTGATCACCTTAAGGCCGCCGTCGTCGCGCGGGCTGTAGGTCGCCGTGACCTGTTCCAGGCCGCGCTCGAAGCGGTGATCGAGTCGCGCGATCTCATACCAGGTGCCAAGATAGCGCTGGCTGTCGAACCCTTCGACGACGGTAACGTTTTTCGGCGGCGTGGTAGAGCAGGCTACTGACAGCATTGAGCCCAGGCCTGCGATGAAGGTTTTCCATGGGGACATAAGCGATTCCTTTGTGGTTGAACAGAGTAAGTATAGTTGCCGCTGCGATTTTTCTCTGGCTCAGGACGGCTGATTGTCTGCCGGAAACAATGCAGGTAGACTTCCACCCCTTATTTGTATAAGGAGTCATCACCATGAGCGAAACGGCAAGCTGGCAGCCGAGCGCACCCATTGCCAATTTGTTGAAACGTGCCGCTATTCTCGCGGAAATTCGACGTTTCTTTGCCGATCGCGGCGTCCTTGAGGTCGATACGCCAGCGATGAGCCAGGCGACCGTCACCGATATCCATCTGGTGCCCTTTCAGACGCGCTTTGTCGGTCCCGGCGCGACGCAGGGACGCGATCTCTGGCTGATGACCAGCCCGGAATATCATATGAAGCGTCTGCTGGCGGCAGGCAGCGGGCCCATCTATCAGATGAGCCGCTGTTTTCGCAATGAAGAGGCGGGGCGCCACCATAATCCTGAATTCACCATGCTGGAGTGGTATCGCCCGCATTACGATATGTATCGCCTGATGAACGAGGTAGACGATTTGCTGCAGCAGGTGCTGGAGTGCGACAGCGCGGAGTCGCTCTCCTACCAGCAGGCATTTATTCGCTATCTCGATCTCGACCCGCTATCGGCCGATAAAGCGCAGCTGCGCGAAGCGGCGGAGAAGCTGGGCGAGGGCGAGCTGGCGAACCGCGAAGAGGATCGCGATACCCTGCTGATGCTGCTGTTTATGCTGGGCGTGGAGCCGAAGATCGGCATCGATAAGCCAGCCTTCGTTTATCATTTTCCCGCCAGCCAGGCGGCGCTGGCCGAAATCAGCACCGAGGATCACCGCGTCGCGGAGCGTTTCGAGGTCTACTATAAAGGCGTTGAGCTGGCGAACGGCTTCCGCGAGCTGACCGACAGCCGCGAGCAGCGTCAGCGCTTTGAGCAGGATAACCGGCGGCGCGCGGCGCGCGGACTGCCGCAGCATCCGGTCGACACTTATCTGCTGGATGCGCTGGCGCACGGCATGCCCGCCTGTTCCGGCGTGGCGCTGGGGGTGGATCGTTTGATTATGCTGGCGCTGAAGGCGGATTCGCTGAGCGAGGTTATCGCTTTTCCGGTGGATCGCAGCTAAACAAGATAGCGGGACGCTTTCTTCTGGGCAGGGCGATTACGCGAGTAGCGGGAACCGATCGCAAAGTCGCTCAAGGCATCCATGCGCGCTCGGCCCGCGACATCCCTGTCGCGGGACGCTTTGCTCTTCGGTTCCCGCTACCCGCGTTTTAATGCCGGTGCGGCCGGAAAGACGTTCGGTTAATTCCCACTGTCGGGAAACTCCTGAATGGTCACCGGCAGCGTCAGCTTCCGATCGTTGCGCAGCACTTCGACTTTAATCACTGAGCCTGGGCGGATCTCCGCCACCTGATCCATCGTCTCCTGCGCGGAGAGGGCTGGCTTGCCGTTCACGCTCAGCAGCACGTCGTTGACCTGGATGCCCGCTTTTTCCGCCGGTCCGTCCGGCGTCACCACGCTGACGATAATGCCCTGCACGTGATCGATGCCGCTGCCCTGGTTGTGCAGCGCAGGCAGCTCGCGTCCGGTAATGCCGATATAGCCGCGGATAACGCGGCCGTCGCGGATCAGCTTATCCATAATCTTGCTCGCCAGCGCGGTCGGGATGGCGAAGCCAATGCCTTCCGGCGTTTCGCCGTCATTGCTTTTATCAAAGGTCAGGGTATTGATGCCCATCAGCTCGCCCAGCGAGTTAATCAGCGCGCCGCCCGAGTTGCCCTGGTTGATTGAGGCGTCGGTCTGCAGGAAGTTCTGGCGTCCTGATGAACTCAGGCCGACGCGGCCCGTGGCGCTGATAATGCCCTGCGTAACGGTTTGTCCGAGGTTATAAGGGTTGCCGATCGCCATCACCACGTCACCGATATGCGGCACGCGGTGCGGGTTAATTGGGATCACCGGCAGGCTGGACGCGGTAATTTTCAGCACCGCCAGATCGGTCATGGCGTCGGAGCCGACCAGATTGGCCTCAAAAAAGCGCCCATCCTGCAGCGCCACGATAATCTGATCGGCGTTATTAATCACATGCTTGTTGGTCAGGATATAACCTTTGGCGTTCATGATCACGCCGGAACCGAGCGTAGTGATGCCGCGATTATTATTGCCGCCGTGGGCGCTACGGTTGTAGACGTTGACCACCGCAGGCACGGCGCGGCGGACGCCGGCGTTAAAGCTGAAAGGCGTCTGGTCTTCGCTGTCGTCACGGTCGAGAAGGGCGCTGGTGCCGCCCATACGCAGTGCGGGCAGGGCCGCAAGCAAAATGCCGGCGACAATCAGGCCCAGCACCACTGAACGCAAAAGTTTAGGAAACATGGTGTTAACTTACGCCAGGGGGAGATCGCAGGGCAGAATAGCACGAGAAAGGCGAACAAACACGCGCTTGTGTTGTTCGCCTGTAGCAGGAATTAACGCAGCAGCAGGTAGATAGACTCGTCGCCGCGCACCACGTTCAGCGCCAGCACCGGCGGTTTGCCTTCCAGCACTTTGCGCATTTCAGCCAGGCTGGTGACGCGCGTGCGGTTAACGCCGACAATCACATCGTCTTTCTGCAGACCGACCTGCTCAGCCGGGGTGCCTTTTTCAATGCTGTCGATCTTCACGCCCTTGTCGCCGGTTTTGGTCGCGCCGTCGCTCAGCATCGCGCCCTGCAGCGCAGGGGACATGAGCTGCGCGCTGGCCGTGGACTGTGCGCTTTGCTCCAGCGTCACCTCTACCGAAAGCGGCTTGCCGTCACGCAACAGGCCAAGCTTCACTTTCTCGCCTGGCGCGGTCGTGCCCACTTTCACACGCAGCTCGGCAAAGCTGGTGATCGGCTTGTCGTTAATCGAGGTGATAATATCGCCTGACTTGATGCCCGCTTTCTGCGCGGCGGACTGCGGCAGCACTTCCGAGACGAACGCGCCGCGCTGTGCATCGACGTTAAACGCCTTGGCGATATCCGCCGTCATCTCGGTGCCTTTGATGCCGAGCTGACCGCGCTTCACTTCGCCATATTTAATCAGCTGCTGCGCCAGGTTCATCGCCATGTCGCTCGGAATCGCAAAGCCGATGCCGATATTGCCGCCGCTCGATGCCAGAATCGCGGTGTTGATGCCGATCAGTTCGCCGTTGAGATTAACCAGCGCGCCGCCGGAGTTGCCGCGGTTAATTGCCGCGTCGGTCTGGATAAAGTTCTCCAGCCCTTCGAGGTTTAGTCCGCTGCGACCCAGCGCAGAGATGATGCCGGAGGTCGCGGTCTGACCCAGCCCGAACGGGTTGCCGATCGCCACCGCAAAGTCGCCCACTTTTAGCTGATCGGAGTCGGCGATTTTCACCTGCGTCAGGTTTTTCGCCCCTTCGACCTGAATCAGCGCGATATCGGTCTGTTCGTCATGACCGATCAGCTTCGCGTCATATTCGCTGCCGTCGCCAAGCTGCACGCTGATTTTGTCCGCACCGTTGACCACGTGGTTATTGGTCAGGATATAACCTTTAGCGGCGTCGATAATCACGCCGGAGCCCAGGCCTTCGAACGGCTGTGCCTGATCGCCGCCAGGCCCCTGGCCGAAGAAGCGTTTTAACGGCTCCGGAATATCCTGCGCCTGGCTGGCGGTTTCCGTGCCTTCAACATGGACGCTGACCACCGCCGGCAACACTTTTTCCAGCATCGGCGCCAGGCTCGGCAACGGCTGGCCCTGAATCTGCGCGGGCAAGGTCGCCATCGCCGCAGGCGTGGCGGCCAGGCTCATTCCGATACTCAAGGCTAATGCGCTTAACAGACGTGCTTGTTTTTTCATTGCTAGAACGCTCTCGCTGCGAAAAGTGGGGAGTAAACGTATGTGACAGCTGATTCAGGGTTTGGGTTCGCAAAAATGCGGGGCGCAACCGGATTACGCCCCAATAAGACTAGTCGCGCGCGGCGCGTTCGCCACGCAGCAGGCCAGAGGCGCCTTCGGAGTAGTCGCGCGGGATCTGGACGGGTGCCTGATCGTTATCCGCTTCCGCTTCGGTCAGCTGATAGGCAAAAGGGTTTTTCTCGCCCGGCAGGTTCGGCAGCAGATCGTTCGATCCTTTCGCCATGTGCTGATAGAGCTGGCGGTAATCGCGCGCCATGTTGTCCAGCAGCTCGGCGCTCTGCGCGAAGTGGTTGGTCAGCTCTTCGCGGTAGTCCGCCAGCTCTGCTTTGGACTTCTCCAGCTCGTACTGCATGCTGCGCTGCTCGCGCAGTTTTTTATTACCGAAACGCATGGCAACCGCGCCGACAATAATGCCAATGACTAAACCAATTAACCCGTATTCCCAGGTCATAATGACTCCCATGTAATTTCCGTTGTTTGTAGGGCATCCACCATTTCAATAATAGTCACTATACCCGTTAATCTTATGGATGTGGAACTCTGAGGCGGCATGCCTTAGTGTAGAGCGGCCTTTTTTTCATCAACCGATCTGTGAATAAGACCTTTTCAGGGATTCTGAGAGAACCAATGCAAACCTCATCTCCGCTTGCGCGCTATGAGCAAGCGCTGTCGCAGGGCGACTTTAAACCCGATGATGTACAACGCGATGCCATCACCCGACTGGACGCCGTTCAGCGGGCCTTACTCGCGCGTCAGCCCGAACCGCCCGCCAGCGGCAAAGGACTATTTGGCCGCCTCTCCCGACTGATGGGCAAAGAGAAAACCGACGTGCAGGCGCCGGTGCGCGGCCTCTATATGTGGGGCGGCGTAGGACGCGGCAAAACCTGGGTCATGGATTTGTTTTTTCAGTCTATTCCTGGCAACCGCAAGCTGCGCCTGCACTTCCATCGCTTTATGCTGCGCGTGCATGAAGAGCTAACCCAGCTGCAGGGAGAGAGCGATCCGCTGCTCATTATCGCCGACCGCTTTAAAGCCGAAACTGACATTCTCTGCTTCGACGAGTTTTTTGTCTCAGATATTACCGACGCCATGCTGCTCGGCACCCTGATGGAAGCGCTGTTCGCGCGCGGCATTACGCTGGTGGCAACCTCGAACATTCCGCCAGACGATCTTTACCGCAACGGCCTGCAGCGCGCGCGTTTTCTGCCGGCAATTGAGCAAATTAAACAGCACTGCGACGTGATGAACGTCGATGCCGGCATTGACTACCGGCTGCGCACCCTGACCTCGGCGCATCTGTGGAACTCGCCGCTGAACGAGGCGACGCACGCCGAAATGGAGCGCATGTTTAAGGCGCTGGCGGGCAGCGCGCGCGATGATGCGCCGGTGCTGGAGATTAACCACCGCCAGATGGCGACGCTGGGCGTCAGCGAAGGGGTGCTGGCGATCGACTTCCTGACGCTGTGCGGAGAAGGGCGCAGCCAGCATGACTATATTGAGCTGTCGCGCCGTTTCCACAGCGTGCTGCTCTACGACGTACCGGTAATGATTTATAAAACCGAAGATCAGGCGCGCCGCTTTCTGGCGCTGGTGGATGAGTTCTACGAGCGCCACGTCAAACTGGTGGTCGCGGCGGAAACGTCGCTGTTCGAAATCTATCAGGGTACGCGACTGAAATTTGAGTATCAGCGCTGCCTGTCGCGCCTGCAGGAGATGCAGAGCGAGGAGTATCTGCGGCTGCCGCATCTGCCTTAAGGGCGCGCAAGAAAAAGATCAAATAGGGTTCGATTTTTGCAATCGACTTCTCTATAATCTTGCGACCCCACGTTACAGCAACTGGATTTATTTCCCGAATCCGTTGTGCTCCGGTAACTCTATCCGAAGGGGTGGGCTTGCTGGTCAAAATGGTCGTGTGAGCCTCAACCGTTTACTTAAGCGTTTGGGTTTTCACCAACGTGTAACTTAATTTGGGTAAGCTTTTCGATGAAAACTTTTACAGCTAAACCAGAAACCGTACAGCGTGACTGGTATGTTGTTGACGCAACTGGCAAAACCTTGGGTCGCCTGGCGACTGAACTGGCGCGCCGTCTGCGTGGTAAGCATAAAGCGGAATACACTCCGCACGTTGATACTGGTGATTACATCATCGTTCTGAACGCTGACAAAGTCGCCGTTACTGGCAACAAGCGTACTGACAAGATTTACTATCACCACACTGGCCACATCGGTGGTATCAAACAGGCGACCTTTGAAGAGATGATTGCTCGCCGTCCTGAGCGTGTGATTGAAATCGCGGTTAAAGGCATGCTGCCGAAGGGCCCGCTGGGCCGTGCAATGTTCCGTAAGCTGAAAGTTTACGCGGGCAACGAGCACACCCATGCGGCACAGCAACCGCAAGTTCTTGACATTTAATCGGGATTACAGGCAATGGCTGAAACTCAAAACTACGGCACTGGTCGCCGCAAAAGCTCTACCGCTCGCGTATTTATCAAGCCGGGCAGTGGCAACATCGTTATCAACCAACGTTCTCTGGAGCAGTATTTCGGTCGCGAAACTGCCCGCATGGTCGTTCGTCAGCCGCTGGAGCTGCTGGACCTGGTTGGTAAATTCGATCTGTACGTCACCGTTAAAGGTGGTGGTATTTCTGGTCAGGCAGGTGCGATCCGTCACGGCATCACCCGCGCTCTGATGGAGTACGACGAATCTCTGCGTGCTGAACTGCGTAAAGCGGGCTTCGTTACCCGTGACGCACGTCAGGTTGAACGTAAGAAAGTCGGTCTGCGTAAAGCACGCCGTCGTCCGCAGTTCTCCAAGCGTTAATTGTTTGCGGCTTCGGCTGCTGCGATTGGCACAAAAAACCCGCTTCGGCGGGTTTTTTATTTCCTGGCCCATCACGTCAAAAAACGCGTAAAACCCCCGCGCTGCTCGCAAATTCCCCGCAAATCTCGAATCCTCGCCCACAAGCTGCCCAAAATCTGGTAAACTCTGTGTCACTTTGCGCCCATCAGTCGGCGTGTGATGTCGGTCAACCCTCAGGATGTCGGAAAGACAGATCTAACGCGGGCTGTGAGCGAACGATTGAGCAGGTGAGTCGCCGTGTGGTTGGCTATTCGCAGTAACTTTTTGTGAACAAACTTGGAGGTTTTCATGGCTGTCGCTGCCAACAAACGTTCGGTAATGACGCTGTTTTCCGGTCCTACTGACATTTTCAGCCATCAGGTACGCATCGTACTGGCTGAAAAAGGCGTTAGTGTAGAGATCGAGCAGGTCGAAATGGATAACCTGCCGCAGGATCTGATTGACCTCAACCCGTATCGCACTGTGCCGACGCTGGTAGATCGCGAACTGACGCTGTATGAATCCCGTATCATCATGGAGTATCTGGACGAGCGTTTCCCGCATCCGCCGCTGATGCCGGTCTATCCGGTTGCGCGCGGCGAAAGCCGTCTGATGATGCACCGCGTCGAGCAGGACTGGTATAGCCTGATGCACATCATCGAAAAAAGCAGCGGCCAGGAAGCGGAAGCCGCACGCAAACAGCTGCGCGAAGAGCTGCTGGCGATTGCGCCGCTGTTCGCCCGCACGCCGTTCTTTATGAGCGAAGAGTTTAGCCTGGTGGACTGCTACCTCGCACCGCTGCTGTGGCGTTTGCCGTCAATGGGCATTGATCTGGCTGGCGCTGGATCGAAAGAGCTGAAAGGCTATATGAATCGCGTATTTGAGCGTGACTCTTTCCTCGCTTCTCTGACGGAAGCGGAACGTGAAATGCGCCTGCAAGCCCGGGGCTAACCTATGGAAATGTCGCAACTCTCAGCCCGCCGTCCTTACCTGCTTCGCGCGTTCTATGACTGGCTGCTCGACAACCAGCTTACGCCGCATCTGGTGGTCGACATCAATCTGGAAGGGGTTCAGGTGCCGCTGGAATACGCGCGCGATGGACAGATTGTGCTGAATATTGCGCCGCGTGCGGTCGGCAACCTGGAACTCGGTAACGACGAAGTGCGCTTCAACGCGCGTTTCGGCGGCGTGCCGCGCCAGGTCTCCGTGCCGATGGCCGCTATTCTGGCAATCTACGCGCGTGAAAACGGCGCGGGCACGATGTTTGAGCCAGAACCCGCCTACGAGCTGGGTGCGCAGGAGGTCGAAGAGACGCCGGTCGATCCGGTGATGTCTGTGATCGATGGCGACCGCCCGGACGACGCCAGCGAAGACGATCCCTCACCGGATGACGATCCGCCGCCGCGCGGCAATCGCCCGTCGCTGCGGGTGGTGAAATAACCTGTAAAAAAGCCGGCTGCGATAGCCGGCTTTTTTGTTGCTGTGTGAACCTTACACTTCCAGATAGTCCATGATGCCTTCGGCGGCTTTACGCCCTTCAGCAATCGCCGTCACCACCAGATCTGAACCGCGCACCGCATCGCCGCCGGCGAAGATTTTCGGGTTGCTGGTCTGGAAGGCGCTTTCAGCCTGTTCCGGCGCGATAATGCGTCCCTGACCGTCCAGCTCTACGCTGAAGTCGGCCAGCCACTCCATTTTGTGCGGACGGAAGCCGAATGCCATGACGACCGCGTCTGCGGGCAGCACATGCTCGGAGCCCGGCACGATTTCCGCGCGGCGACGTCCTGCCGCATCCGGCTGGCCCATCTCGGTGCGCGCCACTTTGACGCCGCTGACGCGACCGCTGGCGTTGATTTCGACGCCCAGCGGCTGCACGTTGAACTGGAACTCCACGCCCTCTTCACGCGCGTTTTTCACCTCGCGCTTCGAGCCCGGCATGTTGGCTTCGTCGCGGCGGTAGGCGCAGGTAACGTGCGTCGCACCCTGACGGATTGAGGTACGTACGCAGTCCATCGCGGTATCGCCGCCACCCAGCACCACGACGCGCTTGCCTTCCATACTGATGTAAGGCTGTTCCTCCTGCTGCGCAAAGCCCATCGTATGCTTCGTGTTGGCGATCAGGAACGGCAGCGCGTCATAGACGCCCGGCGCATCTTCGTTTTCCAGACCACCGCGCATTGACTGGTAGGTGCCGACGCCCAGGAAGACGGCGTCATAGCTGTTTAGCAGGTCGCTCATCTGCACGTCGCGGCCCACTTCTGTATTCAGCTGAAACTCAATGCCCATCCCGGTAAAGAGTTCGCGGCGCTTGATCATCACCTCTTTTTCCAGCTTAAACGACGGGATGCCGAAGGTCAGCAGGCCGCCGATTTCCGGATGGCGATCGTAAACCACCGCTTTGACGCCGTTGCGCGTCAGCACGTCCGCGCAGGCGAGGCCCGCCGGACCCGCGCCGATAATCGCCACGCGCCTGCCGGTCGGTTTAACGTGCGACATATCGGGACGCCAGCCCATCTCCATCGCTTTATCGTTGATGTAGCGCTCGATATTGCCGATGGTGACCGCACCAAACTCATCATTCAGGGTGCAAGAGCCTTCGCACAGACGATCCTGCGGGCAGACGCGTCCGCACACTTCCGGCAGGCTGTTGGTCTGATGCGACAGCTCCGCCGCTTCGATAATGCGGCCTTCGTTCGCCAGCTTCAGCCAGTTAGGAATGTAGTTATGAACCGGGCACTTCCACTCGCAGTAAGGGTTGCCGCACGAGAGACAGCGATCGGCCTGCGCCTTTACCTGGCTGTCAGAGAAGGGCTCATAAATTTCGACAAACTCAATTTTACGAATTTTCAGCGGCTTCTTTGGCGGGTCAACGCGCTGCAGGTCGATAAATTGATATACGTTTTGACTCATCGTAACCTCTTACGGCTATCCCGTCCGGCGGGCCGCGCCGGACGGAGCAAACTATTACTGTGCCTGCACGCGCAGCTCGGCTGCGGAACGACTGCGGTGACCCAGCAACGCTTTGACGTCGCTGGACTTCGGTTTAACCAGCGCGAAGCGCGACGACCAGAGCGGCCAGTTGGCGAGGATCTCTTCGCCGCGGCTGGAGCCGGTGTGCTGTACATGCTCGGTGATCAGGCCGCGCAGGTGTTCCTCATGGATCGCCAGCTCGTCGACGTTGAGCACTTCCACCAGCTCCGGGTTGACGCGCTTGCGGAACTCGCCGTCTTCATCCAGCACGTAGGCGAAGCCGCCCGTCATGCCGGCGCCGAAGTTAACGCCGGTGCGGCCCAGCACGCAGACGATGCCGCCGGTCATATATTCGCATCCGTTGTCGCCGATCCCTTCTACCACCGTAATCGCGCCCGAGTTGCGCACGGCGAAACGCTCGCCCGCGCGGCCTGCGGCAAACAGCTTGCCGCCCGTCGCGCCGTAGAGGCAGGTGTTGCCCGCAATGGTCGCTTCGTGGCTGCGGAACGCCGAGCCGACCGGCGGACGGATTGCCAGCATGCCGCCAGCCATTCCCTTGCCGACGTAGTCGTTGGCGTCGCCGGTCAGCGTCAGTTCGACGCCGCCAGCGTTCCATACGCCGAAGCTCTGACCGGCGGTGCCGGAGAAGTGCGCGCGGATCGGATCCGCCGCCAGCCCCTGATCGCCGTGGATCGCCGCGATAGCGCCGGAGAGCGTCGCGCCGACGGAGCGGTCGGTGTTGCGAATGTCGAAGAAGAAGGTCTTGCTCTGTCTCGCTTCTACAAACGGCATCGCCTGGTCGTGCAGCGCTTTATTCAGCTCGCCTTTGTCGAAAGGCGGGTTGCTGCCTTCGGTGCAGTGCAGCGCTTTGCCCGGCATTGGCGTCGCGGTTTTCAGCAGCGACGAGAGATCCAGGTTCTGCTGTTTGGCGGTGAAGCCGTCCAGCTCTTTCAGCAGATCGGTGCGGCCGATCAGGTCAGTCAGGCGTTTCACGCCCAGGCTCGCCATCAGCTCGCGGGTTTCACGCGCAATGAACTCAAAGTAGTTGGTTACCTTGAAGGGCAGGCCGTGATAGTGATTCTTACGCAGCTTGTCGTCCTGGGTTGCTACGCCGGTTGCGCAGTTGTTCAGGTGACAGATACGCAGATATTTACAGCCCAGCGCTACCATCGGACCGGTGCCGAAGCCGAAGCTTTCCGCGCCGAGGATCGCCGCCTTAATAATGTCGAGGCCGGTTTTCAGGCCACCGTCGACCTGCAGACGGATCTTATGCCGCAGACCGTTGGAGACCAGCGCCTGCTGGGTTTCCACCAAGCCGAGCTCCCACGGGCAGCCCGCATATTTCACCGAGCTTAGCGGACTGGCGCCGGTGCCGCCGTCATAGCCGGCGATGGTAATCAGGTCGGCATAGGCTTTTGCTACGCCGGTTGCAATGGTGCCGACGCCTGGTTCAGAGACCAGCTTCACCGAAATCATCGCTTTAGGATTCACCTGCTTCAGGTCGAAAATCAGCTGCGCCAGATCTTCGATCGAGTAGATGTCGTGATGCGGCGGCGGGGAGATCAGCGTGACGCCCGGCACGGAGTAGCGCAGCTTCGCGATATACGGCGTGACTTTGTCGCCCGGCAGCTGGCCGCCTTCGCCTGGCTTCGCCCCCTGCGCCACTTTAATCTGAATCACGTCGGCATTGGCCAGATAGGCTGGCGTCACGCCGAAGCGGCCGGAAGCGACCTGCTTGATACGCGAAACTTTGTTGGTGCCGTAGCGCGCCGGATCTTCGCCGCCTTCGCCAGAGTTAGAGTAGCCGCCGAGCGAGTTCATCGCTTCGGCCAGCGCCTCATGCGCCTCTGGGCTGAGTGCACCGATAGACATCGCCGCGGTGTCAAAACGCTTAAACAGCTCGCTGGTCGGCTCGACCTCATCAATGTGAACGGATTCAGTGCCTGGCTGCAGCGCCAGCAGATCGCGCAGCGTTGCCACTGGGCGCTCGTTTACCAGCTTCGCATAGGCCTGATAGTCGCTGTATTCGCCGCTTTCTACCGCGCGTTGCAGCGTACCCACCACGTCCGGGTTATAGGCGTGATACTCGCCGCCGTGCACATACTTCAGCAGGCCGCCCTGGTCCAGCGGCTTGCGCTGCAGCCAGGCGCGTTTCGCCAGGTTGGTCAGATCCTGCTGGAAGTCGGCGAAGCTGGCGCCGTTGATGCGGCTGACCACGCCCTGGAAGCAGAGGCGCGAGACATCGGCATGCAGGCCCACCGCTTCGAACAGTTTCGAGCAGCGATAGGAGGCGATGGTCGAGATGCCCATCTTGGACATGATCTTGTAAAGGCCTTTATTGATGCCGTTACGGTAGTTCAGCATTACCGCGCGATAATCTTTTTCGATCACGTTGCTGTCAACCATCTTCGCCAGTGACTCATAGGCCAGATAGGGATAGATAGCCGTCGCGCCAAAGCCGAGCAGTACGGCAAAATGGTGCGGATCGCGCGCGCTGGCGGTTTCAACAATAATGTTGGCGTCGCAGCGCAGGTTTTTCTCAACCAGACGCGTCTGCACCGCGCCGACGATCATCGGCGCCGGAACCGGCAGGCGGTTTTCGCCGATGGCGCGATCGGAGAGCACCAGCAGCACGGTGCCGTCGCGCACCATGCGTTCAGCCTCATCGCACAGCACGTGCATCGCCTGTTCCAGGGTTTGCGTCGCCGGGTCGAAGGTGCAGTCGAGCGTGTCGGCGCGATAGTACTCGCCTTCCATGGTGGTCAGCTGATTAAAGTCTGACCACAGCAGGATAGGGGACTTAAAGCTGACGCGATGCGCCTGACCTTCCGCTTCGCAGAAGACGTTCATTTCGCGGCCGATGCTGGTCGCCAGCGACATCACATGGTTTTCACGCAGCGGATCGATCGGCGGGTTGGTCACCTGCGCGAACTGCTGGCGGAAATAGTCATAAATAATGCGCGGACGGCTGGAGAGCACGGCGAACGGCGTGTCGTCGCCCATCGAGCCGACCGCTTCCTGGCCGTTTTCGCCCAGCACGCGAATAATAGTGTCGAGCTCTTCGCTGCTGTAGCCGAACTGCTTCTGATAGGTCGCCAGCAGCGGATCGTTCAGCTCGCGGCTGCCAACCTGGTCGTCAGGCAGATCTTCGAACGGCACCAGACGCTTAACGTTTTTCTCCATCCACTCTTTATAGGGATGGCGACTCTTCAGATCGTTGTCGGTTTCCGCCGAATGGAGGATGCGCCCGATACGGGTGTCGATCACCATCAGCTCGCCCGGACCGACGCGGCCTTTCTCCACCACTTCATCCGGCTGATAATCCCAGATGCCAACTTCGGAGGCGCAGGTAATCAGCTTGTCTTTGGTGATCACGTAGCGCGCCGGGCGCAGGCCGTTACGGTCAAGGTTACAGGCGGCGTAGCGGCCGTCGGACATGACGATGCCCGCCGGGCCGTCCCACGGCTCCATATGCATGGAGTTGAAGTCGAAGAAGGCGCGCAGCTCCGGATCCATATCCGGGTTGTTCTGCCAGGCGGGCGGCACCAGCAGGCGCATCGCACGCACCAGGTCCATGCCGCCGTTCAGGAACAGCTCCAGCATGTTGTCCATCGAACTGGAGTCGGAGCCGGTTTCATTAACGAACGGCCCGGCGTTCTGCAGGTCGGGGATCAGCGGCGTATTGAATTTATAGGCGCGCGCGCGCGCCCACTGCCGGTTACCGGCAATGGTATTGATTTCGCCGTTGTGCGCCATATAGCGGAACGGCTGCGCCAGCGGCCAGCGCGGCACGGTATTGGTGGAGAAGCGCTGGTGGAACAGGCAGATAGCCGATTCCAGGCGCAGATCCGCCAGATCGAGATAGAAGCGAGGCAGGTCGGCCGGCATACACAGGCCTTTATAGATATTGACCTGGTTTGAGAAGCTGCAGATATAGAACGCTTTATCATCGGTTTGTTCGATACGCTTTTCCGCGCGGCGGCGCGCCATATAAAGGCGACGCTCCATATCGCGCGGACGCCAGCCGGCCGGGGCGTTGATAAAGAGCTGCTGAATGCGCGGCATAGAGGAGAGGGCAATCTCTCCCAGGACGTCCTGATTGACGGGCACGTCGCGCCAGCCGACCACAGAGAGGGTTTCACGGACCACTTCCTCTTCCACAATGCGGCGGCTCGCCTGAGCCTCTTCCTCATCATGGCTAAGGAACAGCATGCCTACGGCGTAGTTTTTCGCCAGGCGCCAGCCTTTCTCTTCCGCAACGACGCGGAAGAAGCGGTCAGGTTTTTGTAATAACAGACCACAACCGTCGCCGGTCTTGCCGTCGGCAAGGATCGCGCCACGGTGTTGCATACGGGCCAGCGCATGGATAGCGGTACGCACTACCTTATGGCTAGGTTCGCCTTCTATATGGGCGATGAGGCCGAAACCACAGTTATCCTTTTCAAGGGATTTGTCATACAACATTTCAGTGAACCTCCCCAGGCTCTGTGGATTCCCTTTGGTCGGGCTACGGGCGCAGAAAGTGCTAAGCGACAGGCTGGCGCGCATCGTGCGCTGCACTCCTGTGTCGCCCCATCTGTCTGGCCTTTGGCGTCGTTGTCACAAGCATCGTGGTCTTGTTACAGGGGGAATCTCTGTTACTGCATAAATATGACGAGTTGAGTACCCGTCCAGAAAGCTTCCAGCGGATTTCCAACTTATCGGGAAAGCGGAATAAGGTCAAATAGCATTCCTGGTCGTCTTTTTAGCGAGGAGTTATCAATTAAATATATGAATTTTATCGTCTTTAATGCGAAAAAAGCGGTGATCGGCCACTGCGTCTGCCCGGCCGAAATGTGAACTGTCTCACTGTCATGCAGCGGTCATATCCCTTAGGCGTGCTGGTTTGATGTGCTTTGACAGCAGAATGTGCTGAATAGCAGATTTCCCGCACATCATGTATCTGTTTTTCTTATAACAGCCTTTTTGCCGCAAATGAGCCAGCGCCATAAGTAAAATTAATCAGGCTGCGTGCGACTATTCACGCAATTAAAATGAATTTCTATTCAAATGAAAAAAGGGGGGCGGGACAACGGGAGGCTGTCAATAAAGAAAAAGAGAGGGTTGGATCACAGTCGCCGAGAAGCAGGCGGCCCTCCAGATTATTCGGTTGGTGCAATTAGTCAAGTGATTTAGCGCCAGCGCAGGCATCGTCGGCAATCGTGGCGTCAGATGCACCATAACGGGGCATAACGCGCGTTTTCCGGCGCTTCGCCGCGCCATCAGTCGCGTAATTACGTTATGATGAACCTGTTCTTTTCCAGGGAGTTCGTATGAAACAGATTCGCCTGCTGGCGCAGTATTATGTTGATTTGATGGTTAAGCTGGGACTGGTGCGTTTTTCGCTGCTGCTGGCGTCGGCGCTGGTGGTGCTGGCGATGGTGGTACAGATGGCGGTGACCATGGTGCTGCGCGGCCATGTCGAAAGCATCGACGTGGTGCGTTCGGTGTTCTTCGGGCTGCTGATTACACCCTGGGCGGTTTACTTTCTCTCGGTGGTGGTCGATCAGCTGGAGGAGTCCCGTCAGCGTCTGTCGCGGCTGGTGGATAAGCTGGAGGAGATGCGCACCCGTGATTTAGAGCTCAATCAGCAAATGAAAGAGACCATCACCCAGCTCAATCAGGAAATTAACGATCGTATCAAGGCGGAGCAGGCGCGCGAGCAGGTAATGGATAAGCTGCGCGAGGAGATGGCACGCCGCGAACAGGCGCAGATCGAACTGGAACAGCAATCTTCATTTCTTCGCTCTTTTCTCGACGCTTCGCCCGATCTGGTGTTCTACCGCAATATCGACAAGCAGTTCTCCGGCTGTAACCGCGCTATGGAGCTGCTGACCGGCAAAAGCGAAAAGCAGCTGATTGGCCTGACGCCGCGCGATATCTACGACGACGACGCGGCTACCAAAGTGCTGGAGACGGATGAAAAAGTTTTCCGCCATAACGTATCGCTCACTTATGAGCAGTGGCTGCAGTACCCGGACGGGCGCAAAGCCTGTTTTGAAATTCGTAAAGTGCCCTACTACGACCGCGTCGGCAAACGCAGCGGCCTGATGGGCTTTGGCCGCGATATTACCGAGCGTAAGCGCTACCAGGACGCGCTGGAGAACGCCAGCCGGGAGAAAACCACCTTTATCTCTACGATCAGCCACGAGCTGCGTACGCCGCTTAACGGCATTGTCGGCCTGAGCCGCATTTTGCTTGATACCGATCTCAATCAGGAGCAGCTGAAATACCTGAAAACCATTCACGTCTCTGCCATTACGCTCGGCAACATCTTCAATGACGTCATTGAGGTCGACAAGATCGAGCGCCGCAAGGTGCAGCTGGATAACCAGCCGCTCGACTTCACCGGCTTCCTGGCGGATCTGGAGAACCTTTCCGGGCTGCTGGCGCAGCCGAAAGGGCTTAAGTTCGTGATGGCGCCTGATTTGCCGCTGCCGCACAAGATTTGCGCCGACGGCACGCGCCTGCGTCAGATCCTGTGGAACCTGATCGGCAACGCAGTGAAGTTCACCCAGCAGGGCGAAATTGTGGTGCGCGTCGCCTATGAATCGAACGAGACGCTGCGCTTTGAGGTTGAAGACTCGGGGCAGGGCATTCCGCAGGAAGAGCAGGACAAGATCTTCGCCATGTATTACCAGGTAAAAGATCAGCACGGCGGCAAGCCTGCGACTGGCACCGGCATCGGGCTGGCGGTATCGCGTCGTCTGGCGCAGGCGATGGGCGGCGATATTACCGTACGCAGCGCGCCGGGGCAGGGCTCATGCTTTACCGTACTGATTAAGGCGCCGCGCGTGGCCGAAGAGGTAGAGGATGACAGCAGAGACAGCAGCATGCCGCTGCCAGCGCTGCACGTATTGCTGGTGGAAGATATCGAACTGAACGTGATCGTGGCGCGTTCAGTGCTGGAGAAGCTTGGCTGCAGCGTCGAGGTCGCCATGACCGGCCAGGCTGCGCTGGAGATGTTTGATCCGCTGGAATTTGATCTCGCCCTGCTGGATATCCAGCTACCGGATATGACGGGTCTCGACGTCTCGCGCGCTATCCATCAGCGCTATCCGGACGCTAGCCTGCCGCCGCTGGTGGCGCTCACCGCCAACGTGCTCAAAGACAAAAAAGAGTATCTGGAGGCCGGTATGGACGATGTGCTGAGCAAACCGCTCTCCGTGCCGGCGCTGACCGCCATGATCAAAAAGTTCTGGGATCATCAGAACGAAGAGGCGGGTGCTGACCACCCGGAAATCGATGGCAAGACGCGCGCGCTGCTGGATGTGCCTATGCTGGAACAATATATTGAACTAGTGGGCCCCAGCCTGATTACACAGAGCCTGACAATGTTCGAACAGATGATGCCTGGCTATCTGGAGGTGCTCGATTCAAATTTGATGGCGCGCGACCAGAAAGGTATTGCGGAAGAGGGGCACAAAATCAAAGGCGCGGCGGGATCGGTTGGGCTACAGCACCTGCAGCAGGTGGCTAAACAGATTCAAAGCCCGGAGCTGCCGGCATGGTGGGACAACGTAGGAGAATGGGTCGAAGAGCTCAAGCGCGAATGGCGCCATGATGTTCAGGTATTGCGCGACTGGGTGGTGGAAAGAGAAAACCAGGGGGGCTAAAAAAAATGACCCCAGTCGAAGACCGGGGTGCGCGAATACTGCGCCAACACCAGGGAAAAAGTCGCTGTTGCTCTACTTGGAGGCGTTTAAATGCAGCAGCGTGGTATCGGTTAACGTCTGCCATCACCTTAGCAAATTCATCAATGACCAGGTAAAGATTCATTAAAATGTGTGATGTTGAGCAGCGTTTAAATACAGAAAACATTAATTTGGCAACACAGTCAAGTAAGGAATTAATTTCTGCGTTGCATTGCGCTCATTTTGACCAATTGTTGCATTTTTTGTGCGGTTTTCGGTAGCCGCAACCACCGGAACATGGCCTTAAGCCAGGGAAAAAGGCTTAAAGCGGTTTTTGGTAGCCATAGTCATGATAACTCAATGAAATATAAGGTTTAAAATGCACTTATCTCAATCTTATCCAAAACGTTTTGGAAAGCGCGCCTTTAAAGTTCCAGTTTTGAATTGAGTCCTGTAAATTTACAGCGGTTGACGCGTCAGTTTTAATGGTTGAGCCAGTATGCGGGAAATCAAACTTAGGGCATAAAGTTGTCAGCTGTGTAACCGTTAGCTTCAATTGGTGAAAAGCGCAACAGTGCGGAATCTGGCACAGTTTAGAAAGTTGAATCATTCAAGGCGGCGCTTATCACAAATAATTAAGTAAAGGGCGTAAAAAGGGATAAGCATGCAGCAGGTATGGAACCGATTCCTTTTTTGCGGAAGTGCTTGATGTCACTGGATCTGTTTTAATATTTTGGCGGTAAAATCTCGTGGTGGCGGTTATCTTACGCGCATCTTTTGGCACTTCTTCAGCGATTTTGACCAAGACGCGGCTTTCATCACGTCGGAAATTGATTAATGCAGGGAACAGGTAAGAGAAGATTGCATGAGCAAGAATAAAGGAAAGCGCTGGCAACGCCTTAAGCGCGCTGTTACTGGCGCAGCGATCGCTGTAGTCGGTATCTGGGTCGCAGGAATTATTCTGTTTTCCTTTCTGCCGGTGCCGTTTTCAGCGGTAATGGCGGAACGGCAAATTGGTGCCTGGCTGCGCGGCGATTTTCATTACGTCGCGCACGCCGACTGGGCGGGGCATGACGACATATCGCCCTGGATGGCGCTGGCGGTGATCGCCGCAGAAGACCAAAAGTTTCCCGAGCACTGGGGTTTTGACGTCGACGCGATTGAAACGGCGCTGGACAGCGAAAGCGAGCGAATGCGCGGTGCCTCGACGCTGTCGCAGCAAACGGCGAAAAATCTCTTTCTCTGGGATGGACGCAGTTGGGTGCGGAAAGGGCTGGAAGCGGGTTTAACGGTCGGCATCGAAACCGTCTGGACCAAGCGTCGCATCCTGACGGTCTATCTGAATATCGCTGAGTTCGGTCAGGGTACCTTCGGCGTGGAGGCGGCGGCGCAGCGCTATTTTCACAAGCCTGCCAGTCGATTAACCCTGTCGGAAGCGGCGCTGCTGGCGGCGGTGCTGCCGAACCCCATCCGTTTTCGCGCTGACGCCCCCTCAGGCTATGTGCGGCAGCGTCAGCAGTGGATTATGCGCCAGATGCGCCAGCTAGGTGGAGAAGGCTTTTTACAGCGCCATCATCTCAACTAGCCTTTACTCTTCGTCGAAGCCAGCCTCGAAAAGTTCGATGACGGCAGCCAGCGCCTGACGCTCTTCCGGGCCGCTGGCTTCAATCTCAATATGGCCGCCTTTCGCCGAGTCGAGCATCAGCAGGGCGATGACGCTGCTGGCCTCCGCCTCGGTGCCGGATTCGTTACGCAGCAGCACGTCGGCATCAAAGCTCTGTACCAGCTCAAACAGCTTCATGGCCGGACGCGCGTGCATGCCCAGCTTATTTTTGATTTCCACAGTTTGTTTGACGGTCATGATTTGCGTTTTTCCAGCGTACGATGGCGTGACTGCACGTTTTTGCCGCGTGAGCGGAAGTAATCCGCCAGCTGTTCGGCAATATAGACCGAACGGTGTTTACCGCCGGTGCAGCCGATGGCAACGGTCAGATAGCTGCGGTTGTTGGTTTCCAGCATCGGCAGCCAAAGCTCAAGATAGCTGCGCGTCTGATAGATAAAGTTGTGTACTTCAGTATGGCGATCGAGAAACGCCGCCACCGGGCGATCGAGGCCGGTCATCGGCCGCAGTTTGGGATCCCAGTGCGGGTTGGGCAAAAAGCGCACGTCGAAAACGTAGTCGGCGTCGATGGGGATGCCGTGCTTAAAGCCGAAAGACTCAAATACCATGGTCAGTTCGCGTTCGCGCTTGCCCAGCAGGCGCGTGCGCAGCATCTCGGCCAGCTCGTGGACCGACATTTCAGAGGTATCGATAATTAAATCGGCACGGGAGCGCAGCGGCTCCAGCAGATCGTTCTCTTCATCGATAGCGCTTTCCAGCGACAGATTTTTGCTGGAGAGCGGGTGCAGGCGGCGCGTGTCGCTATAGCGGCGGATTAGCGTATTGCGATCGGCGTCCAGAAACAGCAGCTGCGGCGAAAAGGCATCCGGCAGATTGTTCAGCGCATGTTCGAATACCTCTGGCGACTCCGGCATATTGCGCACATCAATGCTGACGGCGGCCGAAATATTGCGCTCCACCAGCGAATTCGCCAGCTCGGGCAGCAGCACCACGGGCAGGTTATCAACGCAGTAGAACCCCATATCTTCCAGCGCGCGAAGCGCCACCGACTTTCCTGAGCCTGACCGACCGCTAACGATCATCAGCACCATGACCTTCTCTCCCGTTTTAAACCGGCGCGCACGCCGGTAAAAGCGCAGCGCGCGTTACTGCTCCTCTGGAGCTTCTGTAATAATGGCGTAGAGTTCTTCATCGCTCTGTGCCGCACGCAGGCGGCGACACACGGTCTTATCCGCCAGGCGTTTCGCGACCAGAGACAGGGTGTGCAGATGGGTTTTGCACTGATCTGCTGGCACCAGCAGCGCAAACAGCAGGTCGACCGGCTGGTTATCTACCGCATCGAATGCGATAGGCTGGTCGAGACTGATAAAAACACCGACGGCGCGCAGCGTGTCCTCTTCCAGCTTACCGTGCGGAATGGCGATACCGTTGCCGATACCGGTGCTGCCCATGCGTTCACGGGTCAGGATCGCTTCAAACAGCGTTTGATGCGGCAGATTAAGCTGCTTCGCTGCCAGCTCGCTGATAATTTCCAGCGCGCGCTTTTTACTCTGGCAGTGTACGCCGCTGCGCGTACAGTCCGGCGTCAGCACGGTGCTCAGTTCCAGTGTCAGATCGTTGTTCATTGTCGTTTCACTTGCGAGTTCACAGAGCCGCGGGCCTGCCGCGCTAAACAGCCGCGCGGTATCCCGTGGCGCTTGCACAGATGGCAAAACGGGGCGGTAAATCCGCCCCATCCTGACCGCCCTGAGCGCGCGACAGGCGCGCTGCAAGCGTGAAGGTTAGTGTTTTTTCAGTTTGTCTTTATGCCGGGTGAGCTGACGGGCGAGTTTATCCACCAGTCCGTCAAGCGCCGCATACATATCTTCCGCTTCCGACGTGGCGTGCAGCTCGCCGCCGTTGACGTGCAAAGTCGCCTCTGCAACCTGAGTGACCTTTTCCACTTTCAGAACAATATAAACCTGATTAATACGATCGAAGTAGTGTTCCAGTTTGGCAAATTTCGTATTGATGAACTCACGCAGTGGTTCAGTGATTTCAACGTTTTGCCCAGTGAGGTTTAGCTGCATAGGTCTTCCTTCTCATTTCGGTCAAACCAGCTGTTTACGCTGGTTGGAGGGCGGGATAGATAAAGACTCGCGATATTTAGCGACGGTCCGGCGCGCCACCATAATGCCCTGTTCAGATAACATGGTGGTGAGCTTGCTGTCGCTCAAGGGTTTAGCGGGATTCTCCGCCGAGATTAATTTTTTCACCAGCGCGCGGATCGCCGTAGAAGAGGCTTCGCCGCCGCCTTCGGTATTCACATGGCTGGAGAAAAAATATTTAAGTTCAAAGATGCCGCGCGGGCTGTGCAGGTATTTCTGCGTGGTCACGCGAGAGATGGTGGACTCATGCATATCCACGGCCTGGGCGATATCCGCCAGCACCATAGGACGCATAAACTCTTCGCCCTGTTCGAAAAAGGCCTGCTGCTGCTCAACGATGCAGCGCGTGACTTTCAGCAGCGTATCGTTGCGGCTTTCCAGACTTTTGATCAGCCAGCGCGCTTCCTGCAGATTAGTGCGGATAAACTGACTGTCGCTGTCGTTCCGCGCCGCGCCGCCCATAGCGGCGTAATGCTGATTGATCCTGAGACGCGGCACGCTATCGGCGTTGAGATCCACCGTCCAGCGCTTGCCGACCTTACGCACCAGCACATCGGGAATGACATATTCCGGCTCGCCGGTCTGCACCGACTGGCCAGGACGCGGATCCAGCGACTGAATCAGCAGCATCGCCTCTTTCAGCACAACTTCTTTGAAGCGGGTGACGCGCATCAGGCTGCGGAAATCGTGGTTGGCCAGCAGGTCGAGATGATTGCTGACGATCAGGCGCGCCTCGGCCAGCATCGGCGTGGTCGGCGCGAACTGGGAAAGCTGCACCAGCAGGCAGTCGCGCAGATCGCGCGCGCCAACCCCCACCGGATCGAAGCGCTGAATACGCTTCAGCACCGCCTCGACCTCATCCAGCGCCAGCTCTTCATCGCCCATGCTGTCGAGGATCTCCTCAAGCGAAACGGTAAGATAACCAGTATCGTCGATGGCGTCGACGATCGAGGTGGCGATAGCGCGATCGGTATCGGTAAAGGGCGTTAAATCTACCTGCCACATCAGGTAATCCTGCAGCGACTGAGTCGTTTCGCCCTGATAGACCGGCAGCTCATCATCCTGATAGTCAGTACCGGTGCCGGAAGGGGTGCCTGCGGTATACATTTCGTCCCAGGTGGCGTCGAGCGGCAAATCGTCCGGCAGCTCTTTCTGTTCAAGCGCCTCGCGCGTGTCCAGCACCTCATCTTCCTGATAGTCGCGGCTGTCGATCTCTTCATGCATTTCAGCCTGTTCCAGCAGCGGATTACTCTCCAGCGCCAGCTGCAGCTCTTGTTGCAGCTCAAGCGTAGAGAGCTGCAGCAGCCGAATGGCCTGCTGCAGCTGCGGAGTCATCGCCAGCTGTTGGCTGAACCTGAGTTGCAAACCTTGCTTCATATTCAGGACGGGATTTCCTAAGCAAACATCGTATTAACGACACCTTATCAGAGTCTGAACTCTTCGCCCAAATAAACCCGTTTAACCTGCTCATCTTCAAGAATTTCATTCGGCGTGCCGTGAGCGATAAGACGCCCCTGGCTGACGATATAGGCGCGTTCGCAAACCGCCAGGGTTTCACGTACGTTATGGTCGGTAATCAGCACGCCAAGCCCGCTGTCGCGCAGATGCTCAATGATTTTTTTTATATCGATAACCGAGATGGGATCGACGCCGGCGAAGGGCTCATCCAGCAGGATAAATTTAGGATTAGCGGCCAGCGCGCGCGCAATCTCGACGCGGCGGCGCTCGCCGCCCGACAGCGCCTGACCCATGCTGTCGCGCAGATGGGCGATATGGAACTCATCCATCAGCTCGTTAGCGCGATCCTGACGCTGCTCTTCGGTGAGATCGTCGCGAATTTGCAGCACCGCCATCAGGTTGTCGTAGACGCTGAGGCGGCGAAAAATCGACGCCTCCTGCGGCAAGTAGCCGATGCCGCGACGCGCGCGGGCGTGCAGCGGCAGGATGCTGATATCATCCTCATCGATCACGATGCGACCCGCATCGCGCGGTACGATGCCGACGACCATGTAGAAGGTGGTGGTCTTGCCCGCGCCGTTAGGGCCAAGCAGGCCGACGATCTCGCCCGATTTCACCTGCAGGCTGACATCTTCCACCACGCGACGGCCTTTATACGCCTTCGCCAGATTTTCTGCGATTAAAGTGGCCATAGCGATCAGTTACTCTTTTTCGGGCTGTTAGCGTTCTTGTCCTGCAGCTGCGACGGCACCAGCACGGTGGTGACGCGCTTGCTCTGACCCTGGCTGTAGGCCTGCATTTTCTGCTCTTTGACCAGATAGGTTATACGGTCGCCTTTGATGTTGCTGTCCTGCTGCTCGATATAAGCGTTGCCGGTCAGCTCGACAAAATCTTTCGCCAGCTCATAGTGCAGCTTAGCGGCGTGGCCCTGCACAGGCTTGCCGCTATCCTGCATCTGATAGAAGGTGGCAGGATTGCCGTAGGCATCCACGATGGTTTTATTGCTGTCGCCGCCAGGCCGCGTTACCACCACTTTATCGGCGGTGATTTTGATCGTTCCCTGGGTCACGATGACGTTGCCGGTAAAGGTCGCCACATTGCCTTGCAGGTCCAGCGCCTGGTTTTCGGAGTCGATGTTAACGGGTTTGTCCGAGTCGCCGGTCACCGCCAGCGCGGGCAAGCTGGCCGCCAGCAGAGCGCCGACCAGGAAAAACTTAAGGCTGTTGTTGTGCATTTTGAATTTCATAATAAGTTTTGACCTTTTCAATCAACTCGGCGTTTTTCGTCCGTAGATTCCCGCGCATCTTCATGCCGGTAGAGTTAAAACCGCGCCCGAACAAGGTAACCTGATCGTCGGAGGTCACGTCCTGCGAGATGAGGTTGACCTGCGCGTTGTCCGTTTTGATGCGCTGCAGCTGTGAATCCTGCGTCAGGGTATTCACCTCGACGTGGCCATACAGATAAAGCATACGATCTTTGGTTAATTTGGCTTTATCGGCGCGCACCGACCATGTCGGCATTTTATTTTCGTCGTAGGTGGTCATAACCGGCTTGTCGAACCAGCTCACTTCATCCGCCGCGAAATAGGTCACTTTATCGGACACCAGTTTGTAAGCCAGCGCCCCTTGGGGGTTGTAGACCACGGTGTTCGAATTCGCGCTGGTATAGGTCGGCTCCTGGTCGTTAGCGGCGACCGGCGCGCTGCTTTCATCCTGACTGGTCAGGTTCCAGCCGATTAGCACCAGCGCAATCAAGGCCAGAATCAGCGTTATCCAACGCCTGCTTTTACTCATACTGATTGCCCTTTGGCATCCTCAAATTTGTTCTGCGCCATTAAAATCAGGTCGCAAAGTTCGCGTACTGCGCCGCGTCCGCCTGCAATGTGCGTAACGTAATGGGCGCGCGGCAGCAATACCGGATGCGCATCCGCTACCGCCACGCTCAGTCCTACCCGAGCCATCACCGGCCAGTCGATGAGGTCATCGCCGATATAGGCGACCTGCTCATCGGAAAGCGACAGTTTATCCAGAAGTTCGCGATAGGCCAAAAGCTTATCGGACTGTCCCTGGTAAAGATGACGAATGCCTAAGGTTTTGCAGCGATCCTCCATCAGACGCGCGTTGCGTCCGGTAATAATCGCCACCTCTATATCAGAGGTTAGCAAACAGCGGATGCCGTAGCCGTCGCGCACGTTAAAAGCCTTCAGCTCTTCGCCGTTATTACCCATATAGATCACGCCGTCGGACATCACGCCGTCGACGTCGCAAATCAGAAGGCGAATCTGACCGGCGCGCGCCATCACCTCCGCGCTGACCGGGCCGTAGCAGGTTTCTACCAGGGGAGTATTTACCGACATTCTTATTTCCTGTTCAGACTACGCCAGCGCGCAGCATGTCATGCATATGTACCACACCGAGCAGACGATCGTCATCGGCCACCAGCACAGCGGTAATGTTTTTGTTTTGCATCAGGTTCAGCGCTTCGACCGCCAGCATATTAGGGCGCACCCGAATGCCGCCGCGCGTCATCACTTCCGAAATAGTGGCCTTCTGAAAGTCGATGCCCATATCGAAAATGCGGCGCAGGTCACCGTCGGTAAAAATGCCCTCGATCTTCATGAGATCGTCGACAATAACCGTCAGCCCTAAATTTTTACGCGTAATCTCCAGCAGCGCGTCGCGCAGCGAGGCGTCGCGCGTCACGTGCGGGATTTCGTCGCCGCTATGCATGATGTCGCTGACGTGCAGCAGCAGTTTGCGGCCCAGCGCGCCGCCTGGATGCGACAGCGCGAAATCTTCCGCGGTAAAACCGCGCGCTTCCAGCAGCGCCACCGCCAGCGCATCGCCCATGACCAGCGTCGCCGTGGTGCTGCTGGTTGGGGCGAGCCCGAGCGGGCAAGCTTCCTGGGGGACTTTTACGCACAGATGCACGTCGGCGGCGCGGCCCATGGCGCTCTCGGGGCGGCCGGTAAGGCAGATAAGCGGCACATGCTGACGCTTCAGCACCGGGATCAGCGCCAGAATCTCGTTGGACTCGCCGCTGTTTGAGATAGCGAGCACCACATCGTTGCGGCCGACCATCCCCAGGTCGCCGTGGCTGGCTTCGCCGGGATGCACGAAAAAGGCGGGGGTACCGGTACTGGCGAAGGTGGCGGCCATCTTCTTGCCGATATGGCCCGACTTGCCCATGCCCATGACGACCACTTTGCCCTGGCAGCGATAGATCATCTCGCAGGCGCGGGTAAAGTCGTCATTAATATACTGGTCCAGCTGCTCCAGACCTTCACGCTCGATGCGCAGTACCGCTTTTCCCGCCGTCTGAAAGTCGAAATTCGCGTTTGAAAGCTGAGTTGACATGGCAAATCTGTCCTTTGTTATCCGTCGAGGAAGGCGGGCTGAACCCATAAAAGCGCGCCCCAGACGATGAAACCACAGAGTAAGAAAGCGCCTGCGACGCGGCCAATGCGACGGCGGCGCTGCAGGCAGAGCAGGGCGAACAGCGCGCTGACGGCCAGCATGACCCAGTAATCGCGCGCAAAGGCGTGCTCGTCCACGCTACCGGGATTGATCAGCGCCGGTAAGCCCAGCACGATGGCGATATTATAAATGTTGGCGCCGATAAGATTGCCAATAGCGATATCGTCCTCGCCTTTCAGCGCGCCCGCCAGCACCGTCGCCAGCTCCGGCAGGCTGGTGCCTACTGCGATCAGCGTGGCGCCCATTACCAGCTCGCTGACGCCGAAATAATCGGCAAAGGCGGTGGCGTTGTCGATTACCATGCGCGTCGCCATGGGCAAAATAATCAGCGCGACCGCCAGCCAGAGAAAGGCTACCGTGTTGCCGCTCTCTTCGCGCGGCAGCTCTGCGAGCTGTTCGCGTGTCAGGGTATCGCTATTGTCCCGCTCGGCGCGGCGCGCGAAGCGGATTGCCACCAGCAAATAGGCGATGGCGATGGCGATCAGGCCGAGGCCGTCAAGGCGGCTCAGATAGTTATCGAACAGCATCAGGCCGCTGAGCAGCGAAACCAGCAGCATCAGCGGCAGCTCGCGCCGGATCAGATTGGAGTAGATATTCAGAGGGTGCAGTAGCGCCGCGCCGCCAAGGATCAGTAAAATATTGGTAATATTGGAACCCAGCGCGGTGCCAACGGCGAGATCCATCTGGCCATGCTGCGCCGCCGAAAAAGAGAGGATCATCTCCGGTAGCGAGGTGCCGATACTGACGACCGTCATGCCGATGATCAGCGGCGGAATACCAAAGGATCGACACAGTATCGCGGCGCTAAACACCAGGCGATCGGCGCCATAAGCCAGTAAAATCAAACCAACGATCAGCAGGGCAGCGGCTACGAACATGGAAAATCCTTGGATGAAAGGCGTTGCCGTCACGTCTTGTGCGGCAGGTTTCAGCTTCTGTTATCAGAAACAGGCGCTGATTTTGACCGTCTGAGCGGCAAAAGTAAATTTTATGCCCGCTTTCGCCAAATGAAGGCGGTAAGTTTCTGTAATGCTATCGTGCACTGGCGCATTACAGGCTACCATCGTAGGCTTTATAACGCCCGATCCACAGAAGAGGTAATAATGGACCAACAGGAAACGAACCTGGTTGAGGTTCGTGGCGTCAGTTTTACACGCGGCGATCGTCCGATTTTCGACGATATTTCGCTGACGGTGCCAAAGGGAAAAGTAACGGCCATTATGGGGCCGTCGGGCATAGGCAAAACGACGCTGCTGCGCCTGATTGGCGGCCAGCTGCAGCCCGATCGGGGGGAAATCTGGTTTCGTGGTGAAAATATTCCCAGCCTGTCCCGCGCGAAGCTTTACGAAACCCGCAAAAAGATGAGCATGCTGTTCCAGTCCGGCGCGCTGTTCACCGACCTGACGGTATATGAAAATGTGGCCTGGCCATTGCGCGAGCATACGCAACTGCCCGCTGCGCTGCTGCACAGCACGGTGATGATGAAGCTGGAAGCGGTAGGACTGCGCGGCGCGGCGCAGCTGAAGCCGGCAGAACTCTCTGGCGGCATGGCGCGGCGTGCCGCGCTGGCGCGCGCTATCGCGCTTGAGCCGGAGCTCATCATGTTTGACGAACCGTTTGTTGGCCAGGATCCCATTACCATGGGCGTGCTGGTCAAGCTGATCGACGAGCTCAACCATTCGCTGGGCCTCACCTGCATTGTGGTATCGCACGATGTGCCAGAGGTGCTCAGCATCGCCGACAGAGCCTATATTGTGGCAGGCCAGAAAATCATTGCGCAGGGCAGTACACCGGAGCTGCGGCAAAACCCTGACCCGCGCGTGCGTCAGTTTCTGGATGGGATCGCGGACGGACCTGTCCCGTTCCGGTTTGCCGCCGGGGACTATCTTGCCGACTTAACCGGCTCAGGGAGAGTGTAAGCCAATGTTGTTAAAGGCGCTGGCGTCATTAGGACGCCGGGGAATCAATACCTGCTCCACCTTTGGTCGGGCAGGTTTAATGCTGTTTCACGCGCTGGTAGGGAAACCCGCCTTTCGTAAACACACGCCGCTGCTGATCAAACAGCTTTACAGCGTCGGCGTCTTATCGCTGTTGATTATCGTCGTGTCCGGGCTGTTTATTGGCATGGTGCTGGGGCTGCAGGGCTATCTGGTGCTGACCACCTACAGCGCGGAAACCAGTCTCGGCATGCTGGTGGCGCTGTCGCTGCTGCGCGAGCTGGGACCGGTAGTGACCGCGCTGCTGTTCGCCGGCCGGGCCGGATCGGCGTTGACGGCGGAGATTGGCCTGATGAAGGCGACCGAACAGCTCTCCAGTATGGAGATGATGGCGGTCGATCCGCTGCGCCGCGTTGTCTCGCCGCGCTTCTGGGCGGGCTTTATCAGCATGCCGCTTCTGACGCTAATTTTTACCGCCGTCGGCATCGCTGGCGGTGCGCTGGTCGGCGTGAGCTGGAAAGGCATCGATCCCGGCTTTTTCTGGTCGGCGATGCAAAACGCGGTCGATTTTCGTACTGACGTCATCAACTGCATTATTAAAAGCGCCGTTTTTGCCGTGACGGTCACCTGGATCGCGCTGTTTAACGGTTACGACGCGATTCCGACCTCTGAAGGGATTAGCCGCGCGACGACGCGCACCGTGGTGCACGCCTCGCTGGCGGTACTCGGTCTGGATTTTGTGCTGACAGCACTGATGTTTGGGAACTAATGCAATGCAAAGCAAAAAAAGCGAAATTTGGGTTGGCGTGTTTATGCTTCTGGCGCTGGTGGCGATGCTGTTTCTCTGCCTGCGCGTGGCGGATCTTAAGTCGCTCGGCACGCAGCCGACCTGGCAGCTTTACGCTACCTTCGATAATATCGGCGGCCTGAAAGTCAGCTCGCCGGTTAAAATCGGCGGCGTGGTGATCGGCCGCGTCACTGATATCTCCCTGGAACCTAAAACGCTGTTACCGCGCGTCACCATGGCGATCAGCGACGAGTACGCCGACAAGATTTCCGATACCAGCTCGCTGGCGATCCGCACCCAGGGCTTACTCGGCGAGCAGTTTTTAGCGTTGAATCTGGGCTTTGACGATCCCGAGCTGGGCTCGGCGATGTTGAAAGACGGCGACACGCTGCGCGATACCAAATCGGCAATGGTACTGGAGGACCTGATAGGTCAGTTCCTGTACAAGAGCGGTGACAAGAAAAACGATGCGGATAACAAGGGTACGCAGGGCGACGAGAGTGCGCCTGCTGCCCCGGCTCAACCCTGAGAGGTAAAAAACGATGTTTAAACGTTTCCTGATGATTGCCATGCTGGTGGTTGCGCCGCTGGCCACGGCAAATGCCGTCGACCAAAGCAATCCTTACAAGCTGATGAATGAGGCGGCGGCCAAGACCTTTACGCGTCTTAAAAACGAGCAGCCAAAAATCAAGCAGAATCCTAATTACCTGCGCGATATCGTTCGTCAGGAGCTGCTGCCCTATGTGCAAATCAAGTACGCCGGCGCGCTGGTGCTGGGCCGCTACTATCGTGAGGCGACGCCAGCGCAGCGCGATGCCTATTTCGCCGCATTTGGCGACTATCTGGCTCAGGCTTACGGCCAGGCGCTGGCGCTTTATCACGGTCAGACTTACCAGATTCAGCCGGAGCAGCCGCTCGACGGCAAGAATATCGTTGCGATTCGCGTCACCATCGTGGACCCCAACGGTCGTCCGCCTGTTCGCCTGGATTTTCAGTGGCGTAAAAACAGCCAGAGTGGCAACTGGCAGGCGTATGACATGGTGGCGGAAGGCGTCAGCATGATCACCACTAAACAGAACGAGTGGGGCGACTTGCTGCGTACCAAAGGCATTGATGGCCTGACAGCACAGCTGAAAAGCTCTGCGGCACAGCCGATTACGCTGGATAAACAGTAACGATGCATGAGTCATTACGCTGGCAGCGTGACGCCAGCACGCTGTCGCTGTACGGCGAACTGAACCGCGATACGCTGCTGGCGCTCTGGCAGCAGCGTGACACGCTGATCGACAAAGCAGAGATTATCGACGTTTCCGGACTGGCGCGCGTCGACTCAGCCGGTCTGGCGTTGCTGGTGCACCTGCGCGAAATCGCCCGCGCTCAGGGCGTCACGCCGCGTTTTAGCGGCATCAGCGAGAAATTGCAGTCGCTGATTACTCTCTACAATCTTCAGCAGATTATTGTTTCTGCGGAAAAAAGCAGCTGACCGCTTTCCCACACTCTTAAGCCCCTGTTTCTGGCAGGGGCTTTTGCATGTTTAAGAGTCCGCCGCTTTCCTCTAAGATGTCACCCTTTATTCTTTACAACTTAAGTAATGAGCAATGGAAAACAGTGAAATTCAGGCCGTGCTGATGAAAGCGCTGCCGCTGGACGAAGTCCATGTGATGAGCAACGATGGCAGCCACTTTCAGGTCATTGCCGTAGGTGAAATGTTTGGCGAGCTGAGCCGCGTGAAAAAACAGCAGGCCGTTTACGCGCCGCTGATGGAATATATCGCCGACAACCGCATTCATGCTGTCTCCATTAAAACTTATACCCCTGCTGAATGGGCGCGCGACCGTAAACTTAACGGTTTTTGAGCCTTCATCATGGGCGCTCGCCGCTGGCGAGCTCTTCCCGTCTTTAGTTAATTGAGAGCCGTGTTAATGGACAAATTTCGTGTGCAAGGCCCCACCCGCCTGAGTGGTGAAGTCACCATTTCCGGGGCGAAAAATGCCGCACTGCCGATTCTGTTTGCTGCGCTGCTGGCTGAAGAGCCGGTCGAGATCCAGAACGTGCCGAAGCTGCGCGATATCGATACCACAATGAAGCTGCTAAGCCAGCTGGGTGCGAAAGTTGAGCGCAACGGCTCCGTCCACGTCGACGCCAGCAAGGTCGATATTTTCTGCGCGCCGTACGAATTAGTGAAAACCATGCGCGCTTCTATCTGGGCGCTCGGTCCGCTGGTCGCGCGCTTCGGCCAGGGCCAGGTCTCTCTGCCGGGCGGCTGCGCCATCGGCGCGCGTCCGGTCGATCTGCATATTACGGGCCTGGAGCAGCTGGGCGCTGAAATCAAGCTGGAAGAGGGCTACGTTAAGGCCTCTGTCGACGGCCGCCTGAAAGGCGCGCATATCGTGATGGATAAAGTGAGCGTAGGCGCGACCGTGACCATCATGAGCGCGGCGACGCTGGCTACCGGCGTCACCATTATCGAGAACGCGGCGCGCGAGCCGGAAATTGTCGATACGGCCAACTTCCTGATTACGCTGGGCGCGAAGATCAGCGGCGCAGGCACCGACAAGATCACCATTGAAGGCGTTGAACGCCTGGGCGGCGGCGTCTATCGCGTCCTGCCGGACCGCATCGAAACCGGCACTTTCCTGGTGGCGGCAGCCATCTCAGGCGGTAAAGTGCTCTGTCACAACACCCAGCCGGATACGCTGGACGCCGTTCTGGCGAAGCTGCGCGATGCGGGCGCCGACATCGAAACCGGCGACGACTGGATTAGCCTGGATATGCACGGCAAACGCCCTAAAGCGGTCAACGTACGTACGGCGCCGCACCCGGGCTTCCCAACTGACATGCAGGCGCAGTTCACCCTGCTTAACCTGGTAGCGGAAGGCACGGGCGTCATCACCGAAACCATTTTTGAAAACCGCTTTATGCATATTCCCGAGCTGATCCGTATGGGCGCGCACGCGGAAATTGAGAGCAATACCGCCATCTGCCACGGCGTGGAAAAACTTTCCGGCGCGCAGGTGATGGCAACCGATCTGCGGGCGTCGGCGAGCCTGGTGCTGGCAGGCTGCATCGCCGAAGGCACGACGCTGGTGGATCGCATCTACCATATCGATCGCGGCTATGAGCACATCGAAGATAAACTGAAGGCGATGGGCGCGCAGATTGAACGCGTGAGCGCTGAGTAAACGCCGCGCGAATAAAAAACCAGCCACGGCAGCGCGGCTGGTTTTTTTTGCCTGTTCGATCCTCAGGCGCTGGCGGGATCCTGCTTGCGCTTCTCGTCTCCGGCGGGGGATCGAATACGCTTTTTGCGATCCAGCAGCAGATGGGTGTGCGGATCGTAGTAGCGGCTTGGCCAGATCTCGGCGGGATGGACGTCAATTGCCTCCGCAATTAGCCACTCTCCTTTCGGCCAGGGACGCGAAAGGGCATTGGCCAGCGTAGATGAACTCAAGCCCGCCTGGCGTGACAACGCCGCCAGCGTCGTGCCGCGTCTGCGCAGCGCAGCAATTACATCGGCGGGATGCCAGTCTTCACTCCTTTTTTGCATATCGCATTCTCCTTGTTCCTTGCGTGAATATTCCCAGTGCAGTGAGGGACCGTGCTCTTTTCTCTTATCTGGAATGTTGTGGAATTTTTATACCAGAAAGTTTCTTGTTGTTTCCAGTAATTTTTGGGCCAGTCGCGAGAAGTGAGCGCCTTGACGCAAAAGCGCGGCAACAGAAGTGATGCATTTTCGGAAAAAAGTGAAGCGGGAAGGGGGAAACAGCGGAGCTGCGGCGGCAGCTCCGAAGGGAAGTCAGAAATCGCGCTGGACAGACATATGCGCCAGCGCTTCGAGCGCGCTGCGCCAGGGCGATTCCGGCAGCGCGCTGAGCGCCGCAATCGCTTTATCCGCTTCCTGCTCGGCGCGCTTGCGGGTCCATTCCAGCGAGCCGCACTGCTGCATGGCGGCGAGCACCGGCTCAAGAAGATGACGGCCGTTGCCCTGTTCGATCGCCTCGCGGATCATCTTCGTCTGTTCCGGCGTGCCGTTATGCATCGCATGCAGCAGCGGCAGGGTCGGTTTGCCTTCACTGAGATCGTCGCCGGTATTCTTGCCCAGCGTGGCGCCGTCGGCGCTATAGTCGAGCAGATCGTCGATTAACTGGAAAGCGGTGCCGAGAAAGCGTCCGTAATCCTGCATCGCTTTTTCCTGTGCCGGCGTGGCGTCGGCGAGAATAGCGGATGCCTGCGAAGCGGCTTCAAACAAACGCGCCGTTTTGCTGTAAATTACGCGCATATAGCTCTCTTCAGTGATGTCCGGGTCGTTGACGTTCATCAGCTGCAGCACCTCGCCTTCAGCTATCACGTTCACCGCTTCGGACATCAGCGCCAGAATACGCAACGAGCCCATGCTGGTCATCATCTGGAAGGCGCGCGTATAGATAAAGTCGCCGACCAGCACGCTGGCCGCATTGCCGAACGCCGCATTAGCGGTCGCTTTGCCGCGACGCATATCGGATTCATCCACCACGTCGTCATGCAGCAGCGTCGCAGTGTGGATAAATTCGATCAGCGCCGCGTTAATGACGTGCAGCTCGCCCTGGTAGCCTAGCGCGCGTGCCGAAAGCACAGCGATCATCGGACGGATGCGCTTGCCGCCGCCGCTGATGATGTAATAGCCAAGCTGATTAATCAGCGAGACCTCGGAATTCAGCTGGTCGAGGATGGTCTGGTTGACGGCCGCCATATCCTGCGCGGTTAATTCATTAATTTGTTCTAAGTTCATTCGTCTGTTCAGCTTTGACTCGTTTCAACGGCTCATGGTACGTGCTTTAACCAGCCTGAGTTCAGGTAATCTGTTACTGATTGTACTTGAATTTTCCGGATGAGAAACGTTTGCGATCGGCCTGTGTTTTTTTTCTGCAAGAGAGTGCAAAGTGCTCTTGTCTTCTGCTGGAGATTTGCGTAGAATTCGCGCCCTATTGTGAATATTTATCGCGCCGCCTGATGAACGAAAGGCATGCGCAGAAGCGGAGTTTTATATGTACGCGGTTTTCCAAAGTGGTGGTAAACAACACCGAGTAAGCGAAGGTCAGACCGTTCGCCTGGAAAAGCTGGACATCGCAACCGGTGAAACCATTGAGTTTGACCAGGTGCTGATGATCGCAAATGGCGAAGACGTGAAAATCGGCGCGCCACTGGTTTCAGGCGGCGTTATCAAAGCTGAAATCGTTGCTCACGGTCGTGGCGAGAAAGTTAAAATCGTTAAGTTTCGTCGTCGTAAGCACTACCGTAAGCAGGCTGGCCACCGTCAGTGGTTCACTGATGTGAAAATTACTGGCATCAGCGCTTAAGAGGAGATCTGACAAATGGCACATAAAAAGGCTGGTGGCTCGACTCGTAACGGTCGTGACTCCAATGCAAAACGTCTGGGTGTAAAACGTTTCGGTGGCGAATCTGTTCTGGCAGGTAGCATCATCGTTCGTCAGCGTGGCACCAAGTTCCATGCCGGTAACAACGTAGGTTGTGGTCGTGACCACACCCTGTTCGCTACCGCAGACGGCAAAGTTAAATTCGAAGTGAAAGGTCCGAACAACCGTAAATACATCAGCATCGTTGCTGAGTAAGGTTGTCGTGACGCAGACAGCGACTGTCTGAACGCACGAATAAAAGCCCCGCAGCCATTGCGGGGCTTTTTACATTCTGCGACCTGTCGTTCTGTATTGCTGTACACTTTATGTACGCCTGATGTAAATCAGTCCTGATTTATCCGCCGCCGGTCGGCGCAGACAGACCCTGGCGGACCCGTTCGCAGCCCTGTAGGGGCGCGCGGGCGATTGTGTGACGGAGAAAGAAAATGAAGTTTGTTGATGAAGCGACAATCCTGGTGGTTGCCGGCGATGGCGGCAATGGCTGCGTCAGCTTCCGCCGTGAAAAATATATTCCGAAAGGCGGTCCGGACGGCGGTGACGGCGGTGACGGCGGTGATGTCTATCTGGTTGCCGACGAGAACCTGAATACCCTGATTGACTACCGTTTTGAGAAGTCCTTCCGCGCCGAGCGCGGTCAGAACGGCCAGAGCCGCGACTGTACCGGCAAACGCGGTCAGGACATTATCGTTAAGGTGCCGGTCGGCACCCGCGTGATCGACCAGGGCACCGGCGAAACGCTGGGCGATATGACGCGCCATGAGCAGAAGCTGATGGTCGCTAAAGGCGGCTGGCACGGCCTGGGCAATACGCGCTTTAAATCCTCGGTAAACCGTACCCCGCGTCAGAAAACCATGGGCACGCCGGGCGAGAAGCGCGATTTGCAGCTGGAGCTGATGCTGCTGGCCGACGTTGGCATGCTGGGCCTGCCGAACGCCGGCAAATCGACCTTTATCCGCGCCGTCTCTGCGGCCAAGCCGAAAGTGGCGGATTATCCGTTCACCACGCTGGTGCCAAGCCTGGGCGTGGTACGTATGGACAGCGAGCAGAGCTTCGTCGTTGCTGACATTCCGGGCCTGATTGAAGGCGCTGCCGATGGTGCTGGCCTCGGTATTCGCTTCCTCAAGCACCTCGAGCGCTGCCGCGTGCTGCTGCACCTGATCGACATCGCGCCGATCGACGAGTCCGATCCGGTGGAAAACGCCCGCATCATCCTCGGCGAGCTGGAGAAGTACAGCGACAAGCTGTTCAACAAGCCGCGCTGGCTGGTGTTCAATAAAATCGACGTGATTGGCGAAGAGGAAGCGCAGACGCGCGCTAAAGCGATTGCCGAAGCGCTGGGCTGGGAAGAGAAATACTATCTTATCTCCGCCGCAAGCCGTCAGGGCGTGCAGGATCTCTGCTGGGACGTGATGAGCTTCATCAACGCCAACCCGAAAGAAGCGGAAGAAGAAGAGAAGAAACCCGAGAAAGTCGAGTTCATGTGGGATGACTATCACCGTGAAGCGATGGAAAACGTGGTTGAAGAAGAAGATGAAGAGTGGGATGACGACTGGGACGAAGATGACGACGAAGGCGTCGAAATCATCTACCAGCGTTAATGCCAGAAAAAAGGGACAGCGAAAGCTGTCCCTTTTTCATTACCCCAGCACCGCCACCGTCAGGCGCGACGAACAGCAGAGCTGGCCGCGCGCGTTGCGGATTTCAATCTGCCACACCTGATTGCGTGAGCCGATATGCAGCGGACGGCAGATGCCGCGCACTTCACCGCTGGAGACCGGGCGGTGATGGCTGGCGTTGACCTCGATGCCCACCACGCTTTTCCCCTCTTCGGTGCAGAGATAGCCGGCGATCGAGCCCATCGACTCCGCCAGCACCACCGACGCGCCGCCGTGCAGCAGGCCGAACGGCTGATGGGTGCGCGCATCGACCGGCATAACCGCCTCCAGGTAATCGTCGCCGATGGCGGTAAAGCGGATGCCGATATGCGCCACCAGCGAATTTTCACCGATAGCGTTCAGCGCGTTGAGATCGGTTTCGCGTTTCCAGATCGCCATCGGTCAGGCTCCCAGCGTCGCGCCGCCGTCCACCACGATATCCTGCAGCGCGACGTGGCTGGCGAGATCCGAGGCGAGGAACAGCACGTTATGGGCGATCTCCTGCGGCGTGGCGATCTTCCGCAGCGGGATCCCCAGCTTATATTGATCCGGGAAGCCGTCGATCATCTCCTGCTCGGCGGTCGGCGTATGCCACAGGCTGCGCTGCATCTCGGTGTCGGTCGAGCCGGGCGAAACGATATTGCAGCGCACGCCATAGGGTGCCATCTCCAGGCCGACGGTCAGGGTCAGGCTGCGCAGCGCGGCTTTTGAGGCGCCGTAGGCCGACATACCGATACGCGGCGCGTGCGCCGAGTTAGAGGCGACAGAGACGATGGCGCCTGCACGCTGCTGGCGAAATACCGGCAGCGTCTGCTGGAACATATTGAAGGCGCCGCCTACATTGACCGCCAGACAGGCCTGGAAATCCGCGGCGGAAATCTCGTCGGTGGCGCCGATACGCAGGATGCCCGCGCCGTTCACCAGCACGTCGAGGCGCGGCTGCTGCGCCAGCAGGCGCTGGCACACCGTTTTCACCTGTCCTGCATCGGCCACGTCAAGCGTATGGCAGGCGAAAGGGTAGTCGAGGTCGTGAAAGCGCAGATCGAAGCCCTGAACCTGCGCGCCCGCGGCGTGAAAGGCGAGCGCGGTGCAGTAGCCGATGCCCTGGCCTGCGCCGGTTACCCACACCTGCTTACCGCTGAAGTCGAAGCGCTGGCTCATTATGCAGGCTCCCGTGACAGCAGCGCCCACCAGCCGTCGATAGTGGGATTTTTCGCCAGGCTGACAAAGTCGATATCGCCATGCGCCTGACGCCAGCGCGCCGCCAGCGCCATCATGCGCACGGAATCGAGACCGTAGTCGATCAGGTTCTCATCATCTTCCGGCACGTCATCGTCTTCCAGCAGCGGCAGAACCAGCGCGCGCAGATCCTCCTTGCTGAGCGGCAGCGGCATCACATCTGCGGTCATCACCACTTTGCCGCTGCGTCCGGCGGTATAGGTCAGCGCCATCATATGTTCCTCGCGGCTAAAGTCCGCCAGCGCATCCGCCACCATAAAGGGCTGGATGTTGCGCATAAAGGCATCGGTCGCGGTGGTGAGACAGCCAATGTGGGCGTACACGCCGGTGATGATCAGCTGATCGCGTCCCATCTCCTGCAGAATTGACTCCAGCGGCGAGCGGACAAAGGCGCTGTAGCGCCACTTAGTCAGCACCTGATCCTCGGCGTCGGGCGCCAGCGCATCGACAATCTTCTGCTGCTCGGGATGTTTGTTCAGGCCCGGCCCCCACATATCGTTCAGCAGCGCGCGATCCTCATCGCTCTGCTGATTAGGCTGCGCGGTGTAGAACACCGGGATGCCCTGCGACTTGCACCAGGCGCGCAGGCGGGCGATGTTCTCCACCACCTGATTGACCAGCGGGCTGTTTTCGCCCCAGAAGTTAAGAAAGTAGGCCTGCATATCGTGAATCAGCAGGGCGGCGCGCTGCGGCTCCAGCGCCCATTTCACCTTGTTGGCGGGCAGCTCGGCGGCGGCAGGCAGCGAATATGAGGTCAGTTTTGGAATAGCCATAAAATCTCCGGAACAGGTCAGGCTTGCGCTTGTTGATCGGCAAGCTGTTGGCGCAGGCGTTTCTTGTCTACTTTGCCGACGGGCGTCAGCGGCAGCGCATCTACGCAGGTAATACGGTCAGGCAGCTTATATTCGGCGACGCCCAGCTCGCGCAGATGGCGGCGCAGCGCCACCGGCTTGAGCGGCTGGCGCGCGACGATAAAGGCGCAGCTTTTTTCGCCCATCAGCTCGTCATGCATCGATACCAGAGCCGCATGGATCACGTCCGTATGGCGCTGCAGCAGGTTTTCGATCTCCTCGGCAGCGATCTTTTCGCCGCCGCGGTTAATCTGATCTTTCTCGCGTCCCTGCACGGTGATGTAGCCCTGCGGATTAATCTCGATCAGATCGCCCGAGCAGTAAAAACCGTCGGCGTCGAAGCTGGCGGCGTTGTGCGCCGGGCTGTTGTAGTAGCCGCGGAAGGTATAGGGACCGCGCGTCATCAGGCGGCCGATGGCGCCGGTCGGCAGCGGATCGCCATTCTCGTCGGCTACCCAGACCTCATCGTCCGGCGAAATCGGACGGCCCTGAGTAGTGAGAATGGTGCGCTCGTCGTCGTCAAACCGGGTGTAGTTCACCAGCCCTTCCGCCATACCGAACACCTGCTGCAGCCGGCAGCCGATCTCGCTCTGAATGCGCGCCGCCAGCGTCTCGCCCAGTTTGGCGCCGCCCACCTGCATCCGCTGCAGCGACGCCAGCGCCCGGTTGCTGCCCCACTCCTGGATCGCCTGCAGCCACAGGCTGACGGCGGGCGGCACCAGGCCGGTGTCAGTGACCTGGTGTTTTTCGATTAGCGGGAAGCAGTTCGTCGCGCTGGGATCCTCGGCCAGAATCACCTGGCCGCCCGCGTAGAAGACGCCCAGCGCGCCAGGCGAACTCATCGCAAAATTATGCGGCGCGGGCAGGGCGATCAGATAGCGCGTGTCGGCGGTGACCGCGCAGATCTCGTCGCTGGCGCGGATGCTGTAGTAGTAGTCGTTGTGGGTGCGCGGGATCAGCTTCGGCGTGCCGGTGCTACCGCCGGAGAGCTGGAAAAACGCCACTTCGTCGGCGGCGGTCGGCGTCGGCTGAAAAGCGTTCGCGGCCTCCGCCATCAGCGCTTCCAGCCCGTTTTCCGGCTGGCTGTCGTTGCGCAGGATCACCTGCCGCAGCGACGGACAATCGGCGCACAGCGCGTCGATAAAGCGGTCGTCGGCGAACAGCCCATGGCGGCGATCGGCGATCAGCAGCGCAGGTTCGATCTGCGCGGCGTAGGATTGCAGCTCGGTGCGCTGGTGGCTGAACAGCGCGTAGACCGACGCGACGCCCAGCTTGAACAGGGCGAAAACGGTGACGTAGAAGTCGGCGACGTTGCCGAGCTGCACCAGCGCGGTGTCGCCGTTTTTCAGCCCGCGGCGCTGCAGCGCCGCGGCGAGGTTGTCGCTGCGCTGCGCCAGCTGACGGTAGCTCAGCTGCAGATCGCCTTCGATAACGGCGATAGCGTCGCTGTTTTCATGGCGCGCCAGGATATCGGTCATCGGCACATCCAGCCAGTAGCCTTTCTCGCGGTAGCGCGCCGCCAGATCGTCTGGCCAGCGATGGTAGGGGATCGACATGGTATTTCCTTTATTGCAGTCCAAAAGCGCGCAGCATGGTGTCGAGTTTGACACCCGTCTCGCGCCATTCTGATTCTGGTTGCGAATCGGCCACGATGCCCGCGCCAGCGAACAGGCGCACGCGCGCGCCGTGCACGGTGCCGCAGCGGATAGTCACAACCCATTCGCCATTGCCCTGCTCGTCGCACCAGCCGACGATGCCGCCGAACAGACGGCGGTCAAACGGCTCCAGCGTCTGGATCAGCTGCTGCGCGCGCGCGTGCGGGAAGCCGCTCAGCGCTGGCGTCGGATGCAGCAGACAGGCGAGCGACAGCGCATTCTCCTGCTCATCGAGCGCCTCACCGTCAATCTGCGTCGCCAGATGCCACAGCGTGGCGGTGGTCAGCAGAGAAGGGGTCGCGGGCACCGAGAGCAGGCGGCTGCGCGGCTGCAGCACCGCGCGCATCGCGTCAGTCACTAGCTTATGCTCGTGGCGATCTTTCGCTGATTGCATCAGGGCGTCGCCCGCGGCCCTGTCGCGCTGCGCGTCGGCGTCGCGTCGCGCAGAGCCAGCCAGCGGACAGGAGCGGAAATCACGCCCCTCTTTACGCAGCATCAGCTCCGGGCTGGCGCCCACCAGCGAGCCGCCCTGCGGCAGCGGCAGGTGAAAGTGATAGCTGTTCGGGTTTTGCGCCACGATGCGCTGCATCAGCGCAGCGATATCCACCGGCTGCTCCGTCACGATATCCATCAGGCGCGACAGCACGACTTTATCCAGCTCGCCGCGCTGCGTAGCGGCCACGGCCTCTGCCACCATGGCGGTAAACACCGCGTGCTCCGGCATGGCGGCGCGGCGGCGTACCTGCGGCAGCGGCGCCTGAACGGCGGGCAGCGCAGCCTGAAGATCGGCGCGCTTAAAAGTCTGATGCGATTCCGGAATAAACAGCGCGGCGGGCTGGCTGACGTCGAAGGGGATGGCGCCGACCAGGACTGGGTGGGCGATGCCCTGTTTTTTTGCCGATGCGAAGTGGCGTCGCAGCTGCTGTTGAAAGTCGCCGTTTAGCGCGTCGCCATCGACCGCCGGCGCGGCGATCGTGGTGTAGCAGCCTTGCGTAGCGATACTGCGCCACGGGGAGGTGAAGATAAATCCCCGGCACAGCGCGGAGAAATCCTCAAGCAGGGGATTTCCAAACGTCAACGTTTCCACCATAATTTTCACCTATAAATGATAAGATAACTAATAATGATTATCATTTGTATTGTGGTTCTGTAACCTACGTTGATTAGGCTGGAGTGTCAATAAATTCGCGGCAGTGAGCGTGCGATCTCAGCGTGATGCGTAGAGGTGACAGAAGGTTGGATTACAGTAAAAAGTGGACTGAATCTTATGTTTAAGCGGATTTTTACCACGGTGGCCGCGCTGGCTTTCATGACCGTGCTGGCTCACCCTCAAGCGCGGGCGGAAGGCGGCTGGCCGCGCACGCTGCAAAGCGTCGGCGGCAGCGTCACGCTGGAGAACGCGCCGCAGCGCATCGTCTCTACCAGCGTCACCCTGACCGGCTCGCTGCTGGCGATCGACGCGCCGGTCATCGCCAGCGGGGCGACCGCGCCGGGCAGCCGACTGGCGGACGAGAAGGGCTTTTTCCGTCAGTGGAGCGACGTCGCGAAGCGTAAAAATCTCAAGCGGCTCTATATTGGCGAGCCGAGCGCCGAAGCGGTGGCCGCCGAAGCGCCGGATCTGATTATCGTCAGCGCGACCGGCAACGACTCCGCGCTCAAGCTGGTGGATCAATTCTCGGCTATCGCGCCGACGCTGGTAGTGAACTATGACGATAAAAGCTGGCAGCAGCTGGTGACGCTGCTCGGCAAAGCGACCGGCCACGAGGCGGAGGCAGCGGCGCGCGTGAAGGCGTTCGATGCGCAGGAGGCGGCGCTGAAGCAGAAAATCACGCTGCCGCCGCAGCCCGTTTCCGCCATGGTGTTTAACGGCGGCGGCCGCGCGGTAAACCTGTGGACCCGCGAATCAGCACAGGGCAAGCTGCTGGAGCAGCTCGGCTTTACGCTCGCCGTGCCGCCTGCGGATCTGCAGCAGACGCACAGTATGGGACAGCGCAAAGATATTATTCAGCTCTCTGGCGAGAACGTCGCCAGCGGCCTGAACGGCAATACCTTCCTGCTGTTCGCCGCGGAGGAGCAAGGGGCGAAACAGCTGATGCAGAACCCCTTCCTGGCGCAAACCGCGGCGGTGAAGCAGCAGCAGGTTTACGCGCTAGGGGCCGACACCTTCCGTCTTGACTACTACAGCGCCAGCCATCTGCTGACGCGTCTGGCGCAGCTGTTTGTTAAATCATGACGCCTCTTCCGCCAGCGTCGGCGCTGGCGGTTGATAGCGTCGCAGCTTCGCCATCAGCATCCACATCACGCCTCCCAGCAGCGCCGCGCCGAAACCGAACAGCGCGGCGGCCTGCTGCGGCAGCAGCCATGACCCCAGCGCGCCGATCATCGCCGCGCCGATCGCATCGCCGGTGACGTTCTGCGCCGTCCAGAGGCTGTTGATGCGCCCCAGCAGCGCATCGGGCGTCAGCGACTGGATCAGCTGGTACTGCACCAGGCTGTTAACGGCGCTGCAGTAGCCGAACGCCGCCAGGCAGGCCAGGCCGAGGGCAAACTGCGGCATCAGGCTGAAGGCGCCAAGCGCGAGGAAAGCGGCGACGGCGCTGGCTAACATCACCTTGCCTGGCTGCGGCGTCTGCGCCAGCCGCCCACTGGTCAGCGCCCCCAGCGCCGCGCCGAGCGGCACGGCGGCGTACATCAGGCCCAGCTCATCGAGGCTGACCTGCCAGTGCGACGCCAGCGCCGGGTAGAGCACGCGCACCGCGCTCGCCAGGGTTACCAGCGCGCCGATCAGCGCCGCCATGCCGACCAGCGGCGCGGCAAACAAAAACTGCACGCCGCTGGCGAGCGCCCGCAGCGGATGTTCGCGCGGCTGCGGCGGCGGCGGCATCACGGGCAGCCGCAGCAGGGTCAGCACGGTGAGCAGCGTGCCCAGGGCGGCGAGGCCGTAGTTCCACGCCGCGCCGCCGTGCGCCAGCACCAGGCCGCCGACGGCGGGCGAAAGAATCGCGCCGAAGCGCACCGTGAGCATGGTAATGGCGCCCGCCTGCATCAGGTTTTCGCGCCCCACCAGCGCTGGCGTCGCCGCCAGCAGCGCCGTGACGCCGATTGCGCCGAAGAAGCCATCCCACAGGCCGAGCAAAAAGACCGCGCTGACCGATGGGGTCGGCAGCGAGGCGTTAACGGCCAGCGCCACGAAGCCGAGGCCGCAGGTGGATCGCGCAATCAGGATCAGCCGTTTGCGCTCGTAGCGATCTGCCAGCACGCCGCCGGTGAGCAGTCCGACGAACATGCCTGCACCTGCCAGGGTGACCGCAAGCCCCACCAGCGCAGGCGAATGCGTCAGCTGCTGGATCTGCACCGGCACGGCGACGGCCAGCATGCCGAGCGCGACGATAGAGATAAAACGGGCGATAAAGACGGCGCGAAAAGCGGGGTGCGTCTTCAACAGGCTGAGATCGATGAGATGGGAGGGTTTGTTCATTGCGTCGCCTTTTGCTGCGGTTTTCCTCGCTACGGTTGAGGCGAATCATGGTAACATACAAAAATACGAGTAATAACGATAACAAGTATCATTATCAAATTGACGCGTTCGCTGCGTCAGTGAACAGTGAAGGTTCGGAACGTTATGCGCCAACTCTCCGCAATAGCCGCCTCAGGAGTGCTGCTGTTGCTCCTGCTCGCGCTCAGCCTGATGCTCGGCGCCAAATCGATCGCCATTCATGATGTTTCCCTTGCCCTGACGACCCACTGCGGCAGCGCCGACTGCGTTATCGTGCGCGAAGCGCGTCTGCCGCGCACCCTTGCCGGTCTGCTGGCGGGCGGTGCGCTCGGGCTGGCGGGCGCGCTGATGCAGAGCCTGACGCGCAATCCGCTCGCCGATCCCGGCATTCTCGGCGTCAACGCGGGCGCAGGCTTCGCCGTGGTGCTGGGTATCGCCCTGTTCGGCGCGGATTCGCCGGCCGACTGGCTCGGCTTCGCCTTCGTCGGCGCACTGCTGGCGTCGCTGCTGGTGGCGCTGACCGGCGCGCTCGGCGGCGGCCGCGTTAATCCGGTGCGCCTGACCCTGGCTGGCGTGGCGCTCGGCGCGGTGCTGGAGGGGCTGACATCCGGACTGTCTCTCCTTAACCCCGATATTTACGATCATCTGCGCTTCTGGCACAGCGGCTCGCTGGATATTCGCAGCGCTGCCGTGCTGCGCGCCACCTGGCCAGCGGTGGCGGTCGGCGCGCTGATCGCGCTGCTGCTGGCGCGCGCGCTCAATACCCTGAGCATGGGCGGCGACCTGGCGACGGCGCTCGGCACGCGCGTGGCGCGTACCCAGCTGCTCGGGCTGCTGGCTATCGCCCTGCTGAGCGGCGCCGCCACGGCCGCCGTCGGCCCTGTCGCCTTTGTCGGGCTGATGACGCCGCATCTGGCCCGCTGGCTGTGGGGCAACGACCACCGCTGGATGCTGCCCGGCACGCTGCTGATCACTCCCTGCCTGCTGCTGAGCGCCGATATTCTGGGGCGCCTGATGGTGCCGGGCGAACTGCGCGTCTCGGTAGTCACCGCGCTGATCGGCGCGCCGATGCTGATCGTGCTGGTGCGCCGCAAGCTGGGGAGAGGGCAGGTATGAGTCGGGCAATGATGCACGCCATCTGGCTGCTGGCGGCCTGCGCGCTGCTGGCCTTTTTCGGCGTCACGCGCGGCGCGCTGCCGGTGACGGGCGCGCAGCTCTGGCAGCTGGTCACCGGCGAGGGGGCGCGCAACCTTCAGCTGATCGTGCTGGAGTGGCGACTGCCGCGCGTGGCGATGGCGCTGCTGCTCGGCGCGGCGCTCGGGGTGAGCGGCGCAATTTTTCAGTCGCTGCTGCGCAACCCGCTCGGCAGCCCCGATATTCTCGGCTTCAATACCGGCGCCTATAGCGGCGTACTGGTGGCGCTGGTGCTGTTTCAGCAGAACAGCGAGGCGATGACGCTGGCGGCGCTGCTGGGCGGCGTGCTGACCGCTGGCGTGGTGTACCTGTTCGCCTGGCGCAACGGCGTAGAGACCTTCCGGCTGATTATCGTCGGCATCAGCGTGCGTGCGCTGCTGATGGCGCTCAACGGCTGGCTGATTATCAGCGCCTCGCTGGAGGCGGCGCTCAGCGCCGGGCTGTGGAGCGCCGGATCGCTTAACGGCATCACCTGGGCGAAAACCGCGCCGGTGGTCGCCGTGCTGGCGGCGGCGCTGCTGCTGACCGCGCTGCTGGCGCGGCGGATGCGCCTGCTGGAGATGGGCGACGACACCGCCTGCGCGCTGGGCGTGCCGGTGGAGCGCAGCCGGCTGTGGCTGATGCTGCTCGGCGTGGTGCTGACCGCCGCCTCCACCGCGCTGGCCGGTCCCATTTCATTTGTCGCCCTGCTGGCGCCGCAGATCGCTCGTCGCCTGTGCGGCGGCATCAAAGGCGCGCTGCCGCTGGCGGCGCTGTGCGGCGCGCTGCTGCTGCTGGCGGCGGACTATGCGGCGCAGCATCTTTTCCTGCCCTATCAGCTGCCGGTCGGCGTGATTACCGTCAGCCTTGGCGGGCTTTATTTGATTGCACTACTGGTCAGGGAGGCGCGACGCCAATGACAGAGAGGATTGCGCGCCTGCAGGGCGAGGCGCTGACGCTGGGCTACGAGAAGAAGATTGTGGCGGAAGGGCTGTCGGTCGCGATTCCGGATGGCGAACTGACGGTGATCATCGGCCCCAACGCCTGCGGCAAATCGACGCTGCTGCGCGCGCTGAGTCGCCTGGCGCCGCTGCTGCAGGGGCAGGTGCTGCTCGACGGCGAGGTGATTTCGCGCCTCTCCACTAAAGAGGTGGCGCGGCGTCTCGGCCTGCTGCCGCAGAGTTCGCAGACCCCCTCCGGCATCAGCGTCAGCGAGCTGGTGGCGCGCGGGCGCTATCCGCATCAGCCGCTGTTCGGCCGCTGGCGCGACGAGGATGAGGCGGCGGTGCAGCAGGCGATGCAGGCAACCGGCGTGGCGGATATTGCCGCGCAGCCGGTCGATCAGCTTTCCGGCGGTCAGCGCCAGCGCGTCTGGATCGCCATGGTGCTGGCGCAGCAGACGCCGCTGCTGCTGCTGGACGAACCCACGACCTGGCTCGATATTACCCATCAAATCGAACTGCTGGAGCTGATGCAGGATCTCAATCAGCAGCATGGCCGCACGCTGGTGGTGGTGCTGCACGATCTGAATCAGGCGTGCCGCTACGCCACGCATCTCATCGCGATGCGCAGCGGCCAGATTGTCGCCGAGGGCAGGCCGTCGGAGATTGTTACGCCGGAATTGATTGAGGCGGTCTACGGCCTGCGCTGCGTTATCGTTGAGGATCCGGTGGCGCATACGCCGATGATTGTGCCGCTGGGACGCGGGCGCAGCTGAGGCGCTGGCTAACAACCGCACTGAATAGGGATGGCTTAGGAGAGAGGTGCCAAAGCGGATGATATGGCCCGATCGCAAAGTCGCTTTACGCATCCCTGCTCGCTCGGCCCGCGACATCCCTGTCGCGGGACGCTTTGCTCTCCGGGCCATAACATCCACTTTTCGAGCTAATCAGCTGCCTTTAGAAAACACCATCAGTAACTGCTGCAACTGCGGTCCGATCTGCTCAAACATGCGCGGTGAGATAATCTCGACGTGGGCGCACGCCAGCGGCCGCACCTCCAGCTCGCCGACATAGGGCGCCCAGGCGCGACGCGCATCCTGGCCCGGCTGCTGCGTCTCGGTGGCGAGGAACAGCGTGGCGCGACCGCCGAAGCGCGCGCTACGCGCCGTCGCCAGCAGCCGCACCGAGCTGGCGTAGTTGGCCTCGATGGCGTCGAACATCGCCTCTAACCCTTCGCCCGCCTGCTGACGCTGCGCGGCGACAAACTGCTCGCGCTCGCGGTTAACTTCCTCCAGCACCGCCGGATCGAGCTGGTTCTCGCCGCGCTGCTCATCCCAGTTCTGCGTCTCCGGCGGCCAGGTATCAAGCAGGCCGAGGAACGCCACCTCTTCGCCGAGCGCCTCCAGCCGCGCGGCGATGCCCTGCGCCAGCGTGCCGCCCAGCGAATAGCCGAGGAAATAGTAAGGGCCCTGCGGCTGATGCTGCCGCAGCGTGGCGAGATGCGCGTCGCACACCTCATCCAGATGCGTCGCCTGATTCAGCGGGCCGCTGGCGTCGGGCGACTGAATGCCGACGATGGACCAGCGCGCGTCCAGGTAACGTTGCAGAATGCTGAACTGCCAGGCGAAGCCCGACGCCGGATGGAAGCAGAACAGCGTGGGTCCGCTGCCGAGGCGCAGCGGCAGCACCGGCTCAAAACCGGCGGTCTGCGCGGTCTGCGCATCGCTCAGCAGGGCCGCCAGCTTCTCCACCGTCGAGGCAACCATAATCTGGCCGACGGAAACCGGCTGCTTCAGCTGGCGCCGCAGCTGCGCCGCCAGCCGCATCGCCAGCAGCGAGTGGCCGCCGAGGGCGAAGAAATCCTCCTGCGCGCCGACCGCATCGCGTTCCAGCAGCGCGGCGAACGCCTGAGCCAGCTGCGTCTCCAGCCCCGGCAGCGGCGCGCGACCGCCTTCGCCCGTACGGCTTTGCGGCAGCGGCAGGGCCTTGCGATCCAGCTTGCCGTTGCTGCTGAGCGGCAGCGCCTCCAGCGCGACGATCGCCACCGGCACCATATGCGCCGGTAGCTGCTGCGCCAGCGCAGCGCGCATCGCCTCGGCGTCAATCGGCCGCTCTGCCACCACATAGCCCACCAGCTGGCGCGCGTCGCCCTGCTGCGCGTCGGCGCTGCCCAGCACCACCGCGTGCGTCACCGCCTGCTGCACGCCGGGCAGCGCCGCCAGCGCATGATCGATTTCGTTCAGCTCGATGCGCTGGCCGCGGATCTTCAGCTGATCGTCGCTGCGGCCCAGATATTCCACCGCGCCGTTCGCCAGCCAGCGCGCCACGTCGCCGGTACGGTACATGCGCGTGCCGTCGCCGAACGGATCGGCGACGAAACGGCTGGCGGTAAGATCGGGACGATCGAGATAGCCGTGCGCCAGCTGCACGCCGGTAAGATAGAGATCGCCCGCGACGCCCGGCGGAACCGGCTGCAGGCGCGCGTCAAGGATGCGCAGGCCGGTGTTCCAGACCGGGAAGCCGATCGGCACGCTGGCGCCCTCTACCGCCGCCAGCGCCGGGCCGAAGGCGGGATAGTCGCTGACGTCTACCGCCGCTTCGGTCGGGCCATAAAGATTATGCAGCGGCGTCTGCGTCAGCGCCTCCCACTGGCGCGACAAATCGGTCGGCAGCGCTTCGCCGCTGCAGAAGACGCGGCGCAGGCTGGCGCAGCGCGCCACCGCATCCCCGTCCTGCAGCGAGGCGACGAAGGCCGCCAGCATCGAGGGCACAAAGTGGGTGGTGGTGACGCGATAGCGCGCAAAAAGCTGCTGCAGCGCGTCAGGATCGCGGTGCGCCTCCGGCGGCGCCATCACCAGCTGCGCGCCGGTCAGCAGCGGCCAGAAAAACTCCCAGACCGAGACGTCGAAGCTGCTGGGGGTCTTTTGCAGCACCACATCAGCGGCATCGAGCGGGTAGCTCGCCTGCATCCACAGCAAACGGTTGACGATCGCCTCATGGCCGACCAGCACGCCTTTCGGCCGACCGGTCGAGCCGGAGGTATAAATAAGATAGGCGCCGTCCTGCGGGCGCGGCGGCTGCGCAGGTGCAGGCGCGGCCACATCGGGCAGCAGCGCGTCATAGAAGAGCGGCGCAACCGGCGACAGGGCGGCGAAGCGCGACGCCAGCGCCCGGCTGACGATCAGCGTCTTCGGCGCGGCATCCTCCAGCATCATCTGCAAGCGGTCGTCGGGATAGCCGGTATCCAGCGGCAGGTAAGTGGCGCCGACGCTGAGGATCGCCTGCAGCGCCAGCGAGAGAAAGACCGCGCGCGGCAGCGCCACGGCGACGATATCGCCGCGCCGCACGCCGCTGGCGATCAGCTGCTGGCCCAGCGCCTCGACCTGCTGGCGCATCTCGCGGTAGCTGAGCCGGTGGCTATCGTCCGCCAGCGCGGAGGCGTCGGGGGTACGCCGCGCCTGCGCCTGCAGCAGGCTGTCGAGCGTGGCCGCTGGCAGCGCCATTGCGGTCTGATTAACCTTCTCCAGCTGCTGATGCTCCGCCTCGGTCAGCAGATCCAGCTCGCCGCAGGGGCGATCCGGCTGTGCCGCCAGCTGTCGCAGCAGCAGATCGAAACGGCTGATGTGCTGCGTCAGCGCGGTTTCCTGATAGCGTTCCGCATTCGCCAGCAGCTCCAGCGTCAGCGCGCCCTGTTCGCTGAGGTAGATCGCAATCTCCAGGTCGCGCACCGGCCCGGAGGCGAGCTGATGCGTTATCCCCTCCACCCCGTTGAAGTCGAGCTGATAGTCGAACATCTTCAGGTTAATTACCGGGCCGTAGAGCGGATCGCCGTCGCCGAGCCGTCCGGCGTCGCGCTGCACCTGCTCGGCGTCGAAGCGCTGATGGCGACGCATCTTTTTCACCTCCGCGGCCAGCTGCTGCGCCAGCGCGGCGAGCGGCTGGGCGGGATCGTAATGCACCGCCATCGGCAGCACGTTAATTACCGGCCCGGTGGCGCAGAGCGCCGCCGAGCCGATGCGGCGCATAAAGATAAAGCCGGCGGCGAAATCATTCTGGCCGCTCAGGCGCGCCAGCCAGAGCGCCACCAGCGCAAAGGCGGCGTCGGCTGCGCTGACGTCCATCTGCTGTACCAGCGTCTGAAAGCGCGCGCTATCCAGTGAGAAAGTGTGGCGCAGCAGCGCGGTGCTGGCGCGCTGTCCGGCCAGCGGCAGGGGAGAGATCGAGGCGGGCGGCGGCAGCTGCGCGCTCTTTTCGCGCCAGAAGTCGCGATCCCGCTGCCAGTTCGGCGACGCCTGATAGCGCTGATACTCCTCCACCACCTCGCTGAAGGGGGTAAAAGGCGTCGGTTCCGGCGTGTCGTTGCGCATCCAGGCGGTATAGAGGTTGGCGATGCGGCGCGTCAGAGCGGTAAAGCTGAAGCCGTCCACCACCAGATGATGATAGCGCTGATACCAGAACCAGCGCCGCTCTCCCAGCCGCATCAGCTGGTGATGCCACAGCGGCACGCCGCTCAGCACGCGCAGATCGCCAGCCATATCGACGCGTATCAGCTGGTGCGCGGCGGCGTCTGGGTCGGCGTGCTGACGCAGGTCGACGATGTCAGGCAGAGTAAAGGTTTGCGGCGACGGCCACTGCACCGCCTCGCCTTCATGCTCGCCGAACGCCATGTTTAGCGTATCCGCCTCCTGCATGCCGGCGACGATCGCTTTGCTCAGCAGCGCGCTGTCCAGCTCGCCGCGCAGCTCGACAATGTGCGCGACCGCCCAGGCGTTAGTCTGCTGCGACAGCTGGTCGGCCATCCAGATGCCGGGCTGGGCCGCCACCAGCGGCAGGATTTTCTGGTCAGTATGGCGTGGGTTCATCAGCGTCTCAGACATGGTCGCTCCGGTTTGCGCTCGGGTGGGCCGGGCGGATATCGCGCCAGTTTGCGTTGAGCCAGCTCAGGCACTCCGCCTGCGGCTGCGGGCCGAAGAGGCTGCGCCAGCCCGCGGGCAGGGCGCGAAAAGCGGGCCAGAGGCTGTACTGCTGGCGATCGTTGATCAGCACGAGACAATCCTGCTGCGGATCGTCAAAGGGATTAGGTTGCATATCGGTCTCCTGCCCGCAACAGTCGGGCTAGCCAGGCGATTTAAAGAAGATGTTGCCACATTGCTTTCAGTCCATTGAGCAGCCCGCCGCGCCAGCACAGCGCGTCGTGGCCCCCGTCGACCGGATGAAAAACGACCTGATGCCCAGCGGCGGACAGGTCCTGTTGAAGCTGCTGGTTTGCTTTGAATATCAGCTGTTCGCGGCGTCCCGCTTCCAGATAGATGCGCGACGGCGCGAGACGGTAGTCGCCCTGCTGCAGCTGCTGGATCAGCCTGCCGTTGGGCTGGCCGCGCTCCGGCCACCAGAACGAACCGGAGAGGCTGATGGCGCCGCCGAAGCAGTGCGGCCAGTTAAGCGCGGCGTAGACGGACGACAGCCCGCCGAAGCTCTGTCCGCTCACCAGCGTCTCGGCGGCGCTGACGCGATGCGGCGCCCAGCCCTGCAGCTGCGGCAGCAGCTCCTCCTGCAGGGCCAGCCAGAAGTCGGGATTGCAGGGCAGTTCGCGGCTGCGGTGCTCGCGGTCGATGATGTCGATCATGACGTAGACCGCCGGCGGCAGTTCGCCGGCGTCGGTGAGCTGCTGCAGCGGCCAGGCAACCGGCATGCTGTTTGCCCAGAACTGGCCGTCCAGCAGCAGCGCCAGCGGACGTTCGGTCGGCTGCGCCTCGCCGGTGGCGTAGATCCACACCGAACGGCGATTGCCGAGGCGCGCGCTCTGCCAGATATGGTGCTGAAGCGGCAGCGCGGGCGCGCGACCGCTGTCGACCGCCTGCCAGACGCGCTGATCGGGCGCGTCCGGCAGATGCAGCGGCGAGACGTGCATGCCGCGCCCGCCCGCCCAGCCGCGCTGCGGGTTCAGCGTATCCGCCTGGGCGGTAGGGAATTTTTCGCGCCACCAGGCGCGCAGCGTCGCCATATCTGGCTCGCCTGCAAAGTCGGCGGGATCGCTGTCGGGCATCAGGCAGTAGCTGCCGCGCCAGCTGGCAGGCAACTGGGTGCGCCAGAACCAGACGTCGGTGCCGGGGAGGCGGCTGAGCGAGCGGGGCGCGGCACGCTGGTGATGATCGGTGACGCCGGTGATATTGATCCAGACGCGACGGATAGAGGAGGTGGCTTCACTTCCCTGCGGATCGCGCCAGAAAAAGGTGACGCCGCATTCGCCGCGCTCGGCGGGTTCGATTAAGGGAAGCCCCTGCTGCTGTAATGTTCGCCACCAGGATTCACTGCCGGTTTCGTTGGTTAACCACGTCATAGAGCGCTTATTTACTGGGCCAGGCGCACCTGAAGGTGCGCAGATGTTATGAAGAATACTATTGATAATTATTTGCATTTGCAATAGGGTGTTTCCCGCTCCGACATCAAGGAGCGCGCGCGTTCCGCCAGCCTCATCAGCCTGTGTTGTCAGACGGATGTTCCGCCAGGGAGAGCCTGGGCGCGGCTGGAATGCTTGCTCGCAAGGAAAGACCCTTTTACCGGCGCGCCCGCAGGAGACGGTGAGGTTTCCGCAGGCAATCCAGGAATATAAAAAATGCCTACATTATCCCGTTTGTCATTAGCCATTCTCATTGAACTCGGCCTGGCCGCGACCAGCGCACAGGCTGCCGATGCCCGCACCGCTTCAACTGCCGAGGTCGGCGATACCCTGGTGGTCAGCGCGGCGCAGCAGAACCTGCAGGCGCCGGGCGTCTCCACCATCACCGCCGACGAGATTAAAAAGCGTCCGCCTGCGCGCGACGTATCGGAGATTATCCGCACCATGCCGGGCGTCAATCTGACCGGCAACTCCACCAGCGGCCAGCGCGGCAACAATCGCCAGATCGATATTCGCGGCATGGGGCCGGAAAATACGCTGATTCTGGTGGACGGCATGCCGGTCTCCAGCCGCAACTCAGTGCGTCTCGGCTGGCGCGGCGAACGCGACACGCGCGGCGATACTAACTGGGTGCCGCCGGAGATGATCGAGCGTATTGAGGTGATTCGCGGCCCGGCAGCGGTGCGCTATGGCAACGGCGCGGCGGGCGGCGTGGTGAATATCATTACCAAAAAGTATGACGACAAGCAGTGGCACGGCTCCTGGAACGCCTACTACAACGTGCCGGAGCATAAGGACGAGGGCGCGACGCGCCGCACCAATTTCAGCCTGGAAGGGCCGCTGGGCGACGACGTCAGCTTCCGACTCTACGGCAATCTGGCGAAAACCCAGGCGGACGCCTACGACATCAACGAAGGACACGCGGCGGATCGCACCGGCACCTACGCTGGCAGCTATCCGGGCGGGCGCGAAGGGGTGGTCAATAAAGATATTAACGCGCTGCTGCGCTGGGCGTTCGCGCCGATGCAGGCGCTGGAGTTTCAGGCGGGCTACAGCCGCCAGGGTAACCTCTATTCAGGCGACACCCAGAACACCAACACCAGCGCGCTGGTGAAAAGCCTGTACGGCAAAGAGACCAACCGCCTCTATCGGCAGAACTTTGCCGTGAAGTGGACCGGCGCCTGGGATAACGGCATCAGCACCAACAGCTATGCACGCTATGAAAATACCCGCAACTCGCGCATCAACGAAGGGCTGGCGGGCGGCACCGAAGGCATCTTCTCCAACAGCGGCTTCAACACCATCGAGCTGGACGATGTGCTGCTGCACAGCGAGATCAGCGTGCCGTTCGACCTGCTGGTGAATCAGACCGCCACCCTCGGCACCGAGTGGAACCAGCAGCGGATGAAAGATCCCTCATCGACCACCCAGGCGGCTTCGAACGGGGCGGTGCCAGGCATCTCCAGCTCTGGCCGCAGCCCGTACTCGCAGGCGGAAATCTTCTCGCTGTTTGCCGAAGACAATATGGAGCTGACCGACAGCACCATGCTGACGCCGAGCCTGCGCTTCGATCACCACTCGATCGTCGGCGATAACTGGAGCCCGTCGCTTAACCTTTCCCAGGGCTTAGGGGACGATTTCACGCTGAAGATGGGCATCGGCCGCGCCTATAAAGCGCCGAGCCTTTATCAGACCAACCCCAACTATCTGCTCTACAGCAACGGACAGGGCTGCGCCGCCAGCACCGGCGCCTGCTATTTGCAGGGCAACAGAGACCTGAAAGCGGAAAACAGCATTAATAAAGAGATTGGCCTGGAGTGGAAGCATGAAGGCTATCAGGCGGGTCTGACCTGGTTCCGCAACGACTATCGCAACAAGATCGAAGCAGGCTATGGGCCGTCCGGCAAAGCCTCGAACGGCACCACCGACATCTATAAGTGGGAGAATGTGCCGAAAGCGGTGGTGGAAGGGCTGGAGGGCACGGTGAATATCCCCGTGACCGACAGCATCGCATGGAATAACAACTTCACTTATATGTTGCAGAGCAAGAATAAAGAGACCGGCGATCGCCTGTCGATTATTCCCGACTATACGCTCAACTCCACGCTGAGCTGGCAGGCGACGCAGGATTTGTCGCTGCAAACCACCCTCACCTGGTACGGCAAGCAGGTGCCGAAGAAGTATGACTACAAAGGCAATGCGGTCACCGGCAGCGCCACCGACGAGGTAAGTCCTTACTCGGTAGTCGGCCTGAGCGGCACCTATGACGTCAATAAATACGCCAGCGTAACGCTCGGTATTGATAACCTGTTCGATAAGCGCCACTACCGCCAGGGCAATGCCCAGACCACCGGCAACGCCAACACCAACTCGTATCTGTACGGCGCGGGCGCGAATACCTATAACGAATCAGGCCGTACCTGGTACGTCAGCCTGAATACGCGGTTCTAATCAGTTAAGCCGTAACGGCAGCACGCAGCGGGCGATCAGCCCGCTGCGGTCGCTGCGATTGATCAGCTTCAGCTCGCCATAGTGCATCTGCAGAATGCGCAGCACGATATTCAATCCTAAGCCACTGCCGCCGTAGCGCTGATCGCGACGGCGAAACGCTTTGGTCAGCTCTTCCGCCGCGTCGGGATCGATGCCCGGCCCCTCATCGATCACGCTGAGCACGATCTGGCTGTCGCGCTCTTCGAGCCTGATTTCAATCTGGCTCTCCGTTGGGCTATAGCGCGAGGCATTCTCCAGCAGATTGCGCAGCAGCAGACGCAGCAGCACCGGTTCGCCCTGGCTTTCCGCCACCGCGTTGCCTGGCCAGATAAGCTGCTGCTGACGCTGTTCAACCAGCTCGCGCATCTCCGGCTGCAGTGGCTGCAAAATGTCCGCCTGCCAGTGAATAGCCTGCGCATGCCCGCTGGCCAGCGCCTGGCTGGCGCGCGCCAGCATCAGCAGCTGCTCGACGGTATGCATCAGCTGATCGATGCGCGCCACCAGCATTTCGCTGTGCGGCACGCCCTGCTGCTGCAGCAGCTCAAGATGCAGGCGCAGCCCGGCGAGCGGGGTACGCAGCTCATGCGCGGCGTCCGCCGTAAACAGCCGCTCCTGCTGCAGCGTGTGATCGAGGCGCGCCAGCAGCTGGTTAATCGCGCCGGTTACCGCCACCACCTCTTCCATATCGGACTGAATGGCGAGCGGGGTCAGATTGTCGGCGGAGCGCTGCGCCAGGCTGGTCTGCAGCGCGCGCAGCGGACGCACGATCCAGCTAATCGCCCAGAACGAGAGCACCAGCGTCAGGCCGACCATGACGACAGAAGGCAGCAGCAGCGAGGCGATCGCTTCGCGGATCTCATTTTCGACGCGATCGTTGCGCGCCTTGGCGGAGAGGGTTTCGTTGACGAGAAAGCTGATCTGCTCGCGGCTTTCGTGCCACAGCCAGAAGGCGCTCATGATCTGACAGGTAAGCAGAATCAGCGCCAGCATAATCAGCAGGCGCTGACGCATGCTGTTCATTCGCGGTTCTCCAGTCGATAGCCGACGCCGCGCACGGTTTTAATGCGGTCTTTGCCCAGCTTGCGGCGCAGATTATGGATATGCACCTCCAGCGTGTTAGAGCCGGTATCATCCTGCCAGCTGTAGAGATCCTGCTGCAGCGTTTCCCGATGCACATTCTGTCCGATGCGCATCAGCAGGCGCGTCAGCAGCGCGAACTCTTTGGGCGTGACGTCGAGCGGCTGGTTCTCCAGCAGCACCTGCTGCGAAGAGAGGTTCAGCGTAAGATCGCCCTGGCGCAGCAGGTTGTCGCTGTGGCCCTGATAGCGGCGGATCAGGGCACGCACGCGCGCCTGCAGCTCCGCCAGCGCCAGCGGCTTGATCAAGTAGTCGTCGGCACCGGCGTCGAGCCCCTCGACGCGATCGCTGAGCGCGTCGCGCGCGGTCAGGATCAGCACCGGCAGATCGACGCCCGCTCGCCGCCACTGTCGCAGCAGATCGCCGCCGTCGCGATCCGGCAGGCCGAGATCCAGCACAATCAGGCTGTACTGCGCGCTGTGCAGCAGCCCGTCCGCCTCGGCGGCGCTCCCGGCGCAGTCAACGGCGTAACCCTGGCTGCCCAGCGCCTGGCTCAGGCCGCCCTGCAGCAGTACATCGTCCTCAACGATCAATATTTTCATGCGTTAGTTGTTCTGATAAATATCCCGATAGAGACGGCTCTCGAAACGCACCAGCGGAATGCGTCGCGTGCGCTGATCCTGTGGCGGCACCGCATAGCCCGACAGGTACTGTACAAAGGCGACGCGCGCGCCGCTGGCGGTGGTAATAAAGCCAGCCAGATTATAGACGCCCTGCAGCGAGCCGGTTTTCGCCGACACTTTGCCATCTACGCCCGCTTCGTGCAGACCGCCGCGATATTGCAGCGTGCCGTCGTGGCCCGCCAGCGGCAGCATAGAGATGTAATCGAGCGTCGCATCGTTTTTCGCAATGTACTGTAGCACCTGCATCATGGTGTCCGGCGCGATGAGATCGTGGCGCGACAGCCCCGATCCATCCACCTGAATACTGTTGCCTAAATCAATGTTGGCTTTCTCGCGCAGGATGCGGCGGATAGCGTCCGATCCGGCGCGGAAGGTGCCCGGCACGTTGAAATAGTGATGGCCGATAGTGCGGAACACCGTGTCGGCAATCATGTTGTCCGACTTTTTCAGCATAGTACGCAACAGCGAATGCAGCGGCGCGGACTGGGTTGACGCCAGCACCGTGCCCGGTGACGTGACCTGCGTCTGGCGTACCAGGTGCCCGCTGTAGTCGATATCGGCCTGACGCAGCTCTTGCTTCAGGATTTCGCCAGCCCAGGCGGCGTCATCCTGTACGGCGAACGCCAGCGGCAGCGGCTCAGCGCGCTGGCGCATGCAGCCGGTCAGCGTATAGCGGTTGAGCTCGCCCGGCACCACGTCCAGCTCGCAATACTGCGCTTCTCCGCTGTTGCGGCCGAGGGTGCGTACCTGGCTGAACATATGGGCAGGATAGTAAGAGGCGATACGCACGAAGGCGGTTTCGCCTGGCGTACTGGCGCTGTAGAGCGAAACGGAGAAGCAGTTTTTATCGACGATCGCCGCGCCCGGCGGCGCGCTAAAGCACTGCGTCAGATCGTTCCACGGCCAGCCTGGCGCCATGTCATGGCTGGCGAATACCGAGGTGTCGATCACCAGGTTGCCTTTGATATGGGTGATGCCCTGCTTTTTGAGCATAGCGACCATATTGCGCAGATCCTGACGGCTCAGCGTCGGATCGCCGGCAAAGCGCGCGACCAGATCGCCGTTTAGCGTGCCGTCGCTGATGGCGCCTTTGGTTTCCAGCGTGGTCTGGAAGCGGTAGTCGCCGCCCAGCTCCAGCAGCGCCGCCAGCGCGGTAATCACCTTCATGGTGCTGGCGGGCAGCGCCATCTGTTTGCCGTGATAATCGATTATGGGGGTGCTGGCGCCTATTTTCTGCACCATCAGCGCCAGATTGGCGCCATCCGGCAAATACTGCATGTATTCATCTACGGGCGCTGCTTGTGCCTGCAGCATAAACGCACAGGTTAGTCCGGTAACAAGTCGTGAAAATCGCATAATCTCGCGGTAACTGGCAGGTGAAGCCGTCAATACTACGTCCCGTTACGGTGGAAAGTAAACGATGACCCGCAGGGAACTCTGGGTTAAAATACGTATCAAAATGCAAAATCCTGTTCTGGCCTGGAACCTTTTCCGGGTCAGGATTCTTTTATTTGCAAAACGAGGGTCAGGCCCTGCAGAACCGGTTTTTCTGTGGACACTGGTCAGGATGACGCCGTTAAAACAGGAAAGAGAGCGAGGAGCTTAAATGAATCAGATTCCGATGACGTTAAGGGGCGCCGAAAAGCTGCGCGAAGAGCTGAATGAGCTGAAAACCGTTAAACGCCCGCGCATCATCGCCTCAATCGCTGAAGCACGTGAGCACGGCGATCTGAAAGAGAACGCGGAGTATCACGCCGCGCGCGAAGAGCAGGGGTTTTGCGAAGGCCGTATTCAGGAGATCGAAGCCAAGCTTTCCAACGCACAGGTTATTGACGTCACCACCATGCCGAACAATGGCCGCGTGATCTTTGGCGCGACCGTTACCGTGCTCAACACCGATACCGACGAAGAGTCGACCTATCGCATCGTGGGCGACGACGAAGCGGACTTTAAGCAAAATCTGATTTCGGTCAACTCGCCGATGGCGCGCGGTCTGGTAGGCAAAGAGGTGGACGATGTGACCATCATCAAAACCCCGGGCGGCGATGTTGAGTATGAAATTCTTAAAGTGGAATACCTTTAAGAGAGAGCTACGCTTTGAAAAGCGTCGAAGCATTATGTAAAGAATGGAAAAGGCCGCGATGCGGCCTTTTAACCCATGCGGGAGCATGGCACTTTCTCTGGCCGGTTGCCCGGCGACGCCGTTAGCGCGGCAGAGAAATCTTGCTCTCTTTAGAAGGGCGATACAGCACCAGCGTTTTGCCGATCACCTGCACGTTGCCGGCGTTGGTCTCACGCACGATAGCCTCAACGATCAGCTGTTTGGTTTCACGGTCTTCCGAGGCGATTTTCACCTTGATCAGTTCGTGATGTTCCAGCGCGGATTCGATTTCGGCCAGCACGCCTTCGGTCAGGCCGTTGCCACCGATCATGACCACCGGTTTCAGTGGATGGGCGAGGCCTTTCAGGTGCTGTTTTTGTTTGGTACTTAGATTCATCGTATTTTTTGCTTACTCAGGGATTGAAAACGGTTCATTCTACCGCCATCTCGGGGTTATCACCAAATCAACGCAACCCATTGCGTGCAGGTTTCTCGCTGCGATGACGATTTAGTTGAGAAAATTATGACGGGTAAAAAGCGTTCGGCCAGCTCCAGCCGCTGGTTACAGGAACACTTTAGCGATAAATATGTGCTTCAGGCACAGAAAAAGGGGTTGCGTTCGCGCGCCTGGTTTAAACTTGATGAAATACAACAGGGTGACAAGCTTTTCAAACCCGGTATGACCGTGGTAGATCTGGGGGCGGCACCCGGCGGCTGGTCGCAGTATGTTGTCCAGCAGATTGGCTCTTCGGGACGTGTTATCGCCTGCGATATTCTGCCGATGGATCCTATCGTCGGCGTCGATTTCCTTCAGGGCGATTTTCGTGAAGAATCGGTGATCAAAGCGCTGCTCGATCGCGTCGGCGATCAAAAAGTGCAGGTGGTCATGTCGGATATGGCGCCCAACATGAGCGGGACGCCGGCAGTCGATATTCCCCGGTCGATGTATTTGGTTGAACTGGCGCTCGAAATGTGTCGGGATATCCTGGCACCGGGCGGCAGTTTTGTAGTGAAAGTGTTTCAGGGAGATGGCTTCGATGAATACCTGCGGGAAATTCGCTCCCTGTTTACGAAAGTGAAAATTCGTAAGCCGGACGCTTCGCGATCTCGTTCGCGCGAAGTGTACATTGTGGCGACAGGGCGCAAACTATAGCCCAATTGATGAAGTTGCAGCCCACCAGCCGCGATTCCATGTATGAAGGATATATAGTACCCTACGCTGTCTGTTAACACCGTTGTAATATGAGGTTAATCCCTTGAGTGACATGGCGAAAAACCTGATTCTCTGGTTAGTCATCGCGGTCGTGCTGATGTCAGTATTCCAGAGCTTTGGGCCCAGCGAGTCGAATGGCCGTAGGGTTGATTATTCAACCTTCCTGTCGGAAGTGAACCAGGATCAGGTCCGCGAGGCACGTATTAACGGGCGTGAGATTAACGTAATCAAGAAAGACAGTAATAAATACACGACCTACATTCCTGTCAACGATCCCAAGTTACTCGATAACCTGTTGACCAAAAACGTCAAAGTAGTCGGCGAACCGCCGGAAGAACCGAGCCTGCTGGCTTCGATCTTCATCTCCTGGTTCCCAATGCTGCTGCTGATTGGCGTGTGGATCTTCTTTATGCGTCAAATGCAGGGCGGCGGTGGCAAAGGCGCAATGTCCTTTGGCAAGAGTAAAGCCCGTATGCTGACGGAAGATCAGATCAAAACCACTTTCGCTGACGTGGCAGGCTGTGACGAAGCGAAAGAGGAAGTAGGCGAACTGGTCGAGTATCTGCGCGAACCGAGCCGCTTCCAGAAGCTGGGCGGTAAAATTCCCAAAGGCGTGCTGATGGTGGGCCCGCCGGGTACCGGTAAAACCCTGCTGGCAAAAGCGATCGCGGGTGAAGCGAAAGTGCCGTTCTTCACCATTTCGGGTTCTGACTTCGTGGAAATGTTCGTGGGCGTCGGCGCATCTCGCGTGCGCGACATGTTCGAACAGGCCAAGAAAGCCGCTCCTTGCATCATCTTTATCGATGAGATCGACGCCGTCGGTCGTCAGCGCGGCGCAGGTTTAGGCGGCGGTCACGATGAACGTGAACAGACCCTGAACCAGATGCTGGTTGAGATGGATGGTTTTGAAGGCAACGAAGGCATTATCGTTATTGCCGCGACGAACCGTCCTGACGTTCTTGACCCGGCGCTGCTGCGTCCAGGCCGCTTTGACCGTCAGGTTGTCGTGGGGCTGCCAGACGTGCGCGGCCGCGAACAGATTCTGAAAGTGCATATGCGCCGTGTGCCGCTGGCGACCGATATCGACGCAGGTATTATCGCGCGCGGTACGCCGGGCTTCTCCGGTGCGGATCTCGCCAACCTGGTGAACGAAGCGGCGCTCTTTGCCGCACGCGGCAACAAGCGCGTGGTATCGATGGTGGAGTTCGAGAAAGCGAAAGACAAAATCATGATGGGTGCGGAACGCCGCTCCATGGTGATGACGGAAGCGCAGAAAGAATCTACCGCGTATCACGAAGCGGGCCACGCGATTATCGGCCGCCTGGTCCCGGAGCACGATCCGGTGCATAAGGTCACGATTATTCCGCGCGGACGTGCGCTCGGCGTGACCTTCTTCCTGCCTGAAGGCGACGCCATTAGCGCCAGCCGTCAGAAGCTGGAAAGCCAGATCTCTACCCTGTACGGCGGCCGCCTGGCTGAAGAGATTATCTACGGTGCGGAACACGTTTCCACCGGCGCCTCTAACGACATCAAAGTGGCCACCAACCTGGCGCGCAACATGGTGACGCAGTGGGGCTTCTCTGAAAAGCTGGGTCCGTTGCTCTATGCGGAAGAAGAGGGCGAGGTGTTCCTTGGCCGTTCCGTGGCGAAAGCGAAACATATGTCTGACGAAACCGCGCGCATTATCGACCAGGAAGTTAAACACCTGATCGACAGCAACTATCAGCGCGCGCGCCGTATTCTGAGCGAGAACATGGACATCCTTCACGCGATGAAAGACGCGCTGATGAAGTATGAAACCATTGATGCGCCGCAGATCGACGACCTGATGGCGCGCCGCGAAGTGCGTCCGCCAGCAGGCTGGGAAGATCCGGGCAGCAACTCCGACAGCAACGGCACGCCGAAGGCGCCGCGTCCGGTCGATGAACCGCGCACGCCGAATCCTGGCAACACCATGTCAGAGCAGTTCGACAAATAACAGGGTTTCACCCTTGCAAAAACCCCGGCTGGTCCGGGGTTTTTTACATCCGTAATCAGGTCATCAGAGGAGATTTTCCCCATGAAGTTGTACGCTCGTGATACCCATCTCGATTTGTCGTTTCCCCATGTGATGGGAATTTTGAATGTCACGCCGGACTCCTTCTCCGATGGTGGAAAACATCACACGCTGGTCGAGGCGCTGACGCATACCAATGAAATGGTTAACGCGGGCGCGACTATTATCGATGTCGGCGGCGAATCGACCCGTCCGGGAGCGGATGAGGTAAGCGTTGAGGAGGAGCTGGCGCGCGTTATTCCAGTAGTAGAGGCGATCGCACAGCGTTTCGAGGTGTGGATTTCGGTTGATACCTCAAAAGCCGAGGTCATCCGCGAAGCGGCGCGAGCGGGCGCTCACATCATCAACGATATTCGCTCGCTCTCGGAACCCGGCGCGCTGGAAGCGGCAGCGGCGGCTAATTTGCCGGTTTGCCTGATGCATATGCAGGGCGAGCCGCGCACGATGCAGCAGGCGCCGGAGTATCGCGATGTGGTAAGTGAAGTGGATGCTTACTTCGTGGACCAAATCGCGCGCTGCGTGGCTGCGGGCATCAAAAAAGAATATCTGCTGCTCGACCCGGGCTTCGGTTTCGGTAAGAATCTCAACCACAACTATGAGCTGCTGGCCCACCTTGGCCATTTTCACCATTTCGGGCTGCCGCTGCTGGTGGGCATGTCGCGTAAATCTATGATTGGTCAGCTGTTGAACGTCGGGCCTTCGCAGCGACTGACGGGCAGCCTGACCTGCGCAACGATCGCTGCGATGCAGGGCGCGCAGATCGTTCGCGTACATGACGTTAAAGAGACGGTCGAAGCGATGCGCGTTGTCGAGGCGACACGGAGAGCAAAAGGATAATTAAGGCATGAGTAATCGTAAATATTTTGGTACGGACGGCATTCGCGGCAAGGTTGGCGAAGCGCCGATTACCCCTGACTTTGTACTGAAGCTGGGCTGGGCAGCGGGCAAGGTGCTGGCGCGCCACGGCTCACGAAAAGTGCTGATTGGTAAAGATACGCGTATCTCTGGCTACATGCTGGAGTCGGCGCTGGAAGCGGGCCTGGCTGCAGCGGGCTTGTCCGCCGCCTTTACCGGCCCGATGCCGACGCCCGCCATCGCCTATCTGACGCGCACCTTCCGCGCCGAAGCGGGCATCGTCATCTCCGCGTCGCACAACCCGTTTGACGACAACGGCATTAAATTCTTCTCCGCCGAAGGCACCAAGCTGCCGGACGAGGTAGAAGAGGCGATTGAGCTGGAAATGGAGAAGCCGCTAACCTGCGTTGAGTCCGCCGAGCTGGGGCGCGCCAGCCGCATCGTAGATGCTGCCGGCCGCTATATTGAGTTCTGCAAGGGCACCTTTCCGAGCGAGCTCAGCCTTAACGGCCTGAAAATCGTGGTCGACTGCGCCAACGGCGCCACCTACCACATTGCGCCGAACGTGCTGCGCGAGCTGGGCGCTACCGTTGTCGCCATCGCTACTCAGCCTGACGGCATGAATATCAACAAAGCGTGCGGCGCAACCGATCTGAGCATGCTGCAGCAGCGCGTGCTGGCGGAGAAGGCAGATATCGGCCTGGCTTACGACGGCGACGGTGACCGCATCATGATGGTTGACCATCTGGGCGAGAAGGTCGATGGCGACCAGATCCTCTACATCATTGCGCGCGAAGGGCTGCGTCAGGGGCAGCTGCGCGGTGGCGTGGTCGGCACCCTGATGAGCAACATGGGCCTTGAGCTGGCGCTGAAGCAGCTTGGCATTCCTTTCGCCCGCGCCAAAGTGGGCGACCGCTACGTGCTGGAAAAGATGCAGGAAAAACACTGGCGTCTCGGTGCGGAGAACTCTGGCCACGTTATTCTGCTGGATAAAACCACCACCGGCGACGGCATTGTAGCAAGTTTGCAAGTGCTCACTGCAATGGTGCGCAACCATATGAGTCTGCATGACCTGTGCAGCGGCATGAAGATGCTGCCGCAGGTGCTGGTCAACGTGCGCTTCAGCGGCACCGGCGATCCGCTGGAAGACGAGGCGGTAAAAAGCGTGACGGCGGAGGTGGAAAAGACGCTGGCGGGACGCGGACGCGTGCTGCTGCGTAAATCGGGCACCGAGCCGTTGATTCGCGTGATGGTCGAAGGGGAAAACGAAGCGCAGGTCACCGAGCTGGCGCATCGTATCGCCGAGCAGGTTAAAGCAGTTTAAGGCGCAAACGGCGGACGGTTTTACGCCGATCCGCCGTTAAAATCATCAGGATGGCGCTTTTTTCCGCAGTCGATCGCAGCGAAGAAAATTACCCTTGCAGAGGGGGGCGCCTTTGGTTAGTATTCACACCCGCTTCTGATGGGTGATGACGACACGGCCCATCTATACTGGCTGAAGCTTAACTGTGCGGTAATCGCGCAAGGAAACAGGTTGATTATGTACGAAGCTCTTTTAGTTATCTTCCTTATTGTGGCCATCGCCCTCGTGGGTTTGATTATGCTGCAGCAAGGTAAAGGCGCTGATATGGGAGCCTCATTCGGTGCAGGCGCATCCGCAACGCTGTTTGGTTCTACGGGTTCAGGTAACTTCATGACTCGCATGACCGGCATTCTCGCGGCGCTGTTCTTCATCATCAGCCTTGTTCTGGGTAACCTGAACACCAATAAGACTTCAAAAGGAAGCGAGTGGGAAAATCTGTCAGCGCCGGCGCAGTCAACGACCCAGCCTGCACAACCGGCAACGCCGGGTAACGATATCCCGAAATAAGTTCGTCATGCTTGCGACGCGACAGATTCAAGTCGCGGTCTGAACAGTGCCGAGGTGGTGGAATTGGTAGACACGCTACCTTGAGGTGGTAGTGCCCGATTGGGCTTACGGGTTCAAGTCCCGTCCTCGGTACCAAATCTGGTTTTACTTGCAAATATCGCAAGATCAGCGTAACATTCGTCACGTTTTCGGACGCGGGGTGGAGCAGCCTGGTAGCTCGTCGGGCTCATAACCCGAAGGTCGTCGGTTCAAATCCGGCCCCCGCAACCACTTTCCCTTAGAGTTCTTTTTCAAATATACTGTGTGCATCGACGGACGCATCGCAGCGAGTTTTGAAAAAAATTCTTCTGGACGGTGCCGAGCCGCTTAGCGGCGTACAGGGTCCAGTCACAAAAAGCCCCGAATTTTCGGGGTTTTTTGTTATCAGGAAATCGCAACACTGGGCTATTAAGCCCTTTTTTTATGTCTTGGGGGTGGGCTTGTCCACATTAGAGCAAAAATTGACAGAGTTGGTATCGGCTCCGGTAGAAGCGCTCGGCTACGAACTGGTCGGTATCGAATTCGTTCGTGGTCGCACATCAACCCTGCGCATCTATATTGATAGTGAAGATGGCATCAATGTCGATGATTGCGCGGATGTCAGCCACCAGGTAAGCGCGGTGCTGGATGTGGAAGATCCCATCACCGTGGCTTACAACCTTGAAGTCTCCTCACCGGGACTGGATCGCCCGATGTTTACTGCAGAACACTACGTGCGGTATACAGGCGAAGAAGTCAGTCTGGTCCTGCGTATGGCGGTACAAAACCGTCGTAAATGGCAGGGCATCATCAAGTCGGTCGACGGCGAGATGGTGACGGTGACCGTTGAGGGTAAAGACGAGGTGTTCGCGCTGAGTAATATTCAGAAAGCGAACCTGGTCCCCCACTTTTAAAAGTCCGGATTGAGGCTAACCAGGATGAACAAAGAGATCTTAGCTGTTGTAGAAGCCGTTTCTAACGAAAAAGCCCTGCCGCGTGAGAAAATCTTCGAAGCGCTGGAGAGCGCGCTGGCAACTGCAACCAAGAAGAAATACGAGCAAGAGATTGACGTTCGCGTCAGCATCGATCGCAAAAGCGGCGACTTCGACACCTTCCGCCGTTGGGAAGTGGTAGAAGAAGTAACGCAGCCGACGCGCGAGATCACGCTGGAGGCAGCCCGCTTCGAGGATGAAGCGTTCAATCTGGGCGATTACGTTGAAGATCAGATCGAATCGGTCACCTTTGACCGCATCACCACCCAGACGGCGAAGCAGGTTATCGTGCAGAAAGTGCGCGAAGCTGAGCGCGCGATGGTGGTCGATCAGTTCCGCCAGCATGAAGGCGAGATCATCACCGGCGTAGTGAAGAAAGTGAATCGCGACAACATCACCCTGGATCTCGGCAGCAACGCCGAAGCGGTGATTTTGCGTGAAGATATGCTGCCGCGTGAGAACTTCCGTCCGGGCGACCGTATTCGCGGCGTGCTTTATGCCGTCCGTCCGGAAGCGCGCGGCGCGCAGCTGTTCGTGACCCGTTCTAAGCCAGAGATGCTGATCGAACTGTTCCGCATCGAGGTGCCGGAAATCGGCGAAGAAGTGCTTGAAATTAAAGCGGCAGCTCGCGATCCGGGTTCACGCGCTAAGATTGCGGTGAAAACCAACGATAAACGCATCGACCCGGTCGGCGCCTGCGTCGGCATGCGCGGCGCGCGCGTCCAGGCTGTATCCAGCGAACTGGGCGGCGAGCGTATCGATATCGTGCTGTGGGACGACAACCCGGCGCAGTTTGTTATTAACGCCATGGCTCCGGCCGACGTGGCGTCAATCGTGGTTGATGAAGATAACCACACCATGGATATCGCTGTTGAAGCCGGCAATCTGGCTCAGGCGATCGGCCGTAACGGCCAAAACGTGCGTCTGGCTTCCCAGCTGAGTGGCTGGGAGCTGAACGTGATGACCGTCGATGATCTGCAGGCGAAACACCAGGCCGAAGCGCATGCTGCTATTGATATGTTTACTAAACATCTCGACATCGACGAAGAGTTCGCCACCGTACTGGTGGAAGAGGGCTTCTCTTCGCTGGAAGAGCTGGCATACGTGCCGATCAACGAGCTGCTGGACGTTGATGGTCTGGACGAAGAGACCGTAGAAGCCCTGCGCGAACGAGCCAAAAATGCGTTAACCACCCTGGCGCTGGCGAAAGAAGAGAGCCGTGGTAATCAGGAGCCCGCTGAGGATCTTCTGAATCTCGACGGCCTGGATCGTACGCTGGCGTACCGCCTGGCGGCGAAAGGCGTTTGCACGCTGGAAGATCTCGCCGAGCAAGGTGTCGACGACCTGACGGATATTGAAGGGCTGAATGATGAGCAAGCCGGCGCGCTGATTATGGCCGCGCGAAATATCTGCTGGTTCGGCGATGACGCGTAATAACAGGAAGGAACAGCATGACAGATGTAACCGTAAAATCGCTGGCCGCAGAGATTCAGACCCCGGTCGATCGCCTGGTTCAGCAATTTGCTGACGCAGGGATCCGCAAGTCGGAGAACGACGCGGTCACGCAGCAAGAGAAAGAAACTTTATTGTCTCACCTCAATCGCGAGCATGGTCAGACCGGCTCTGGCAAGTTAACATTGCAGCGTAAGACGCGCAGTACCTTGAATATCCCAGGCACCGGGGGTAAAAGTAAATCGGTGCAAATCGAAGTCCGCAAAAAGCGCACCTACGTGAAAGGTGATGCGGAAGCTGAACAGGCAGAAGCAGAAGCCCAGGCTCAGCGTGAAGCGGAAGAAAAGGCGCAACGCGAGGCTGAAGAAAAAGCCCGTCGCGAAGCTGAAGAAAAAGCGCAACGTGAAGCCGAAGAGAAAGCCAAGCGCGAAGCCGCTGAAAAGGCGAAGCGTGAAGCAGCGGAAAAAGAAAAAGTGACGAATCATCAAACCGACGATATGACCAAGGCTGCGCAGTCCGACAAAGCCCGTCGCGAAGCCGAAGCGGCTGAACTGAAGCGTAAAGCGGAAGAAGAAGCGCGCCGTAAGCTCGAAGAAGACGCGCGCCGCGTCGCTGAAGAAGCGCGCCGCCTGGCTGAAGAAAAATCAGCTGAGTGGGAAAAACCTGAAGAAGAGGATAAAGGCGACTATCACGTCACTACCTCGACTCATGCCCGTCAGGCGGAAGACGAGAACGACCGTCAGGTAGAAGCGGGTCGCGCACGCGCGCGCACCACAGCTAAAGCGACGCGTCCGGCGAAGAAAGGCAACAAGCATTCTGAAGCCAAAACCGATCGCGAAGAAGCGCGCGCGCAGATTCGTGGCGGCAAAGGCGGTAAACACCGCAAGCCAAGCGCACTGCAGCAGGGCTTCAACAAACCGGCTCAGGTTGTTAACCGCGACGTCATTATTGGCGAAACTATCACCGTAGCCGAGCTGGCTAATAAAATGGCGGTGAAAGGTTCGCAGGTCATTAAAGCGATGATGAAGATGGGTGCCATGGCGACCATCAACCAGGTCATCGACCAGGAAACGGCTCAGCTGGTGGCGGAAGAGATGGGTCACAAAGTGATCCTGCGCCGCGAGAACGAGCTGGAAGAAGCGGTAATGAGCGATCGCGATACCGATGCCGCGCAGGAATCTCGCGCGCCGGTTGTGACCATCATGGGCCACGTCGACCACGGTAAAACCTCGCTGCTGGACTACATCCGTTCGACCAAAGTCGCCTCGGGCGAAGCGGGCGGCATTACTCAGCACATCGGTGCTTACCATGTCGAAACCGACAACGGCATGATCACCTTCCTCGACACCCCGGGCCACGCCGCGTTTACCGCGATGCGTGCGCGTGGTGCGCAGGCGACGGATATCGTTATCCTCGTGGTGGCGGCTGACGACGGCGTGATGCCGCAGACCATCGAAGCAATCCAGCACGCGAAAGCGGCGGGTGTGCCGGTTGTGGTTGCCGTCAACAAAATCGATAAGCCGGAAGCCGATCCGGATCGCGTCAAGAACGAACTGACGCAGTACGGCATCATTCCGGAAGAGTGGGGCGGCGAAAACATGTTCGTCAACGTCTCTGCGAAAGCCGGTACCGGTATCGACGACCTGCTGAATGCGATTCTGCTGCAGGCGGAAGTGCTGGAGCTGACCGCGATTCGCGAAGGCATGGCAAGCGGCGTGGTAATCGAATCCTTCCTGGATAAAGGCCGTGGTCCGGTTGCTACCGTACTGGTGCGCGAAGGTACCCTGAACAAAGGCGACATCGTGCTGTGCGGCTTCGAATATGGCCGTGTGCGTGCGATGCGCGACGAGCTGGGCCGCGAAGTCATGGAAGCGGGTCCGTCTATTCCGGTGGAAATTCTCGGTCTCTCCGGCGTGCCGGCAGCGGGCGACGAAGCGACCGTGGTGCGTGACGAGAAGAAAGCGCGTGAAGTTGCGCTCTACCGTCAGGGCAAGTTCCGCGAAGTCAAACTGGCGCGTCAGCAGAAGGCGAAGCTGGAGAACATGTTCGCCAACATGACCGAAGGCGAAGTTTCCGAGCTGAACATCGTGCTGAAGTCCGACGTCCAGGGCTCTGTGGAAGCGATCTCCGACTCGCTGCTGAAACTCTCCACCGACGAAGTGAAGGTGAAGATCATCGGTTCGGGCGTGGGTGGTATTACCGAAACCGACGCCACGCTGGCTGCGGCGTCCAACGCCATCATTCTCGGCTTCAACGTGCGTGCCGATGCCTCTGCGCGTCGCGTCATCGATGCTGAAAACGTCGACCTGCGTTACTACTCCGTCATCTATAATCTGATCGACGAAGTAAAAGCGGCGATGAGCGGCATGCTGGCGCCGGAGTTCAAACAGCAGATTATCGGTCTGGCTGAAGTGCGCGATGTGTTCAAGTCACCGAAATTCGGCGCGATTGCCGGCTGTATGGTTACCGAAGGCAACATCAAGCGTCACAACCCGATCCGCGTGCTGCGCGATAACGTGGTTATCTATGAAGGCGAGCTGGAATCTCTGCGTCGCTTCAAGGATGACGTCAACGAAGTGCGTAACGGCATGGAGTGTGGTATCGGCGTGAAGAACTACAACGACGTTCGCGTTGGCGATATGATCGAAGTGTTCGAAGTGATCGAAGTTAAGCGCACCATCGAATAAGCATTACGCGATGTGTTGCAATTTGGGAGGCCGCTGGCCTCCCGAATTATTTTGGAGAGATGATTATGGCGAAAGAATTTGGCCGTCCGCAGCGCGTGTCGCAGGAGCTGCAAAAAGAGATTGCCATCATTCTGCAGCGCGAGATTAAAGATCCGCGTCTTGGCATGATGGTGACGGTATCCGGCGTGGAAGTGTCGCGCGACCTCGCGTATGCCAAAGTGTTTGTCACCTTCCTTAACGACAAAGACGAAGAGGCCGTTAAAAATGGCCTGAAGGCGCTGAAAGAAGCCTCTGGCTATATCCGTATTCTGCTCGGCAAAGCGATGCGTCTGCGTATCGTGCCGGAACTGACCTTCTTCTACGACAATTCGCTGATTGAAGGTATGCGCATGTCGAACCTGGTGTCGAACGTCATCAAAAACGACGTCGAGCGCCGCGGTGAAAACCCGGCGGAAGATGACAAGGAGGACTGATGAGTCGTCCTCGTCGTCGCGGTCGCGACGTCCACGGTGTGTTCCTGCTCGACAAGCAGCAGGGCGCGTCGTCCAACGATGTGCTGCAAAAAGTTAAACGTCTGTTTAACGCTAACAAGGCGGGCCACACCGGCGCGCTCGATCCGCTGGCGACCGGCATGCTGCCGATTTGTCTCGGCGAAGCGACCAAGTTCTCCCAGTATCTGCTCGACTCGGATAAGCGTTATCGCGTCATTGCGCGCCTCGGCGAGCGCACCGATACGTCCGACGCCGACGGCAATATCGTCGAAACGCGCACGGTCTCCTTTAGCCAGGATCAACTCGACGCGGCGCTGGAGAGCTTTCGCGGCGAGACGATGCAGGTGCCGACCATGTTTTCGGCGCTGAAGTATCAAGGCCGAAAGCTGTATGAGTACGCGCGTGAAGGGGTGACCGTGCCGCGCAAAGCGCGTCCGATTACCGTCTTTGAGCTGCAGTTTATTCGCTGGGAAGGCGATGAGCTGGAGCTGGAAATTCACGTCTCCAAAGGCACCTATATCCGCACCATTATCGACGATCTGGGCGAGAAGCTCGGCTGCGGCGCGCATGTCATTATGCTGCGTCGTTTGCAGGTGGCGCGCTATCCGATCGAAAAGATGATGACGCTGGAGCAGCTGCAGGCCGTCGCGGCGACGGTAAACGCGGCGGAAATACCTGATTACGCGCCGCTCGACGCGCTTTTACTGCCGATGGATAGCCCGGCGGACGCATTTCCCATCGTTAATCTGCCTTCCGCCGTCGCCGCTTATTTTAAACAGGGCATGCCGGTTCAGGCAGCGGATGCGCCGCAGCAGGGGCTGGTGCGCGTTACCGAAGGCGATGCGCATAAATTTATCGGCATGGCGGAAATCGCGGCTGACGGACGCGTCGCGCCGCGTCGCCTGGTGGTGGAGTATCCGGCGTAACGTTACGCAACGTCGTATTTGCGTTGCTCTCGGGCGAAGAGTAGAATAGCGCGGCTTTAAAGCGGGTAGCTGAATTAGAGATCGGCGCCCATACATTCATTTATTACTGGAGTTTATTATGTCTCTAAGCGTAGAAGCTAAAGCAGAGATCGTTGCTAAATACGGTCGTGGCGCTAACGACAGCGGCTCAACTGAAGTTCAGGTTGCACTGCTGACTGCCCAGATTAGCCACCTGCAGGGTCACTTCTCTGAGCACAAGAAAGACCACCACAGCCGTCGCGGTCTGCTGCGCATGGTATCTCAGCGTCGTAAGCTGCTGGACTACCTGAAGCGTAAAGACGTTGCACGCTACACCAGCCTGATCGAAAGCCTGGGTCTGCGTCGCTAAGTCTGAAGAATCTGATCAAGGATGTAGCGCAGAGAGTTTGCGAAAAAACGCGTCTTGCGATCAGATTCGTGCGAGTTTCACGAAAAGGGGGCCTTTATGGCCCCTTTTTTCGAGCAATGCGCAGCAATCCGGACCAAACTCATGTATTGTTGCAGTGAGTGATCTTCGTTTGCAGAGGTTCGCGCGGCTAATGAGAGGCTTTACCGCAGATTCGGTTAAGGGTTGTCATTAGTCGCGAGGATGCAACTGAAGATCGGTAATCCATGGCACGCCAGAAAGGCGCTGCCCCGAAGTTAAGGAATTCATTTTGCTGAACCCGATCGTACGTCAATTCCAATATGGTCAGCATACCGTCACGCTGGAAACCGGCATGATGGCGCGCCAGGCCACCGCAGCCGTTATGGCCAGCATGGACGACACCGCTGTATTTGTTACCGTTGTTGGCCAGAAAAAAGCCAAACCCGGTCAGGACTTCTTCCCGCTGACCGTGAACTACCAGGAGCGTACCTACGCGGCTGGCCGTATCCCGGGCAGCTTCTTCCGTCGCGAAGGCCGTCCAAGCGAAGGCGAAACCCTGATTGCGCGTCTGATTGACCGCCCGATTCGTCCGCTGTTTCCGGAAGGCTTCGTTAACGAAGTTCAGGTTATCGCCACCGTGGTTTCCGTAAACCCGCAGGTCAACCCGGATATCGTCGCGATGATCGGCGCCTCTGCCGCACTGGCGCTGTCAGGCCTGCCGTTCAACGGCCCGATCGGTGCCGCGCGCGTCGGCTACATCAACGACCAGTATGTGCTGAACCCGACCGCTGACGAAATCAAACAGTCTCGTCTGGATCTGGTGGTTGCCGGTACGCAGAACGCGGTACTGATGGTTGAGTCCGAAGCGGATATCCTGACCGAAGATCAGATGCTGGGTGCAGTGGTGTTTGGCCACGAGCAGCAGCAGACCGTTATCGAAAACATCAATTCTCTGGTCGCCGAAGCGGGTAAACCGCGCTGGGACTGGCAGCCTGAGCCGGCTAACGACGCGCTGATCGCACGCGTTGCCGCCCTGGCTGAAGCGCGCATCAGCGACGCTTACCGCATTACTGACAAGCAAGAGCGTTACACCCAGGTTGGCGTCATCAAAGACGAAACCATCGCTGCGCTGCTGGCTGAAGACGAAACGCTGGATGATGCTGAAATCGGCGACATCGTTCACAGCCTGGAAAAGAACGTGGTGCGTACCCGTATCCTGAACGGCGAACCGCGTATTGACGGCCGTGAAAAAGATATGATCCGTGGCCTGGACGTGCGCACCGGCGTACTACCGCGCACGCACGGCTCGGCGCTGTTCACCCGTGGCGAAACGCAGGCGCTGGTCGCCGCGACGCTGGGTACCGCGCGCGACGCGCAGAACCTGGACGAGCTGATGGGCGAACGCACCGACAGCTTCCTGTTCCACTACAACTTCCCTCCGTACTCGGTAGGCGAAACCGGTATGGTCGGCTCGCCGAAGCGTCGTGAGATTGGTCACGGTCGTCTGGCGAAGCGCGGCGTGCTGGCTGTAATGCCGAAGCAGGAAGAGTTCCCGTACACCGTACGCGTTGTTTCTGAAATCACCGAATCTAACGGCTCCTCTTCTATGGCTTCCGTGTGCGGTGCATCTCTGGCGCTGATGGATGCTGGCGTGCCGATCAAAGCGGCCGTTGCAGGCATCGCGATGGGCCTGGTGAAAGAAGATGAGAAGTTCGTGGTGCTGTCTGACATCCTCGGCGACGAAGATCACCTCGGCGATATGGACTTCAAAGTAGCCGGTAGCCGTGAAGGTATCACCGCGCTGCAGATGGACATCAAAATCGAAGGCATCACCCGCGAAATCATGCAGGTTGCGCTGAATCAGGCCAAAGGTGCGCGTCTGCACATCCTGGGCGTGATGGAGCAGGCAATCAGCACGCCGCGCAAAGAGATCTCTGAGTTCGCGCCGCGCATTTACACCATCAAGATCAATTCAGACAAGATCAAAGATGTGATTGGTAAAGGCGGTTCCGTGATCCGTGCGCTGACCGAAGAAACCGGCACCACCATCGAAATCGAAGACGACGGCACCGTGAAAATCGCGGCGACCGACGGTCTGAAGGCGAAAGAGGCGATTCGTCGCATCGAAGAAATTACCGCCGAGATCGAAGTGGGCCGTGTTTACAGCGGTAAAGTGACCCGTATCGTCGACTTTGGCGCCTTCGTCGCCATCGGCGGCGGCAAGGAAGGTCTGGTACACATTTCTCAGATTGCGGACAAGCGCGTAGAGAAAGTGACCGACTATCTGCAGATGGGCCAGGAAGTGCCGGTTAAGGTACTGGAAGTGGACCGTCAGGGCCGCGTCCGTCTGAGCATCAAAGAAGCGACAGAGTCTAAGCCTCAGGGCGAAGAAGCTGCCGTGACCAGCGCGCCAGACGCAGAGTAATTCCCTGTTTGCCTCTCCTTATCCCATTGCGGATGGGAGAGGCGTTTGTGTCATCGCGAGGGCGGGAATCCTTGTGCACAGCAGGCGGATAACAGGAGCGTTGTCCTAATGTTTGTATTCGGGAGTGGGAAATGAAGCCTTTTTTGCGCTGGTGTTTTGTTGCGACAGCTATCACGCTGGCAGGATGCAGCAACTCCAATTGGCGTAAGAACGAAGTTCTTGCAGTACCTCTACAGCCCACACTGCAGCAGGAAGTGATTCTGGCGCGAATGGAACAAATTCTTGCCAGTCGCGCCCTTACCGATGATGAACGCGCACAGCTATTATATGAGCGCGGAGTGTTGTATGATAGTCTCGGTCTGAGAGCACTCGCGCGGAACGATTTCTCGCAAGCGCTGTCTATAAGACCAGATATGCCGGAAGTGTTTAACTATCTCGGCATATATTTAACGCAGGCAGGCAATTTTGATGCTGCCTATGAAGCGTTTGATTCTGTACTTGAGCTTGATCCAACTTACAATTATGCGCATTTAAACCGTGGTATCGCCCTCTATTACGGCGGTCGATACAAGTTAGCGCAAGATGATCTGCTGGCGTTTTATCAAGACGATCCCAACGATCCTTTCCGCAGCCTGTGGCTCTATCTCGACGAACGTGAGATGGATGCTGATAAGGCGAAAGTTGCGCTGCAGCAGCGTTACGACAAAGCGGCCCGCGATCAATGGGGATGGAACATTGTCGAATTCTACCTTGGCGACATCAGTGAAAGCACGCTGATGGAACGTCTCAAGGCAGACGCAACGGATAACACCTCGCTCGCTGAACATCTCAGTGAAACCAACTTCTATTTAGGTAAGCACTACCTAAGTCTGGGGGAGAAGGACAACGCGAAAGCGCTGTTCAAACTGGCGGTGGCCAACAACGTCAATAACTTTGTTGAACACCGATACGCATTGTTGGAACTGGCGCAACTCGGCCAGACACAAGACGATTTATCAGAATCTGACCAGCAATAGCTGACGAACTTTTATTGCCTGAACTACCTGTAAAGTCATCATCTTCAGGATGAGGGCTTTTCTGTTCGTCAAAACTTCTAATTTGAGCCGGTTCACACTTTTTGATGAAAATGACTGAAAATTTTCACGACGAGTTATGTAGACTGGCCGCCGCAATCTAAGAGGCACGTGTACTACATGACTGATATCCAAACCACTTTTGCTGACCTGGGCCTGAACGCCGACATCCTCGAATCACTGAACGGCATGGGCTATGTTAAGCCTTCTCCGATCCAGGCTGAGTGTATTCCTCACCTGCTGGCGGGCCGTGACGTACTGGGCATGGCGCAGACCGGCAGTGGTAAAACCGCAGCGTTCTCGCTGCCGCTGTTAAACAACATTGATCCTTCTCTTCGCGCACCGCAGATCCTGGTGCTGGCGCCGACCCGCGAGCTGGCGGTTCAGGTTGCCGAAGCGATGACCGAATTCTCTAAACATATGCGTGGTGTCAACGTTGTGGCCCTTTACGGCGGCCAGCGTTATGACGTGCAGCTGCGCGCGCTGCGTCAGGGCCCGCAAATCGTAGTCGGCACCCCGGGTCGTCTGCTCGACCACCTGAAACGCGGCACGCTGGATCTCTCTAACCTGCGTGGCCTGGTGCTGGACGAAGCTGATGAAATGCTACGTATGGGCTTCATCGAAGACGTTGAAACCATCATGGCGCAGATCCCGGAAGGTCATCAGACCGCGCTGTTCTCAGCGACCATGCCGGAAGCGATCCGCCGCATCACCAAACGTTTCATGAAAGATCCGCAGGAAGTGCGCATCCAGTCTAGCGTTACCACGCGCCCGGACATCAGCCAGTCTTACTGGACGGCGTACGGTCGTAAAACCGACGCGCTGGTGCGTTTCCTGGAAGCGGAAGATTTTGATGCCGCTATTATCTTTGTGCGTACCAAAAACGCGACGCTGGAAGTGGCTGAAGCGCTGGAGCGCAACGGCTACAACAGCGCCGCGCTGAACGGCGATATGAACCAGGCACTGCGTGAGCAGACCCTGGAGCGCCTGAAAGATGGTCGCCTCGATATCCTGATCGCTACCGACGTTGCGGCGCGTGGTCTCGATGTGGAACGCATCAGCCTGGTCGTTAACTACGATATTCCGCTGGACGCTGAGTCTTACGTTCACCGTATCGGTCGTACCGGCCGTGCCGGTCGTGCGGGTCGCGCACTGCTGTTCGTCGAGAACCGCGAGCGTCGTCTGCTGCGCAACATTGAGCGCACCATGAAGCTGACCATTCCAGAAGTGGAACTGCCGAATGCCGAACTGCTGAGCACCCGTCGTCTGGAGAAATTCGCCGCACGCGTACAGCAGCAGCTGGAAAGCAGCGATCTGGACCAGTATCGTGCGCTGCTGGAGAAACTCTCTCCGCAGGACGAGCTGGATATGGAAACGCTGGCCGCCGCGCTGCTGAAAATGGCGCAGGGCGAACGCCCGCTGATCGTCCAGCCGGACGCGCCGCGTCCGCAGCGTCGTGAGTTCCGCGATCGTGACGACCGTCGTGATGACCGTCGCAGCCCGCGTGACAACCGTGAAGGCGGCGATCGTCCGCGTCGCGAACGTCGCGACGTTGGCGAAATGGAACTCTACCGCATTGAAGTGGGCCGTGATGACGGCGTTGAAGTGCGTCACATCGTCGGCGCTATCGCCAACGAAGGCGACATCAGCAGCCGCTACATCGGCAACATCAAGCTGTTCGGCACCCACTCAACTATCGAGCTGCCGAAAGGCATGCCGGGCGATATCCTGCAGCACTTCACCCGCACGCGTATTCTCAATAAACCGATGAATATGCAGCTGCTGGGCGATGCGCAGCAGCAGAGCGAAGCGCGCGGCGAACGCCGCGGCGGCGGCCGTGATTTCGGCGGCGAGCGTCGTGGCGGCGGCAACCGTGAAGGTGGTCGCGAAGGCGGACGTCGTTTCTCTTCCGAGCGTCGTGAAGGCGGACGCAGCTTCAACCGTGAAGGCGGTCGCGGTCCGCGTCGCGAAGAAGGCGCTGCTGCAGCGCCGCGTCGTCGCGAGTTCTAATCAGCCTCGCTGATTGATAAAAAGGGAAGCCTCCGGGCTTCCCTTTTTTTTGCCTTACGCGCCGCCCGCAATCAGCACACGCTCGCCGCTGATATAGGCCGCCTCTTCCGAGGCGAGAAACAGCGCCACCTGCGCCACATCTTCCGGCAGGCCGAAACGCCCAAGCGGCGTCGCCGCCAGTAACTGCGCCTTGAGCTGCGGATTGAGCTTCTTCGCGGAGAGCAGCCCTTCCGTCATAATGATGCCCGGCGCCAGCGCGTTAACGCGAATATTGCGCGGGCCCAGCTCGCGCGCCAGCCCCTGCGTCAGCGTATCGATCGCGCCTTTGGTGGTCGCCCAGAGCACAGAGCCCGGCGTGCTCTGCTGGCTGTTGAGCGCGCTGAGATTGATGATGCAGCCGCCGTGCGGCGGAAAACGCCGCGCCGCCTGCTGGCAAACCAGCAGCGTACCCAGCAGATTCACGTTAAGCTGCTGCTGCATCTCCAGCAGGCTCAGGGCGCTAAACTCGCCGTGATGGAACTGACCGGCGTTATTGACCACAATATCGGGCGCACCAAAGCAGGCCAGCGTGGTGTCGAACAGCTGCTCGACGTCCGCTTCGCGGGAAATATCTGCCTGCACCGCCAGCCCTTCGCTGCCCAGGGTGCGAATGTCGCTCACCACATCTGCCGCGCCCACCTCATCCTGGCGGTAGTTGACCACTACGCGCGCGCCAGCTGCAGCGAACGCCGTAGCAATCGCTGCGCCAATGCCCTTTGAGGCGCCCGTCACCAGCGCAATTTTTCCGTCAAGTGCTTTCATTTTGTCTCTCCACCTGCGTATGCGTGTGCAAAATATGCGCTTTCAGGCCGAATGGGCGGTAGCGCAATCCTGCAAGTCTCTTGCACGATCCTGCAAATCTGGCGGCGAGGCGGCTGCGTTCGTTACCGCTTCGGGTAACATATCAGCCACAGCTCACTCGCGGAGATTAAGGAGAGGATATGGCGGAACCGGCGCAGCTGGCGCTTCTGGCGCAGCTTATCGCGCGTCATGCGGCCGACGATGGCCGTCACGACAGTGCGATTGATTTTCTCTTTTTCGGCCGTAGCTCCCGGCCGTCCGAACCGACCTATCATGCGCAATGGGCCAGCTTTGCGCTGGTGGCGCAGGGCGGAAAAGCGCTGCGGATGGGGGAGGAGATCATTCATTACGGCCCCGGCGATCTGCTGCTGGTGACGATGGATATGCCGGTACGCTCCTGCGTCACGGTCGCCACGCCTGAGAAGCCGAACCTTGGCATCGGCATCGCAATAAACGAAGAGAGACTGATGCGCTATCTCGAAACGTTTCCGCTCACTTCGCCGCTGGTGGAAGCGCGCACCGAGCGCGGCATCGCGGCACACAAAGTGTCGCCGCTGCTAGTGGATGCGGTTATCCGTCTGATTCGCCTGCTGGATCAGCCGCAGGATATCGCCGCGCTGGCGCCGCTTATCGAGCAGGAGATCTTCTATCGTCTGCTGACCGGTCCGGAAGGGGGCCGCATCCTCAATATGGCGCTGGCGGAGCGGCCGGGCAACAAGGTGGCGCGCGCGGCGCGCTGGCTGCGGGAGAATTTTCAACAGCCGCTGAAAATCGGCTGGCTTGCCAGCAGCGTCGGCATGAGCGCCTCTTCGCTGCACCATCATTTCAAAGCGGTCACCGCAATGACGCCGATGCAGTATCAGAAGCAGCTGCGTCTCAACGAGGCGCGACGGCTGATGATGATAGAGAAGCTGGATGCCGGAACGGCGGGCTATCGCGTGGGATACCAGAGCGCGTCGCAGTTCAGCCGGGAGTACAGCCGTTTTTACGGCCGATCTCCCGCGCGCGACGTGCGCCAGCTGGCGGTGGGGCCGGAAGCGTAGCGCCCACCGCAGAAGCGTTTACAGCGAGCGGGCCGCTTCCATCGCAATGGCGAAGGAGCGCAGACGTGCCTCAGTATCGAAAATTTGGCCGTTGACCATAATCTCGTCCGCCTGAGTCTCGCGCATCAGCCCGGCCAGGCCGTGACGCACTTTATCGGCATCGCCCACCAGCGACATGCTCAGCGCCTGCTGCACGCCATACTGTTCCGACGGCGACCACAGATTATCCATGTTTTCCACCGGCGCAGGCAGCGGGCCCGGCTTGCCGCGGCGCAGGTTGATAAACTGCTGCTGCTGCGAGGTAAACAGGAAACGCGCGTCGCGCTCGCTGTCGGCGGCGACAACGTTGATGCAGACCATGGCGTACGGCTTGTCCAGACGCGCCGAAGGCTGGAATTTTTCACGATAGAGATGCAGCGCCTGGAACAGCTGATCGGGCGCGAAGTGCGACGCAAAGGCGAATGGCAGGCCGAGCTGCGCCGAGAGCTGTGCGCTGTAGAGGCTGGAGCCAAGCAGCCAGACCGGGATCTTCATGCCCAGGCCAGGCACAGGCTGAACCGGCGGCTGCGCATCTTCGTCAGCGTCGAACCAGTTAAGCAGCTCCTGAACATCATCCGGGAAGGTGTCCGCATGGATGCTGGAGAGGTGGCGACGCAGCGCCATCATGGTGCGCTGGTCGGAGCCCGGCGCGCGGCCGAGGCCTAAATCGATGCGGCCGGGATAGAGCGACGCCAGGGTGCCGAACTGTTCGGCGATTACCAGCGGCGCATGGTTTGGCAGCATAATGCCGCCCGATCCCAGATGCAGCGTCGTGGTGTTGGCCGCCAGATAGCCGATCAGCACCGAGGTCGCCGCGCTGGCGATGCCGGTCATATTATGGTGCTCGGCCAGCCAGTAACGTTCATAGCCCAACGCTTCCGCCTGACGCGCCAGCGCCAGCGAGGTATGAAAGGCATCGCGCGGGGTAGAACCCTGTGGAATCGGCGCCAGATCCAGCACGGAAAGACGAAGGGGTTTTTTATCAGACATGGGCACTCCAGTTGGGTATGGCGCAGGTGATGATTAACCTGCACCGACCAGTATTGCGTAATAATGCCCATATTAAAACTGCTAACAAAGGCAGGCGGCTAGCCTGTATGTGCCTTTCAGGATGTCAGCAGCCTCATGCCGGCCACTTTACGCCAGTAGCCGTTGCAGTCATTGCTGTTGGCCATCATTAACGGCGACAGCCCCTCTTCATTAGCGCGGAAGCGGGCAATCTCATCCAGCGTCGCGGTGCTTTGCGGCGACAGACGCAGAATATCGACCCAGCCGCGCATGCCAGCCAGGTCGTTGCCGAGGTTGTAGCAGTAGCCGCTCATGGTCTGAATACCGTTCAGCACAAATACCTGCTGACCTTCCTGCGAGTGGACGCGGCGTCCGTTAGGGTAGTTGATGCAGCAGGTCTGGCAGTCGTCTTTGGCGCGATGTTCGGCGCGGGCGGTAAAGCAGCGCGCCGAGAGCGCCAGCGGCAGATAGCCGTAGCCCAGCACCTCGACTTCGAACCGGCTGCGGATGTTGCGCTCCTCGCTCTGCTGCAGCAGCTGCAGCAGCCAGTCGCGCGACATCTCCACCGGCATGCACCAGCGCGTCATTCCTTCTTTTACCAGCAGGTGCAGGGTTTCGACGTTATAGACGTTAAGCGTTGGCCCGGCGACAAAGGGAAGACCGCGCTCGGCCGCCATATTCACCGTGCCGACGTCGTTGGCCTCAATGAGAAACTCGCCGTTATCGACGTAGCGCTTCAGCTCTTTCAGCTCCGAAGGCGACTGCAGCAGCGCCAGCGTGCTCAGTACGACCTGCTTGCCGCTGGCCGCCAGCTCGCGCGCCATTTCCATCCAGCGCTGATACGAGGTGGCGCGCCGTTTGCTGCACACCGCTTCACCGAGGTAGATGATATCCGCGCTGCTGCTCGCCGCCTGCTGGTAAAAGCTCGCCAGCTGCTCTGTCGGCCAGTACCACAGCACCGGACCGATTGCGTATTGCATTCTCTTCTCCTTATTGCCATTCACGGTGGTAAGCGCCAAGCGTGGTCTGCGAGCCTTCGGAGAGCTCATCAAGCGCCGCCGTCCAGGCCTCGGTGACGGCAAAGTTTCCCGGCTCGCGCCTGCAGCGATCGATCGCCTGTCGCCAGACGCGCGCCACCTGCGCGACATAGGCCGGGCTGCGCTGACGTCCTTCGATCTTCACCGAGGCGACGCCCGCGCGCAGCAGCTCCGGCAGCAGCGTCAGGGTATTGAGGCTGGTGGGCTCCTCCAGCACGTGGTAGCGCTGCCCGTCGACCTGATAGCGGCCTTTGCACAGGGTGGGATAGCCAGCGCTCTCATCCGGCGCGTAGCGGTCAATCAGCACGTCGTTAAGCCGCGACTCCATGCCGCTGGGCGTTTGCTGCCAGCGCACGAACTTCGCCGGCGAACAGGCGCCCGCGCTGTTGGGCGATTCGCCGGTCAGCCACGAAGAGAGATAGCAGCGGCCTTCCGCCATAATGCAGAGGCTGCCGAAGGCGAATACCTCGAGCGGCACCGGCGTCTCGCGCGCCAGCTGTTTCACCTGATGCAGAGACAGCACGCGCGGCAGCACCACGCGGCTCAGCGCGAAGTGACGATGATAGAAGCGCACCGCTTCCAGGTTGGTGGCGGAGGCCTGCACCGACAGATGGCGTTCAACCTCGGGGTAGCGCTGTGCGGCGTACTCCAGCGTCGCGATATCGGCAAGGATCAGCGCGTCCGCGCCGTTCTGCGCCGCCACGTCGATGGCGCGTTGCCAGCGGCCCATACCGTCAGGATGAGCGAAGGTATTAATGGCGACATGTAATTTACGGCGATGCTGATGCAGATAGCGCGCCGCTTCCATCAGCTTCTTGTCGGTAAAGTTCAGCCCGGCGAAGTGGCGCGCGTTGGTGTCATCTTTTAATCCGACATACACCGCATCGGCGCCATTCTCCACCGCTGAACGCACGGCGGGCAGATTACCGGCCGGACACAGCAGTTCCATAGTGATCCCTCGTCGACAGGATAAGGCGACGAGTCTAGGCAAGCGGCTGGAGGGAAATGTTGATTTGGGGCAGTGATTCGCCAGTTGACGCGACGGATAGCGGAAAATTTGCGCAGCGTGGCGGTGAATTTATTGATCTCGGCTGCAGCGTGCGGCGGCGGATGTGGCAATATACCTAAAATTTTCTGAAGGGAGAGACGACGGTGTTTCAACAGTTACGCGCTGAGTTAGTAAAAAAAGGCCCAAAATTCCTTGCCTTACCTGTTTCTCTAACCCCGTTCCCGTTAAAAAAAGCCTTTCTGCAACAACTCCTGAACTGGCAATTTCGTCATGCTTTGGCGGAAGGTGAGTTAGACTTTCTGCAGGCGCGTCATCTGGGTATTGAGATCGCGGATGTGGGTTTACGCTGGATTACCACCATTGAAGAGGGCCAGCTCAGGGTCGTACAGCATGCCGAGGCGGACGTCTGGTTTCGCGGCAATGCTAACGATCTGCTGCTGGTCGCCGCCCGTAAAGCGGATCCGGATATGCTGTTTTTCCAGCGTCGTCTGCTGATTGAAGGCGACACGGAGCTGGGACTAGAGGTAAAAAACCTGATGGATGCTCTGGAACTTGAGGCCATGCCCACGGCGTTGCGCACGGGACTGCAGCAGCTGGCTGCGTTTGTCGAAGCGGGAATGAAACAGGACGCGAAGGCCGCACAGGCGCGCGCGGAGAGTGTATGTTAATTCGCACAGAAATAGGGGTGGATGCGGCAAGCATCGACAGTTTGTTAAGACGCAGCTTTAAGACCGAAGCGGAAGCCGAGCTGGTTCAGCAGCTTCGGGAAGACGGGCTGCTGACGCTGGGCGTGGTGGCGACGGACGACGAAGGCCAGGTGCTGGGCTACGCCGCGTTCAGCCCGGTAACCTTGCAGGGCGAAGACCGCAACTGGGTTGGCCTGGCGCCGCTGGCAGTAGACGAAAGCGTACGCGGCCAGAAAATCGGCGAGCAGCTGATCTACGCCGGGCTGGATACGCTGAATGAGTTTGGCTATGGCGCGGTGGTGGTGGTGGGGGATCCCGCTTATTACAATCGCTTCGGCTTTGAGCCTGCCGCGCGCCACGGATTACGCTGCCGCTGGCCGGGCGCCGAAGCGGCGTTTCAGGTTTATCGCCTGGCGGATGACGCTTTTGTCGGCGCGGAAGGCGAGATCGATTTTGCCGAGCCCTTTAACCGGCTTGCGTAAGCCAGCTGGCGAGGCAGTCTGGCTGCTGCGCCACCAGCCGCAGCTTCTGCTGGCGGCTGAGCTGTTTAACCTGGTACTCCAGCCGCGACGCCGCGGCGCGGTCGCCAGCGTCGCAGCGATACACCAGCGCCAGCGGGCCTCTGCCGCGCAGCGCGCGCGCGCCGCGTCCGGCTGCATGCTGTTCGACGCGCCGCGTTACGTCGGTGGTGATGCCGGTGTAGAGCGCCCCAGCGGCGGTCTGGACGATATAGAGCTGCCAGCCCTCATTCATAATCTGCATCCCTGAATCTTTACTGCCGGGCAGTGTAGCGCGCCAGCGGCGCGGCGGCTATCCGGCGATCTTTGCACGGAGCAACAGAACGTGTCTGACCATTCTCATCTGGTGCGTTACCTGAAAAAACAGCATGTCCTCTCTCTTTGCTGCCAGTCTGACGGCGATCTCTGGTGTGCCAACTGCTTCTACGTCTTTAACGAGGCGCGTATGGCGTTCTGGCTGATGACCGCACCCGACACGCGCCATGGGGCGCTGCTGCAGGCGAATCCGCAGGTCGCGGGCACGGTGAACGGCCAGCCGAAAACCGTGCTGCTGATTAAAGGCGTGCAGTATCGCGGCCATATCACGCTGCTCGACGGCGACGCGGAAGCGCAGGCGCGCAAGGCGTATCAAAAACGTTTTCCGGTGGCGCGCAAAGTCTCTGCGCCGCTGTGGGAGATTCAGCTGGAGGAGGTCAAGATGACCGATAACGCGCTGGGATTTGGTAAAAAAATCAGCTGGCGGCGGGAAGAAAATGAAATCCCTTTCCCCTGAGGGAAAGGGAAACCGGCATTACGACGCCTGTAGTATACGCAGCGACTCGCGGTTAAAGGCGGGCAGATCGTCTGGCGTACGGCTGGTGACGAGACGATCGTCATCCACAATCACCTCTTCGTCATAGAAGTCCGCGCCGGCATTGCGCAAATCGATAGCGATCGCCTTCACGCAGGTCATCTTGCGGCCGCGCACGCCGTTGGCGCTGATTAGCAGCTGCGGACCGTGGCAGATAGCGAAAATCGGTTTGCCGCTGGCGACGAACTCTTTGGTAAAGGCGACGAAGCGGTCGTCGCTGCGCAGCGAATCAGGCGAGTGGCCGCCTGGCAGCAGCAGCGCGTCAAACTCGGCCGGGCTGACCTCGTCGATGGCGCGGTCGATTTTCACCTGCGCTTCGCCCTGTTTGCCGGTGACGGTTTTGCCCGCCTCTTTCTCAATGGTCACCACCTCGAAGCCCGCCTGTTTGTAGGCGTCGGCCGGCGAGGTGAACTCTGAGTCTTCAAATTCGTCGGTAATCAACACCGCAATCTTCTTGCTCATTTTTCCCCTCCTCATGATGGTTTGCGCACGATGCGCTCTCCTGATGAACAGGTTAAGCCTGGTTGTTTATGCTGAAAATGCAAGCCGTGCGGTAAAAGCTGACTATATTTCAGAGTAATGGCAACAGGTTAGCGGGAGGCGAGATGCATCGTGTATTGGTAACCGGCGCGACGGGCCTGGTGGGCGCGCATCTGCTGCGCCTGCTGGTGGCGGATGCGCGCGTTGACGAAATCATCGCGCCGACGCGCCGTCCGCTGCCGCCGATGAATAAGGTGGTCAATCTGGTGGAGGCGGACCTGACCGACGTGCTGCGCCCACTCAACGTCGCTATCGACAGCGTATTTTGCTGCCTCGGCACCACGCGCAAAGAGGCGGGCAGCAAAGCGGCGTTTCTGCACGTCGACTATACGCTGGTGGTGGATACCGGCCTGAACGGGCTGCGGCTGGGGGCGAAGCAGATGGTGGCGGTCAGCGCGCACGGCGCGAACCGTCATTCACCCTTTTTCTATAACCGGGTCAAAGGCGAGATGGAGACGGCGCTGCGTCATCAGGGCTGGCCACGTCTGACGCTGGTGCGGCCTTCGCTGCTGCTGGGCGAGCGCACGCGCAAACGTACCGGCGAAAGCCTGATGGCGCCGCTGTTCAGCATGCTGCCCGGTAACTGGCGTTCGGTTTCTGCGCTGGCGGTGGCGAAATGCATGCACGCCTGCGCCTTTCAGCCAGGCGGCGACCGCGTCGAGATTATTGAGTCGGGGCAAATCCCGCGTTAGCCGCGCTCTTTGCTCAGGTCCCAGATAATCTGGTTGCGGCTGCCGCGCCACAGCAGCGTCGCATCTTTTTCCGCCTCATTGAAGCGCCCGTCAATCAGCACGTCGATATAGCTCAGCACCTCGCGCTGGGCGCAGCTGAGCCCGGCGCGCTGATAGCCGGTCCAGAGCCAGATATCTTTTCCAGGACACTCGGCGCGCACCCGTTTCACCAGCCGACGGATATGCGGCACATTGTGCGGATGCAGCGGATCGCCGCCGCTCAGCGACAGTCCCTGGCGCCGAATGCGCCTGTCCTGCAGATCGGCGATCAGGCGCTCTTCGTGATCCAGGGTGAAAGGCGTGCCGGAGTCGAGCCGCCAGGTGCTCTGGTTATAGCAACCGCGGCACTGATGCTCGCAGCCAGCCACGAACAGCGTGCAGCGCGTGCCGGGGCCGTTAACGATATCGACATCGTAGTAGCGATGAAAATGCATCATCCCAGCGGTCCGCTCTCCAGATGTTTAACGCGTCGCTGCACCTCCTCCTGCTTGCCGGCGTTGAACGGGCGCGCATCGGGGCTGCCGAGATAGCCGCAGACGCGGCGCGTTACCGACACGCGCGCCGGATCGTGGTTGCCACAGTTCGGGCAGGTAAAGCCGCGGCTGGTGCAGCTGAACTCGCCGGTAAAGCCGCACTCATAGCATTCGTCGATCGGCGTATTGGTGCCGTAATAGGGCACGCGATGGTAGCTGTAGTCCCAGACATCCTCGAGCGCCTTGAGGTTACGCTGCACGTTGGGGTATTCGCCGTAACAGATGAAGCCGCCGTTCGCCAGCGGCGGGTAGGGCGCTTCAAAGTCGATCTTGTCGTAAGGGTTGACCTTCTTCTCCACGTCGAGGTGGAAGCTGTTGGTGTAGTAGCCTTTATCGGTGACGCCAGGCACCACGCCAAACTGCGCGGCGTCGAGGCGGCAGAAGCGGTCGCAGAGGTTTTCGCTCGGGGTGCTGTAGAGGCTGAAGCCGTAGCCGGTTTCCGCTTTCCAGGCGTCGGTTGCGGCGCGCAGGCGCGAGACAATCTCGATTCCTTTGGCGCGCAGCGCGGGATCGTCATAGGGATGGCGCGCGCCGCCGCTCAGCGCGTTCAGGGTTTCATGCAGGCCGATATAGCCCAGCGACAGCGAGGCGCGCCCGTTGCGGAAAATCGGCCCCACCTCGTCATCGGCGTTGAGCCGTACGCCGCAGGCGCCCTCCATGTAGAGGATCGGCGCCACGCGCGCTTTGGTTTTTTCCAGGCGGGCGATACGGGTCATCAGCGCGCGCTTCGCCAGCGCCAGCCGCTCGTCGAGCAGCCTCCAGAAGCGCGCCTCGTCGCCTTGTGCCTCCAGCGCGATGCGCGGCAGATTGAGGCTGATGACGCCCAGATTGTTGCGGCCGTCGTGAATTTCGACGCCGTTTTCCTCATAGACGCCGAGAAAGCTGCGGCAGCCCATCGGCGTTTTAAAGGAGCCGGTAACTTTTACTACCTGGTCGTAGTTAAGAATGTCGGGATACATGCGCTTGCTGGCGCACTCCAGCGCCAGCTGTTTGATATCGTAGTTGATATCGCCCGGACGGCGATTGAGCCCTTCGCGAATCGCGAACACCAGCTTGGGAAAGACGGCGGTTTTGTGGTTTTTGCCCAGCCCGGCAATACGGTTGCGCAGGATCGACTGCTGGATAAGCCGCGCCGCCCAGCTGGTGCCTAGCCCGAAGCCGAAGGTGACGAACGGCGTCTGGCCGTTGGCGGTGTGCAGCGTGTTGACCTCGTACTCCAGCGACTGAAAGGCGTCGTAGCACTCTTTCTCGGTGCGTGCCCGCGCGTAGGCTTCGACGTCGGCAATCTGCCATTCGGCGGCGATAGCGCGATGCTTTTCCATGCTCAGCTCGACAAAGGGCGCCAGCACCTCGTCGATGCGGTTGATGGTGGTGCCACCGTAAATATGGCTGGCGACCTGCGCGATAATTTGCGCGGTGACCGCCGTGGCGGTGGCGATCGACTTCGGCGGCTCGATCTCGGCGTTGCCCATCTTAAAGCCGTTGGTGAGCATGCCTTTGAGATCGATCAGCATACAGTTGAACATGGGAAAGAAAGGGGAGTAGTCGAGATCGTGATAGTGGATCTCGCCGCGCTCGTGCGCCTGGACCACATCGCGCGGCAGCAGCTGCTGCTGCGCATAGTGTTTCGCCACGATGCCCGCCAGCAGGTCGCGCTGCGTCGGGATCACCTTGCTGTCTTTATTGGCGTTTTCGTTCAGCAGCGCGGCGTTAGTCTGATCGACCAGGCCGCGAATGGCGTGGTGCAGCTTGCCGCGCTGCTCGCGCGCCACGTCGCGATCGTGACGATATTCGATATAGGCGCGCGCCAGCTGGGGCCAGGGGCCGCTCATGAGCGTCTCTTCGACCGCGAACTGAATATCGCGGATATCCACTTCAGCACGATCGGCCAGTTTTTCGCTAACGCGTTGCGCTACCGTCGCGCACCAGGATGCATCCTCAACCTGCGCCGCGCGCGCCGCAGCAGCGACCGCCGCCTCGATTCGCGCCGCGTCAAACGCTGAGCGACAGCCGTCGCGCTTCACCACTACCTTTGCCATACTCTCCCCCTTCATTCGCTACATGTTGTGTCCTGAAGGATTTTAACCACTATATATGGATGTCAGGAGAATATAATCGCTACGGTTTTGACCTGAAACAAAGAAGTTCGGGTCGTGGCGCAAAGCCAGGCAGAGGAGCAAACGGAGGGAGAGGGGAGGCGCGCCGCGGGCGCAGCGCGCAGCAGATCCTTAGCGGCGCAGGGCGATCGCTTCGATCTCGATCTTCACGTCTTTCGGCAGACGCGCCACTTCCACGCAGGAGCGCGCCGGGAAGCTGGCCTTATGCTCGGTGAAGAAGGCTTCATAGGTGGCGTTGACGGTCGCGAAGTCGTTAAGGTCTTTAACGAAAACCGTGGTTTTCACGATGTCGCCGACCTGCAGGCCAGCCGCTTCGACGATCGCTTTCACATTTTCCAGCGACTGACGCGCCTGGGCGTCGATCGCGTCTGGCACCGTGCCGGTCGCCGGATCCACCGGGATCTGGCCAGAAGTGATGATCATGCTGCCCAGATCCACGCCCTGCACATAGGGACCGATCGCCGCTGGCGCTTTTTCCGTACTGATTTCGCGAGACATACTTGCTCCTTAAGGGTGACGCAGCGGCAGCAGGCCGCCGCTGGTGAGAAACATCGCCCCATTATAGGGACGAGCAGATCGATTACCAGTGACCGAGCACCACGTGGTGCGCAAAGGCTTTCTCGCAATATTTGCAGGTCAGCAGCACCTCTGCGTCGCGCTTTTTCACCGCAAAGCTGGAGAAGACCGGCTCGCTGCGGCTGATGCAGTTGCCGTTGGGGCAGGTCAGCACGCGCTCAATGCGCTCCGGCAAGGTCGGCGCAATTTTCGCCACCACTTCATAGTCGTCGATGCGGTTTACCGTGGCGTGCGGCGCATAAACCGCCAGCTGGTTGATCTGATCCTCGGTAAGGAAGGTGTTCTCGATCTTGATCAGATCTTTGCGCCCCAGCTCGCCCGAGGGGAGATTAAGGCCGATGGTGATGCGCTGGTCGGTTTCGGTGAGGCGAAACAGTGACAGCAGCTTAAAACCGACCTGCGCCGGAATATGGTCAATGACCGTGCCGCGCTTGATCGCTTCTACCTGCAGTTTATTGTCATGTGTCATGGCGATGGCTCCTTACAGATCCTGTTCGCTGTTGAGTACCAGCGCCAGCAGAGCCTGACGCGCGAAGATGCCGTTGCCCGCCTGCTGGAAATACCAGGCGTAGGGCGTTTTATCCACGTCGGTGGCGATCTCGTCAACGCGCGGCAGCGGATGCAGCACTTTCATGTTGTCGCGCGCGCCAGCCAGATCCGCCGCGCGCAGAATAAACTGCGCCTTGACGTTAGCGTATTCCGACGGGTCGAGACGCTCTTTCTGCACGCGGGTCATATAGAGAATATCGGCGTGCGGGATCACCGCTTCGATGCTGTCGTGGCGCGACCAGACGATGCCGCGCTCGTCCAGCGTATCGGTGATATAGGCGGGCATCGCCAGCGCGTCGGGCGCGATAAAGTAGAAGCGGTTACCGTCGAACTTCGCCAGCGCCTGCGTCAGGGAGTGCACCGTGCGGCCATATTTCAGGTCGCCGACCATGGCGATGCTCAGGTTGTCCAGGCGGCTCTGGGTTTCGCGAATGGTAAAAAGATCCAGCAGCGTCTGGGTAGGATGCTGATTGGCGCCATCTCCGGCATTAAGGATCGGTACGCCGCCGGAAAATTCCGTGGCAAGCCGCGCCGCGCCCTCTTGCGGATGACGCATCACGATGGCGTCAACGTAGGTGCCGATAACGGAAATCGTATCCGCCAGGGTTTCGCCCTTTTTGCCGAGCGAGGTGTTGCTGCCGTCGGCGAAACCCACCACTGATGCGCCCAGCCGGTGGATTGCCGTTTCAAACGACAGGCGCGTGCGCGTCGAGGCTTCAAAGAAGCAGCTGGCGATCACCTTGTGCTTCAGCCGCTCCGGCTGCGGATTGGCTTTCAGCTGCGCGGCGGTGTGCAGCACCAGCTCCAGTTCGTCGCGGCTGAGATCGTTAATAGAAATAATATGTTTGCGATATAACGGGTTAGCCATAGTTCGCCTCTCTGCGCTGCCGAATTGCGGACAAAAAAAAGCCCCTGATTAAGGGGCTATTTTTACGATCGGGTTGATGACGGAAAAAACAGGGGCGCCGCCTGCGTTCAGGCGTGATGTCGCGTGAATGTGTGCGCTGCGCTGTTGCATGCTTCCTCCGGCAAATTGGGGCGCATTATACCCGTCCGGCGTTTTGCATCAAGGGAAAACGTTTGCGGAGCGGCTGGCTGAGCGGCTATGCCTGGCTCAGCGTCGCCACCATGACCGCTTTAATGGTGTGCATACGATTTTCCGCCTGGTCGAACACGATGCTGTGCTCCGATTCGAAAACCTCGTTGCTCACCTCCATGCCGCCGTGCAGCCCGTACTGCTCGGCCATCTGACGGCCCAGCGTGGTCTGATCGTCATGAAACGCCGGCAGACAGTGCAGGAACTTCACCTGCGGGTTGCCGGTCAGCTGCAGCATCGCCTGATTGACCTGATAGTTGCGCAGCAGCGCGATACGCTCTTCCCATACCGCTTTCGCCTCGCCCATCGACACCCAGACGTCGGTATAGATAAAGTCCGCGCCCCTGACGCCTGCGGCGATATCCTCGGTCAGGGTGATGCTGCCGCCGGTTTGCTGCGCCGCCTGGCGGCAGGTTTCAACCAGATCGGCTTCCGGCCAGCACGCTTTCGGCGCCACCAGGCGCAGATCCAGGCCGGTTACCGCCGCCGCCTCCAGCATGCTGTTGCCCATGTTATTGCGGGCGTCGCCGACATAGACCAGCGTCATCTCGCTCAGCGCCTTGCCCGGCAGATGCTCCTGCATAGTGAGCAGATCTGCCAGCAGCTGGGTAGGGTGGAATTCCGTGGTAAGGCCGTTCCACACCGGCACGCCGGCGAATTCCGCCAGCGTCTCCACCAGCGCCTGGCCGTAGCCGCGATACTGGATGCCGTCATACATGCGGCCCAGCACGCGGGCGGTATCTTTCATCGACTCTTTGTGGCCGATCTGGCTGCCGCTCGGGCCGAGATAAGTGACACGGGCGCCCTGGTCATATGCGGCAACTTCGAAAGAGCATCGGGTACGGGTCGAGTCTTTTTCGAAGATGAGCGCGATGTTTTTGCCCTTCAGGCGCGGGGTTTCGCTACCGTTTTTTTTAGCGCGTTTTAATTCAGCGGCGAGGTCGAGCAGGGAGGTGATATCGGCCGGGCTAAAATCGAGCAGCCGAAGGAAGTGGCGTTGAAAAAGGTGACTCATAACGGGCTCCAGTACAGCCATTCTGATTGAATGAAAATTCAATCTAAACGTATGAATATTCATTTTCAACCCCAGCGTAAAGAAACTTTCCGTTTTGAGTAGTGGCGCGCCGGGCAGTGTGGGAAAATAGTTGTTTATTGCCGAACACTGAGGGGAATTTGCCATGGCATATGAAGCATTGCTGGAAGAGCAGCGTGAAGAGACACGCCTGATCATTGATGAGCTGCTGGAAGACGGCAGCGATCCGGATGCGCTCTATACCATTGAACATCATCTCTCCTGCAACAACTTCGACTCGCTGGAAAAAGCGGCCGTCGACGCGTTCAAGCTGGGTTATGAAGTGACCGAGCCCGAAGAGCTGGAGCTGGAGGACGGCACCACGGTGATGTGCGTCGATATCCTCAGCGAGTCGGCGCTGAAGCCAGAGCTGATCGACGCGCAGGTTGAGCAGCTGGTCAATCTGGTGGGCAAATACAACGTCGACTACGACGGCTGGGGCACTTACTTCGAAGATCCCGACGCCGAAGATGAAGATGACGACGAAGATGGCGACATTATCGACGGTGACGAAGATACCGGCGTGCGCCACTGATTTCCCCTGGCGGAGCCGCGCGCTCCGCCTTCCCGCATCCTGCCTTTTGAACCGACATGAACTACGCACCGCTGCTTGAGCCCATCTATCATTTTTTACTCTGCCGCACGCCGCAAGCCTGGATTGACGAGGCGCGCAAACCGGAAAACCTGACGCTGCTGCTGACCGACCATCTGGTTTGCGAACTGAAAGCGGCACAGACCGCCACCTGGCTGATCCGCAAATATGTCGCCGACAAGCCGAGCGGCGAGGCGATTCTCGCCTGGCTGAAGCCCTACGAAGATTTTATTTTCCGCGAGCAGCCCGACAGCCAGTTTATTCAGGCGCATAAAAGCCTCTCTAAAAGCATCATCGTGCGCAACGAGCTGCCCTGGGCGGACGATCTGGTGGAGAAGATGGTGCTGCTGATTAAAGAGGAGCTGCACCACTTCTATCAGGTATGGGAGATTATGCAGGCGCGCGGCTTGCCCTATAAAAAGATCACCTCCAGCCGCTACGCCAAAGGGCTGCTACGGGAGATCACCACGCACGAGCCCGATACGCTGGTGGACAAGCTGATCTGCGGCGCCTATATCGAGGCGCGCTCCTGCGAGCGTTTCGCCAGCCTGGCGCCCTGGCTGGATGCGGAGCTGGAGAAGTTCTACATCTCGCTGCTGCGTTCTGAAGCGCGCCACTATCAGGACTATTTAGCCCTGGCGGCGCAGATCTCGCCGAAGGATATCGCGCCGCGCGTGCGGGCGATTGGCGAAGCGGAGGCGAAGCTGATTAGCGAGCCGGACGCGGAGCTGCGCTTTCACAGCGGCGTGCCCGCATGGAAGAGTTAAGCAACGGCGCTTTTTTAGGGCGCCGTTTATCCGCGGCGCCTTCTGAGATGAAAGTAAGTGTGATAACAATTTTTAGCCCTTTTATTTAATCTGTATTTTCATTTGCCATTAAAACGAACGGTTTACATTCTCCGATAAAAATGCCTGTTTGTTTTTTTAAATAGCGCTTATTTTGTGCAGCGATTCACAGAGCAGGCGCTTTTTTTGTTTTTTTCTTTTTTAAGCGAGTATATTTCTCCTGCTGATTTAGGATTGTTATTTTCAAGCAAAACCTGATTCATGGCTCTCGTAATAGAGGCGCTGTGGATTGGGTTTTTTTTGCATCTGGCACGGCGGTATTAATTTTTATCGCCTTTGTCCAGACTGCCGAATTTGCTGATAAGCCTTTAAGGGATGGAGCAAAAAAATGAAAAGGAAAGAGTATTTCTTATTAATGATTCCATTTTTTTTACAATCGTCGCTGTTGCAGGCGAATAATAATCAGGCGCCCTTTTCTGTCTCAGAAAATAGCCTTATGCGCGATTCCCAGCTCGATTTGAGGCTGCGCAATCAGTGGAAATATCTCAAAGAAAACGAAGCGCAGCCTACTGCCGTCCATAACGCCTGGGGGCAGGCGGCAAGCCTGGATTTCCGTTCTGGCTACCTGGGGGGCTGGCTGGGCTTCGATGCTACCTATACGCGGGCGATAAGGCTTGCTGCCAGCGACTATTTTGCGACGCGTGGATTGCTCTATGACAGCGGCGGTGACAGGCGGAAAGCCGAAGCCCACGGCTTTAGCAAGTTTGGTCAGCGCTATCTGAAAATAAAGCAGGGAGATAAAAAGCGTGGGGTCGAGGCGAAAGCAGGCTGGCAGGAACTGAAAAATGTCGGCGTGTTGACTACCACTGACCGCCTGTCGCGCAACAGCTATTTCGGCTACAGCGGCGCGCTGAACTGGCTGGATATCCGGCTTGATATGGCGTATGTCACCAAAGGCATTCGCCATGACTCTCCTCACAGTCTTGCGCTGCAAACGCAGGACAACCAGCGAATAGCAGCAATTTATACTGGCGCATTGAGCTATAAAGGCGAGCGCGGACGGCTCGCCTACGCTTTTGGCGAAGCGGAAGCGTATCAGCGACGTCACGTTATCGAAGCCAGCTATGCCCTTTCTCCGCACCTGCGCTTTTCATCGCAAATTTACGGCAGTCAGGGACTGGAAAAATACAAACGCATGTCTGCCAGCAAAAGATCGTTTGACGAGCATGCCTGGCACTATTTGGGCGAGGCGGAATGGAGGCAGGGTGACTGGACGCAGAAATTCGCTGCAGCGTGGACGTCGGCATCCAAAAAGGATGCCACAGGCTATTACGCTCGGCCGTTAACCAAAAATACCCGCGGTCGTTTTATTTCGCTAACCTCTGCTGGCAAGGATTACACCCGTGATAAAGAGCTGGCGCTGGTCTCATTCACGCAATATGAAATATTCAAAGGCGTTTACAGCGGCGTGCAAATTAACTACGGCCAGTTTGGCTATCGCAATAACCGTGTGCGTACGGGCGAAGTTTCGTTCATCAACCGCGTTGTTGAACCTGTTCCTTCACTTAAAAATCTTTCAGTATTTACGCTTTTTGGTTACGGCTGGTCTTATAAAAACAATAAAGAGACGCCGCTTCTTGATGCGCATGGAAAATATATGCGCTCTCACAACCTTTCTGGCGAGATCGCAATTGAGTATAAATTTAATCTGTTACGTTAAGGAGAGAAACATGAGAAAAACAGCGAGGGCGCTACTGCTTTTCATTCTGGTCGGTATCAGCCTGGGCGAAGCCTGCGCTGCTGATGTCATACTCTACGTGACCAGACACGGGAAAACGATGTTCAATACCGTGCATCGCGCACAGGGGTGGGCGGATACGCCGCTCACGCCGGCCGGCGCGGCGGTAGCGGAGAAACTGGGAAGAGGCTTAAAATCGATCGATTTTGTCGCGGTCTGGTCCAGCGATGCGGGCAGGGCACGAGAAACCGCGCAGCTTGTTATGAAGCAATGGAAAACGCCGCTGCCGCTAAAAGAGCATAAAGGCTTACGCGAAGTCTGTTTTGGGCTTTATGAAGGCGATCTGGATGAGAACATGCTAAATGGCGCGGCCCACCAGGCAGGTTACGCTTCGGGCGCGGCGCTGCTAAGCGCCTATAGCGCTGGCAAAATCCATATGGGCGGGGTTATTGATGCTATCCATCAAGCGGAAGCGTCCGGCACGCCGTCTCTGAAAGGCATTAAATCCGCAGGAGAAGCGGAAAGCTATCAACAGGTAGCGAAACGCATGCTCGACAGTATGACCAACATTGCGCAGCAGGCTCAGCGGCAGGGCGGCGGCAATGTGTTAGTTGTTACCCATGGCATGGCCATCGCGACGCTGTTGCAAGCGCTCGGCGATACGTCGCTAAATCAGCCGCTGAAGAACGTCAGCATTACCCGGCTGCGCTATAACGATAGCGGAACGTTCCTAATCGAGTCGGTCAATGACATGAGTTACGTTGAGCGCGGCCTATAACCTACGCAGCATGCGCACTTCGCAGTCGCCGTGTCCGGTGCAGCCGAGCGCATCGTCGATGCGCGCAAAGCCCAGCGACTCATAGAGCTTAATGGCGCGCGTCAGGCTGCCGGTGGTTTCCAGGTAGCAGCGGCGGAAGCCGCGCTGGCGCGCATGCTCCATCGCGCGCAGCGCCAGCTCGCGCGCCACGCCGAAACCGCGTACTTCCGGCAGAAAATACATTTTCTGCAGCTCGCAGATATCGGGCGCGCTGCAGGCGAGTGGGGCGATGCCGCCGCCGCCTGCCACTTTCCCCTGATGCTCCACAATCCAGTAGGCGCTGTGCTCGGCGCTGTAGAGTTCATACAGGCTGTCGAGCTGCGGATCGGCCACGGTATAGCCTTTGTCGGCGGTCAGGCCGAACTCTGCCGAAACGGTGCGGATAACCTGGGCGATATAGGGATTGTCGGCAGCGCTGATAGGGCGCAGCTTAAGTGACGGCTGAGTATCAGGGATCATGGCGAAATAGCGTGGTTAAAATCGGTTAGACATTCACCAGAAATAGCATTATCGTTGGGGAAAAGCAATATAGCTGATAATGCATGGAGGCATAGAATGGCAGCATTACGCTGGTTATTTAAAAACTATAAAAACTTATCTGTTCTTTTTATTGTAATGGGTTTTATAAACGTCTGGGCTTACTTTCAGTGGATCGGCCGCGTAGATTTCTTTCCCTTTATTATCGGCAATGTTGCAGGAAGCCTGGCGATATTAATATGTTCTCTGGTGTTTTTTGTCGCGACATCTTTTATGTTTGTTATGCCATCTGCGCTTTGTGCTTTAACGGGGCTAAAAAGTCCCATTAAGGACAAAAAGAAACGAAGTCTCAGGGAACGGCTTAACGTTTATTATAGCGAAGGATGTGCTGCTGCAACTGCTTTAGTGGCAGTCATCACTGCGGTGACAGTGCTTTTCCTGAAAGAAAAAATAAACATGGAGTTGTTGTATATTACTTCTTTTACAGCGCTTGTTAGCCATGTGCTCTGTAACTTCATGATTAATAATAAAAGGCAAAGATACCTGAGAGTTTTTATTGTTCGATTGCAGCGTATGCATGAGCGTAAAAATAAAATGGATCGTGCTTTATCAATCTGGTTTAGATGTGAGAGGTTCAAGGCCAGTGCAGCGGTAATAAACATCTTCTACTGCTTTTTGTCACTGCTAATTGCCTTTTTTTCAATTGTGCCGCTTTATATCCTGACTGGCTCAAGGATATATTTTTCTGGCGAAAGTTTGTTGGTGCAATATGCTATTGTTGTCGTGTTGTACATTCTTCTTTTTATGCCGGCGCTTATTGGTGTTTTTAAAATAAAGCCTTCTCAGGTGCAGCCTGTAAATCCAACGCTGGCATTGGCGCCAGCCGTGCTTATTGTTGTTTTTGGTGTTTTTTCCGCGCTACTTATTCAGATCAACCAGCGAGGAATCGAGTTGGTCGGAATGTCTTCCTGGCAAACAAAGGTTTTTGCCTTTAACGCAGAACAATTCCCTGCATACTATTTTCCCGAAGATCGGTGGGGGGAATCGCGGAAATGGGATGAGGGTAATATCCGCCTTGTTAAAGGAATCGAAGTCTTTTCCAATGGCGATGTCTTGCTTGTGTGTCCTTCATCGTTGAAAGCATTAAGGCAAAAGGCTCTGGAGCATAATGGTTTACTCTGGAAAACCGACCAGGAGTCTAAACTTGCAGTCAATAAGCTGAGTCAGTTTTGTTTGATAGCGAAAAGCGATCAGGTGAGAGCAGGCGAGGCGTTGAGAGTTTTACTTGAATCGCTGCCCGATTAAACTGATTTTTTAAACCCTAAATCAAAATCGCCCGCACCTCTGCCATATGGATGGTGCGGCTGGTTTCTGTTCAACTCAATAAGTAGCCAATAAAAAACCCCGCGCCGAAACGCAGGGTTTTTCTACAGACGCGGCGTTGAATCAGAGCGCCGCAATCACCGCCTGCTGTTCAATCAGTTTCGCCTTCGATTGCTCCAGCTCGGCAACGCGCTCGCGCTCTTTCGCTACCACCGCTTCCGGCGCGCGGGAAACAAAGCCTTCGTTCGCCAGCTTGACCTGAATCTTCTCGATTTCGACGTCGAGCTTGCCCAGCTCTTTCGCCAGACGATCCAGCTCCGCCGCCTTGTCTACCAGTCCCGCCATCGGGATCAGCAGCTCGGCGCCTTCGATAATTTTCGTCACCGAAACCGGGCCTTTCTCGCCCGCTGGCAGGATGGTCAGGCTTTCCAGGCGCGCCAGGCGCGACAGGAAGGTGCGGTTCGCTTCCACACGGCGCAGTGCCGCAGGAGAGCAGTCGCGCAGCAGCACGTCGAGCGGCTTGCTCAGGGCGATATTCATTTCGGCGCGGATATTACGCACCGCGACAATCGCCTGCTTCATCCATTCGATGTCCGCCATCGCTTCCGCATCCACTTTCGCCGCGTCGTACTGCGGGAAAGGCTGCAGCATAATGGTATCGTCGCTGATGTTCTTCAGCCCCTTCACGCGCTGCCAGATGGTCTCGGTGATAAACGGAATGATCGGATGGGCAAGACGCAGCAGCGCTTCCAGCACCGTCACCAGCGTGTTGCGCGTGCCGCGCAGCTCCGCTTCGCTGCCGTTGTTCATCACCGGCTTGGTCAGCTCCAGGTACCAGTCGCAGAACTGGTTCCAGGTGAAGTCATAGAGAATATTGGCGGCGATATCGAAACGGTAGCTGTCCAGCGCCTCGCGGTACGCTTTCACCGTGTTGTTGAACTCGGCGAGGATCCAGCGATCCGCCAGCGACAGCGTCATCTCGCCGCCGTTCTGACCGCAATCCTGATCTTCGGTGTTCATCAGCACGAAGCGGCTGGCGTTCCACAGCTTGTTGCAGAAGTTGCGGTAGCCTTCAAGACGCTTCATATCCCAGTTGATGTCGCGGCCGGTTGAGGCGAGCGCCGCCAGGGTAAAGCGCAGCGCGTCGGTGCCTGATGGCTCAATGCCGTCCGGGAACTGCTTCTCGGTGCGCTTGCGGATCTTCTCTGCCAGCTGCGGCTGCATCATGTTGCCGGTGCGCTTCTCCAGCAGATCGTCCAGCGAGATGCCGTCAACCATATCCAGCGGATCGATAACGTTGCCTTTGGATTTCGACATCTTCTGGCCTTCTTCGTCGCGGATCAGACCGGTCATATAAACGGTCTTGAACGGCACCTGCGGCTTGCCGTCTTCATCTTTGAGGAAGTGCATGGTCAGCATGATCATGCGGGCGATCCAGAAGAAGATAATGTCGAAGCCGCTCACCAGCACGCTGGTCGGGTGGAACTGGCGCAGCGCCTCGGTGTTCTCCGGCCAGCCAAGGGTCGAGAAGGTCCAGAGGCCAGAGGAGAACCAGGTGTCGAGCACGTCTTCGTCCTGACGCAGCGCCACGTCCGCGCCCAGGTTGTTTTCGCTGCGCACTTCTTCTTCGCTGCGGCCGACATAGACGTTGCCATCGTTGTCATACCAGGCCGGGATACGGTGGCCCCACCAGAGCTGGCGCGAAATGCACCAGTCCTGAATGTCGCGCATCCAGGAGAAGTACATGTTTTCATACTGCTTCGGCACGAACTGGATATCGCCGTTCTCAACCGCCTCGACCGCGACTTTCGCCAGCGGCGCGGTACGCACGTACCACTGGTCGGTCAGCATCGGCTCGATAACCACGCCGCCGCGATCGCCGTAAGGCACCGTCAGGTCGTGCGGTTTGATCTCATCCAGCAGGCCCAGTTCGTCCACGGCGGCGACAATCGCCTTACGCGCGGCGAAGCGCTCCATCTTCTGGAACGCTGCCGGGATCTCATCCGAGCAGGCGTCGCTGACTTCGCCGTTGGTGTCGTACACCTGGGCGCGCTCGCGGATATCGCCGTCAAAGGTCAGGATGTTGATCATCGGCAGCTTGTGGCGACGACCAACTTCATAGTCGTTGAAGTCGTGTGCCGGCGTGATTTTCACGCAGCCGGTGCCTTTCTCCATGTCCGCATGCTCGTCGCCCACGATGGGAATGCGACGGTTCACCAGCGGCAGGATCACCTCTTTGCCGATTAGATCTTTGTAGCGCGGGTCTTCCGGGTTGACCGCCACGCCGGTATCGCCCAGCAGGGTTTCCGGACGCGTGGTGGCCACCACCAGATAATCTTTGCCTTCGGCGGTTTTCACGCCGTCCGCCAGCGGATAGCGGATATGCCACATCGAACCTTTGCTCTCGCGGTTTTCCACTTCCAGATCGGAAATCGCGGTGCGCAGTTTCGGATCCCAGTTCACCAGGCGTTTACCGCGATAGATCAGGTTCTCTTTATGCAGGCGAACAAACACCTCTTTCACCGCGTTGGAGAGGCCGTCATCCATGGTGAAGCGCTCGCGCTCCCAGTCCACGGAGTTGCCGAGGCGGCGCATCTGGCGGGTAATGGTGCCGCCTGATTCCGCCTTCCACTGCCAGATCTTGTCGATAAAGGCGTCGCGGCCGTAGTCCTGACGCGTTTTGCCCTCTTCGGCGGCGATCTTGCGCTCTACCACCATCTGGGTGGCGATGCCCGCATGGTCGGTGCCGACCTGCCACAGCGTGTTTTTCCCCTGCATGCGCTGATAGCGGATCATGGTGTCCATGATGGTCTGCTGGAAGGCGTGACCCATGTGCAGGCTGCCGGTGACGTTCGGCGGCGGGATCATTATGCAGAAGCTTTCCTGGCTGGTATCGCCGTTAGGCTTGAAATAGCCTTGCTCTTCCCAGTGCTCGTAAAGCGGCTGCTCGATGTCTTGCGGGTTATATGTTTTTTCCATTTCTGCTATGTCGTTTGCGGCTGCGGCGGCGTGGCCGTATTCAATTGGAAACCAACGCTGCGGTACGCTTTATAGCGGTCGCGCGCCAGCTGTTTCTGAGACTCTTCGTAGGGTACGAAGTCTATCACTTCATGGAAAGCAGTAGCAAAATCTGCAAACTGCGGCAGCAGGCTGATCAGCAAATCGCGCGGCGAGCTGCCGCGACGCTGCGGCCAGGCGAGCTCGACCGGCGCGCCGTAGCGTGGACCCTCGCCCGCCAGATTGTGCGGCACGAAGGCGTTAGCCGGGCGCTGCCACAGCGCCTCGTCAAGGCGAATCGCCTGCTGTTCGTCTTCGCAGGCGATCAAAATGCGTTTGCCCGCCCGCCAGCGCGTTTCCGCCAGATCGCACACCAGCGCCTCAATGGCGCTCAGCTCGTCGCTGGGCGAGTCCGTTTCCATTACGTAGAAGGTTGCGTTTTTCATGGAAATGCCTTGTGGGGGAGAGGTGTCGATATTACCAGCTAAGGCGCGCGGTAGCACTTCCCGATGAGATGGAGATGGCGTTTGCTATACATCAATGCGCGCCGCCCCTGAGAGCGGCGCGCAGCGGAGCTTAGTCGTCGCCGTTCAGGCCAGCGCGGTTAAGCAGGAACTGCGACAGCATCGGCACCGGACGACCGGTTGCGCCTTTGGCTTTGCCGGAGCGCCAGGCGGTGCCGGCGATATCCAGGTGCGCCCAGTTATATTTGCGTGCAAAGCGTGCCAGGAAGCAGGCGGCGGTGATGGCGCCACCGGGACGGCCGCCGATATTCGCCATATCGGCGAAGTTCGACTCCAGCTGCTCATGATATTCGTCCGCCATCGGCAGGCGCCAGGCGCGGTCGCCGGACTGCTCAGACGCGCCAATCAGCTCGTGTGCCAGCGGATTGTGGTTCGACAGCAAGCCGCTGACGTGGTGGCCGAGGGCGATAACGCAGGCGCCGGTCAGGGTTGCCACGTCGATCACCACTTCCGGATCGAAGCGCTCTACGTAGGTCAGCGTATCGCACAGCACCAGACGACCTTCCGCGTCGGTATTGAGCACTTCCACCGTCTGGCCGGACATGGTGGTCAGCACATCGCCCGGACGCATGGCGCGGCCGTCCGGCATGTTTTCGCAGCCCGCCAGCACGCCGACCACGTTAAGCGGCAGGTTCAGCTCCGCCACCATACGCATTACGCCGTAGACCGACGCCGCGCCGCACATGTCGTACTTCATCTCATCCATCGATTCCGCCGGCTTGATGGAGATGCCGCCAGAGTCGAAGGTCAGCCCTTTGCCCACCAGCACGATAGGGCGCGCGTCTGCGTCCGGGTTGCCTTTGTACTCAATGACCGACATCAGCGACTCGTTCTGCGATCCGGCACCCACCGCAAGATAGGCATTCATGCCCAGCTCTTTCATCTGCTGTTCGCCGATAACGCGGGTGGTGACGTTTTTGCTGTAGGCGTCCGCCAGCTGGCGCGCCTGCGAGGCGAGATAGGCGGCGTTGCAGATGTTTGGCGGCATATTGCCGAGATCTTTCGCCGCCTTCACGCCCGCGGCGACCGCCAGACCGTGCTGGATGGCGCGCTCGCCGCTGGTGAGTTCGCGGCGCGTCGGCACGTTGAACACCAGCTTGCGCAGCGGACGGCGCGGCTCGGTTTTGTTACTTTTCAGCTGATCGAAGTTGTAAAGCGCTTCTTTGGAGGTTTCGACCGCCTGGCGCACTTTCCAGTAGGTATTGCGGCTTTTTACATGCAGCTCGGTGAGAAAGCAGACCGCTTCCATTGAGCCGGTGTCGTTCAGCGTATTGATGGTCTTCTGAATCACCTGCTTATACTGGCGCTCGTCCAGCTCGCGCTCTTTGCCGCAGCCAATCAGCAGAATGCGCTCGGAAAGGATATTAGGTACATGATGCAGCAGCAGGGTCTGGCCCACTTTGCCTTCCAGCTCGCCGCGGCGCAGCAGGGCGCTGATGTAGCCATCGCTGATTTTGTCTAACTGCTCGGCGATCGGCGACAGACGACGCGGCTCGAAAACACCGACAACAATGCAGGCGCTGCGCTGTTTTTCCGGGCTTCCGCTTTTTACACTGAACTCCATGCACTCTCCTGAATCTTAAAGACAACGGCCGCGGCTGTCGCTAGAATGGTCCGCTTGATACCACAGAGGTAAAATATTTTGTGGGTAATCAGCGTTCGAACTACGTTTAGTGTGGCAATGCGTTAATTTTCACCACCCTGACGCGTTTGTCATACCATTTTAGCTGCGACGCAGGCCATTGATGAAGAAAAATGGCTAATAAGCGTTGAAACTAGCGATTTTCCTGCAAAAAGACAAGTTATCACAGGCGTACTAAGCGTGATCATCATTAGATATCTGGTTCGGGAGACGCTCAAAAGCCAGCTGGCTATCCTTTTCATCCTGCTGCTTATCTTCTTTTGTCAGAAGTTAGTGCGGATTTTAGGGGCTGCGGTGGACGGCGAAATCCCAACAAATCTCGTTCTGACTCTGTTAGGGCTTGGCGTGCCTGAAATGGCACAACTTATTCTGCCGTTGAGCCTGTTCCTGGCGATCCTGATGACCCTGGGCAAGCTCTATACCGATAGCGAAATCACCGTGATGCACGCCTGCGGATTAGGCAAAAGCGTGCTGGTGAAGGCGGCGATGGTGCTGATGCTGCTCACCTCCGTCGTGGCGGCGGTCAACGTTATCTGGCTCGGTCCCTGGTCCTCGCGCTATCAGGACGAGGTGACGCAAAACGCTAAAGCCAACCCTGGCGCGGCGGCGCTCGCGGCCGGCCAGTTCCAGAGCTCCAGCGATGGCAGTTCGGTGCTGTTTATCGAAAACGTTAAGGGCAACCAGTTCGGCAACGTCTTCCTGGCGCAGCTGCGCGCCAAAGGCAACGCGCGACCGTCGGTGGTGCTGGCGGACAGCGGCCATATGGAGCAGCGCAAAGACGGCTCGCAGATAGTGACGCTGGATAAAGGCACGCGCTTCGAAGGCACGGCGCTGCTGCGCGACTTCCGTATCACCGACTTCACCCACTATCAGGCGCGAGTCGGTTATAAAGAGGCGACGCTCGATCCAAACGACGCCGAGCAGTCCGATCTCAACACGCTGCTCAGCAACAACACGCCGGCATTTCGCGCCGAGCTGCACTGGCGCTTTACGCTGATCTTCGCGGTGCTGGTGATGGCGCTGATGGTGGTGCCGCTCAGCGTGGTCAACCCGCGTCAGGGACGCGTGCTGTCAATGCTGCCCGCGATGCTGCTCTATCTGATTTTCTTCCTGCTGCAGAGTTCGCTGAAGTCGAATGCGGCGAAAGGGCGGCTCGATCCGGCGATCTGGATGTGGGTGGTGAATATCAGCTATCTGCTGCTGGCGGTGGCTCTTAACCTGTGGGATACGGTGCCGATGCGCCGCGTGCGCGCCCGCTTCAGCCGCGGAGGTTCCGTCTGATGTTTCGCGTTCTCGACCGGTATATCGGTAAAACCATTTTCAATACCATTATGCTGACGCTGTTCATGCTGGTGTCGCTCTCCGGCATCATCAAGTTCGTCGATCAGCTGCGCAAGACCGGGCAGGGCGCCTATACCGCGCTGGCTGCCGGTTACTACACGCTGCTCAGCGTGCCGAAGGATATTGAGATCTTCTTCCCGATGGCGGCGCTGCTCGGCGCGCTGCTTGGCCTGGGCACGCTGGCGCAGCGCAGCGAACTGGTGGTGATGCAGGCGGCGGGCTTTACCCGCATGCAGGTGGCGCTGTCGGTGATGAAAACCGCCATCCCGCTGGTGCTGCTGACCATGGCGATCGGCGAGTTTCTCGCCCCGGCGGGTGAGCAGATGGCGCGCAACTACCGCGCGACCCAGCTTTACGGCGGCGCGCTGGTGTCAACGCAGAGCGGCCTGTGGGCGAAGGATGGCAACAACTTTATCTATATCGAACGCGTGCGCGGCGATAACCAGCTTGATGGCGTCAGCATCTATAACTTCAGCGACGACCGTCGTCTGAAGAGCGTGCGCTACGCCGCCAGCGCCACCTGGGACCAGGCGAACAAGCGCTGGAACCTGGCGCAGGTGGATGAGTCGGACCTTAACGATCCGAAGCAGATTAGCGGTTCGCAAAGCCTGAGCGGCGAGTGGAAAACCAACCTGACGCCGGACAAGCTGGGCGTAGTGGCGCTCGATCCCGACGCGCTGTCGATTCGCGGCCTTTATAACTACAGCAAATACCTGACGCAGAGCGGCCAGGAGTCGGGACGCTACCGGCTCAATATGTGGAGCAAGATTTTCCAGCCGCTGTCGGTGGCGGTAATGATGCTGATGGCGCTGTCGTTTATCTTCGGGCCGCTGCGCAGCGTGTCGATGGGCGTGCGCGTGGTGACGGGCATCAGCTTCGGCTTCCTCTTCTACGTGCTCGACCAGATCTTCGGCCCATTGAGCCTGGTCTACGGCCTGCCGCCGGTAATGGGCGCGATCCTGCCCAGCGCCGCCTTCTTCGCCATTAGCCTGTTCCTGCTGGTTAAGCGGCGTTAAGCCCGGGCAACAACCCAGAAGCAAAAATGAGGCCGCAATTTGCGGCCTCACTCTTATAACTCGCTGAAAACCGGTAGCCTTAACCGGTATCGCTAATGACTCGCTTTTTCAGCTATGCCAGGCTCTGCGCAGGTTTTTTCAGAGTCAGGAAAGATGAAGAAGAAAAAGAGTACGCCGACCCCGCACGACGCCGTCTTCCGACAGCTTCTCAGCCAGCCGGACGTGGCGCGCGACTTTATGGAAATCCACCTGCCGCCGCAACTCCTTGCGCTCTGCGACCTCAGCACGCTCAGGCTGGCCTCCGGCTCTTTCGTGGAGGATGATCTGCGCCCTTGCTTCAGCGATGTACTTTACAGCATGAAAACCCGCAGCGGCGACGACGGCTATGTGCAGGTGCTGATTGAGCATCAGTCGACGCCAGACAAACAGATGGCGTTTCGGCTGTTGCGCTACGCGGTGGCGGCGATGAAGCGCCACCTCGACGCCGGACATAAGAGATTGCCGCTGGTGATACCAGTGCTGTTTTACGTCGGTCAGCGCAGCCCTTATCCATATTCAACCTGCTGGCTGGACGGGTTCAGCGACCCGGCGCTGGCCGCCGCGCTTTACGGCAAGGCTTTTCCGCTGGTCGACGTCACCGTTATTCCTGACGATGAAATCGTGCAGCATCGTCGTGTGGCGGCGCTGACGCTGCTGCAAAAACATATTCGCCAGCGCGATTTAGCAGAGATAATGGACCTGTTGGTAGCAGCCTGGCAGGCGGACAAATCTTCATCACAAACACTCCCGCTGGTAAACTATATTATTCAGGCAGGCGAAACCACAGATGCCAGCGCCTTTGTTCGCGAACTGGCGCAACGAATGCCGCAACATGAGGTCCCACTGATGACAATTGCAGAACAGCTTAAGCAGGAAGGTGAGCTAAAGGGCAAACTGGAAGTCGCGCGCAGCCTGCTGAAAATGCAGCTGCCGCGCGATACCATCTTGCAGGCTACCGGGCTGACGGAAGAAGAATTAGACCGCCTCGACGACCAGTAACCGTCCTAAGCTGTACTCCACACCGATCAACGCCATAAAAGAACCCGCCTTAACAAGCGGGTTCTGTTTTTCGCCTTGCGGGGTGTTAACGCGCCAGCAGCGGCAACAGCGCCGGCAGCTGCGACAGCAGATAGAGGATCAGCCCGATGGTGCCGCCCACCAGCGTGCCGTTGATGCGGATAAACTGCAGATCCTTGCCGATATTCAGCTCGATCTGCTGCGACATATCGCGCGCGTCCCAGCTCTTCACCGTATCGCTGATATGACGCGTCAGGAAGGCGGCGAACTCCGGCGCGACGCTGCGCGCGGCCTCCTCCAGATGTCGGTTCATCGAGGCGCGCAGCGCGTCGTCGCGCGCCAGGTTCTCGCCCAGCCAGAGCGCCGCCTGACGCACCTTCTCCTGCACGCGCGAGTCGTCACTGTTGAGATCGGTTTTCAGCCAGGCGCGCAGGTCGTTCCACAGCTCGCCGATATAGCGGTTCAGCGACGCGTCCTCTTTAATCCAGCGCTTGATCTCCTCCGCGCGCGCCGCCATCTCGGGATCGTGCTTCAGCTTCTCAATCAGCCGATCCACCGCGCGGTTAAAGCCGAGGCGCAGCTCATGGCCCTGATCGGCCGCCACATCGTCCAGCACCGAATCCACGGCGTTGGCGACCAGCTCGGCGCTGTGCTCGCCCAGCCAGTCGGTCGGCAGCATTTTGGCCTTGATGGGGTGCTCGCGCTTTAGCCAGCGCACAATCTGCAGGGCGATAAAGTCGCGCGTGGCGGGCTTGTGCATCAGGCGCAGCAGTTGATCAATCGCCGCGTCGAGCAGCTCCTGATGGCGGTTGTTTTTGGTCAGGCTCTCCAGCAGCACCGCGCTGGTCTGCGACAGATCGACCTTGTCGATGGCGCGATGCACCGCGCGGCGCATAAAGGCCTGGATGCGCGCGTCGTCGGTAAGATCGAGGAAGCCGCGCATCACCTGCAACATATGACGCCCGACGCGGTCGGCATTGCCCGGCGCGTTAAGCCACTGCGCCAGCATCTGCGCTGGGTCGTGGCGGCGGATCAGCGCCAGCAGCGAGTCGGTATCCAGAAACTTCTCCTGCACGAAACGGCCGAGGTTGTCGCCGATGCGATCTTTATTGCGCGGAATAATCGCCGTATGGCGCGAGATAAAGGGCACCGGCACGCGGCGAAACAGCGCGACCACGGCGAACCAGTCCGCCAGCGCGCCGACCATCGCCGCTTCAGCGATCGCCTTCACGCCGCTGACCCAGAAGTTGGGCGGCAGAAAAAGGGTGGTGATAAAGGTGGCGGCGGCCAGCAGCAGCAGGCCGAGCGCCAGACGTTTAGTCCGTTTAAGTTCGCGTAATTTATCCATGCTCACAGCTTAGCAGAGGCGAAACCGCCGCGGAAACCGCCTTAGCGACGGCGCCCGCCCAGCAGGCTGCCGAGCACGCCGCGAATGATCTGGTTAGCGATCTGCCGCGTGGCGCTCTTCGCCACGCTCTGCACGATGCCGTCATGCTTGCCGCCGCGCGGGCCGGTATGGCCGAACAGCACCTTTTTCAGCCCGCCAAGAATGTTGTCGTCGACCTCGACCTGATTGCCTTTCGCCTGCGGCGCATTGGCCTGCTCGCTGGCGCCTTTCACGCCCTGCTGCAGCTTCTCATAGGCGGATTCGCGGTCGACCTCCTCATCATATTTGCCCGCCAGCGGCGAGTGGTTAATCAGGCCGTTGCGCTCGTCGAGGGTAACCGGCCCCATGCGCGAGCCAGGCGCGATCACCATCGCGCGCTCGACCACCGACGGGCTGCCTTTTTCATCCAGGAAAGCGATCAGCGCTTCGCCGGTGCCCAGCGCCTGAATCGCCTCAACGGTGTTGAAAGCCGGGTTGGCGCGCAGGGTGTCGGCGGCGCTCTTCACCGCCTTCTGATCTTTCGGCGTGAAGGCGCGCAGCGCGTGCTGCACGCGGTTGCCGAGCTGGCCGAGCACGCTCTCGGGCACGTCGGCGGGGTTCTGGGTAACGAACCAGACGCCGACCCCTTTTGAGCGGATCAGGCGCATCACCTGTTCCACCTTCTCCAGCAGCACCGGCGGCGCGTCATTGAACAGCAGGTGCGCCTCGTCGAAGAAGAACACCATCTTCGGCTTCTCCAGGTCGCCCACCTCCGGCAGATGCTCGTAAAGCTCCGACAGCAGCCACAGCAGGCTGGTGGCGTAGAGCTTCGGCTGCTGGTAGAGCTTGTCCGCCGCCAGGATATTGATAAAGCCTTTGCCGTCGGCGTCGACGCGCATCAGGTCGCGGATATCGAGCATCGGCTCGCCGAAGAAGTGCTCTGCGCCCTGCTGCTCCAGCGCCAGCAGCCCGCGCTGGATGGCGCCCACCGACGCGCTGTTGATATTGCCGTACTGCGTCTGGAAGCTTTTGGCGTTGTCGCCGATGTACTGCGTCATCGCGCGCAGATCTTTGAAGTCGAGCAGCAGCAGTCCCTGATCGTCGGCGACGCGGAAGATAATCTGCAGCACGCCGCTCTGGATCTCGTTGAGATTCAGCAGGCGCGCCAGCAGCAGCGGGCCGAGGTCGGAGACGGTGGCCCGTACCGGGTGGCCCTGCTCGCCGAAAACGTCCCACAGCATCACCGGGCTGCGCTGCGGCTGCCAGTCGGTGACGCCGATCTTCGCCAGCCGCGCCAGCAGTTTCTCGCTCTGCTGGCCTTCTGTCGCGATGCCGGTCAGGTCGCCTTTCACGTCCGCCATAAACACCGGCACGCCGATGGCGGAGAAGGATTCAGCCAGCTTCTGCAGCGTCACGGTTTTGCCGGTGCCGGTCGCGCCGGTGATCAGCCCGTGGCGGTTCGCCATCGCGGGCAGAAGGTGGAGTTGCACATCGGGCGTCTGGGCAATAAGCAGCGGGGCGGTCATAGGTTCACTCTCTGGCAAAGGACAGTGTCTGAAGGATAGCAAGCGCGGCGGGGGAAAGTGAGAGGATTGCGCTGAAACGGCTGTGCGATATAAGCGCCGTTAAGGCTGGCGCGCGGAACGATGCCCGCGCGCCACGAGAGTTATTTTTGCACCTCGTCCAGCAACAGCATGCTGACGCCGATGCCCTGCTTAACGTTGCTGAGATTCTTGCGCACCGCCACCTGCTGCGCGCCCTGCAGAATAGTGACGAACGGCGAGTTCTGCTGCACCTCGGTCTGCAAATGGGTGTAGAGCGCGCGGCGCTGCTCGGCATTGCTTTCGCCCGCCGCCTTGCGCGTCTCGGCGCTCAGCGCCGGGATATCCCAGCCCACGCGCCACGCCAGGGTTTTCGAGCCGCCCGGCACGTTATAGGCGAAGGCGCTGGCGTTGGTGTTCGGGTCGATATAGTCCGCGCCCCAGTAAATGAAGATGGACTGGAAGTCGCGACCGCGCATTTTGCTCCACAGCTCCGACTCCGCCACCGGCTGAATATCCAGATTAACGTCCGCTTTCGCGAAGCTCGCCTGCAGCGCCTGCGCCACGTCGATATAGGGCGGCTGGTTTACCACCGTCAGGGCGATATGGGTGCCCGGGGCGATGCCGCCATCCTTCAGGATCGCCTTTGCCTTGCTGACGTCGTAGTGGAACGGGGTGGTGTTGAGCGCGCCGTCAAAGCCGTCCGGCAGGAAGCTCTGGTGGATGCGGTACTGGCCTTTCAGCAGCTGGTTGGCGAGGCTGTCGTAGTCCACCAGCCAGCGCGCCGCCTGCCACAGCGCCGGGTTGCCGAGCGCCGGCTGCTGGGCGTTTTTGGTGTTGAAGCCGAGATAGTAGACCAGGCTCGACGGGAAGGCGTCGATACGCACGTTGGCATCGCGCTTCAGCGCGGCGATCTGATCGGGGCCGAGCTGGTAGGCGACATCGACGTCGCCCTGCTGCACCAGCAGACGACGGGTGCCGGGATCGGCGACGCCCTTCAGCAGCACGCGCTTCAGGTGCGGCTGCGGTACGGCGTGCGGATTGGCCTCCAGCACCAGTGCCTGCAGCGGCACAAACTGTTTGATAGAAAACGCGCCGCTGCCCGCGGAGTGGGTCTTCAGCCAGCCGTTGCCGGTGTCGTTGTTGCTGGCGTGCTGCAGCGCGGTTTTGCTGTCGACGACTGAACTGACCGGCGCGGTGAGCAGGCGCAGCGCAAGATCCTGGCCGATTTGCGCCGGCCAGCGGATCGCCAGCTGGTGGTCATTGAGCGCCGTGAACTGGCTGTCGATATTCTCCGGCGTCCAGCCGAACTCGCCGAGAATAAACGAGGGCGCTTTGTTGAGCTTTACCGCGCGCGTCAGCGAGAAGATGACATCCTGCGCGGTCACCGGATTGCCGCTGACGAAGCGCGCATCGGGATTAAGGTTGAAGATCAGGCTATGGGGCGTTTCGCCCGGCTGCCAGCTGCGCGCCAGCAGCGGCGACAGCTTTTGCGGATCGTCTTTATTCGGCTCCGCCAGCGTCTGGTAAACATTACGCAGGCTGCTGTTGCTGACCGTTTCAAAGCTCTCTGCCGGATCGAAACTGATAATGCCGTCGAGCGGCACGGCGATAACCAGCGTATCTTTCGGCGTCCCGGCGTGCGCCATCGGCGCGAAGGCCAGCGCGCTTAACATCACAAGCAAAATGCGTCGCATAGAAGTTTATCCTGAGTCGTTGATAAACCGACTATATCCGCGGCGCGCCAGAGTCAAAATGCCGCTTTGTTATGAGCTTTGCATAAAAAGATCGTCTGCTATTTTTCGCGCTTTTCACTGTTTTAGCGCGGTGGGGATGAGGGGAATGCATTTATTCAGCCGCCGCCTTAAAACAGTCGCGTGATAAAAGAGCGATCACATTTTCCGCTATATGTCATTGCTGCTGTAATTAAGTGAATATATTGTTGCTGATGAGAATAGTTCTCTTGTATGGAAGTATGATTTTTTTTGATTGATTATTTTTAGCAACTGTCACGCAGCGCAAATAAAAATGGTCCTGCGCACAAATTTTCTGTTCAATAAACCATCAATTGTGCATTTTTAAACAAAATTCCTGTCTTCACAGCCCGTTACCCGTCTGTAACCATCCAATAACACAATTATAAATTTTCACTAAAACACATTTCTACTTTTATTGTTACATTTAGACATATCTATATCCCTAATATTGCCGCGGAAATGACCGATAAGATTTGTGTTTAACAAATATATTACTTTTACAGCAAGTGAGAGTCGTGCCGCTATGCTTCTTGATAAACCCACCACCAGACGAAAGTTTTTGCTCGGGTCTCTACTGGCATTGCCGCTAGGTGACCTGGTTTTAAAAGGGCTGACCGCCGCACAGGCAGCAGAAATGGCCGCGCCGGATCTGGCCGATTATAAACCGGGCTTTTTTAGCGCGGACGAGTGGCAGTTTATTCTGGCCGCAACCGATCGCCTGATCCCGGCAGGCGGCAAAGGCAAAGCGCCAGGCGCGCTGGAAACCAACGTGCCGATCTTTATCGACCAGCAGCTGCAGACCAGCGAGTTCGGCGACGAGATCTACCTGCAGGGCCCGTTCAACGTCCACGCCGATCCGACCTTCGGCTACCAGATTCCGTTCACGCCGCAGCAGATGTACCACACGGCGATCAAGCTGGTGACGCAGTGGGTGCAGACTACCTATAACAAGCCGTTCCAGCAGCTCACGCTGGAAGAGAAAGATGACGTGTTGACCAAACTCAACAAGAACGGCATCGACTTCGCCGCGCTGGGCGAAGGCAATCTGAAAGCGTCGCAGTTCTTCAGCCAGCTGCTCTCTGATACCAAGCACGGCTATCTCGCGGATCCGATGTACGGCGGTAATAAAGGCATGAAAGCCTGGATCGCCATCGGCTTCCCCGGCGCGCGCGCCAGCTTCACCGAATGGGTGAAGCAGCACAACGTGCCTTATCCGCTGGGGCCGGTCAGCCTTTTGGGTGAACGCGCTTAACGGCGTTGAATCAGGTATTTGAGACAGGATTATCATGGCACAGATTACTAAAAAAGAAGTCGACGTCGTCGTTTGCGGCCTCGGCTGGGCCGGCTCGCTGATGAGCATCGAACTGGCGCTGGCGGGCCTCGAAGTGCGCGCCCTGGAGCGCGGCGGCGAGCGCGACTACCCCGATTTCGCCTACCCGAAACCGGCTGACGAATACGCCTATAACGTGCGTAACAAAGTGTTCGCCACGCCGAAAGAGGTGGCGGTCACCGTGCGTTACGACACCACCCAGACCGCGCTGCCGACCCGCAAATGGGGCGCCTTCGCGCCGGGCACCGGCGTGGGCGGCGCAGGCATGCACTGGACGGCGGTTCTGATCCGTCCGACGCCGACCGACATCAAGCTGAAAACCTACGTGGACGAGGCCTACAAGCCGGGCATCCTGCAGGAAGATATGCGCGTGATGGACTTCCCGTTCACCTGGGATGAGATCGAGCCCTACTACTACAAGTTTGAGCTGATCTGCGGCCAGTCGGGCACCACCGGCAACCTGCGTGGTCAGATTCTGGAAGGCGGCGACCCGTTCGAAGGCCCGCGCTCCGAGCCTTATCCGCTGCCGGCGCTGGAAGACACGCTGAACAACGTGATGTTTAAAGAGGCGGCGACGAAGCTGGGCTACCATCCGTTCCCGAACCCGTCGGCGTGCGTCTCCCGCGCGTGGAAAAACCCGTACGGCAACCAGATCGCCCCCTGCAACTACTGCGGCTACTGCTCGAAGTATCCCTGCCTGAACTACTCCAAAGCGTCGCCGCAGACTGCGGTGATGGATGCGCTGAAGCGCATGCCGAACTTCTCCTACGAAGTGCACGCGGAAGTGGTGAAGGTGGTGCTGCATGACGACAAGAAGACCGCCAAAGGCGTGATCTACTACGACGTCGACGGCAATGAAGTGTTCCAGCCGGCGAAAATTGTCGTGCTCTCCAGCTTCCAGCTCTACAACGTGCGTCTGATGCTGCTCTCCGGCATCGGCAAGCCGTACAACCCGATCACCGAAGAGGGCGTGGTTGGACGTAACTACGCCTTCCTGTCGAACGGCGGCGCGACCCTGTTCTTCAAGGATAAAAACTTCAACCCGTACGCCACCGCAGGCGCCACCGGCCAGATGTTCAACGACATCTCGCCAGGCAACTTCGACGGTCCGGGCCTCGGCTTCCTCGGCGGCGCGAAGATCCACAGCTCGCAGGCCACCGGCACGCCGATTGCCACCTCGCTGCCGAAAGGCACGCCGAGCTGGGGCATGGGCTACAAAGAGGGTCTGGAAGAGTGGTACGGCCACTCCATGAAGATCAGCATTACCACGACCTGCCAGTCGTACCGCGACGTCTATCTTGACCTCGATCCGAACTACACCGACCACCGCGGCCAGCCGCTGCTGCGCATGACCTTTAACTGGAAACAGAACGAGCTCAAGCTGCAGCAGTACCTGAAAGGCATCGTCGGCAATATCAGCAAAGAGCTGAACCCGGACAGCATGAGCATGAGCTTCCTGCCGATGGACGCCAACTTCGACCTGACCAAGTACGTCTCCACCCACAACGTGGGCGGCGCGGTAATGGGCGACAACCCGAAAACCTCTGCGCTGAACAAGTATCTGCAGAGCTGGGACGTGCATAACGTGTTTGTACCGGGCGGCAACGCTTTCCCGCAGAACTTCCAGGCGAACCCGACCGATACCATCGGCGCGATTACCCTGATGGCGGCGCAGGCGATCAAGGAACAGTATCTGAAGAACCCCGGTCCACTGGTACAGGCATAAGCATATGAAACTGAAATCATTGTTACTCGCCAACGCCGTGCTGCTGGGATGCATGGCGAGCCAGGCGCATGCGGAAGATGAGGCCCAGCTGATCAAGAAGGGCGAATACCTGTCGCGCCTCGGCGACTGTATGGCCTGTCACTCTGTTGCGGGCAAGCCGGACTATTCCGGCGGGCTGGCGATTGAGTCGAACCTTGGCACCATCTATTCGACCAACATCACGCCGGACAAAGAGCACGGCATCGGCAACTACAGCGAGCAGCAGTTCTCCGACGCGGTGCGCAAAGGCGTGCTGCCGGACGGCTCGCGCCTCTATCCTGCGATGCCGTACCCGGACTACGCCAAAATCAGCGATGAAGATATGCACGCGCTGTATGTCTACTTCATGAAGGGCGTGCAGCCGAGCGCCGAGCAGCCGCCGGAGACCAGCCTGAGCTTTCCGTTCAGCCAGCGCTGGGGCATGCGCTTCTGGAACTGGGCGTTCACCAGCGACAAGCCGTTCCAGCCGATCGGCGGTGCCTCTGAAGAGATTAACCGCGGCGCCTATATCGTCGAGAGCCTCGGCCACTGCGGCAGCTGCCACACGCCGCGCGGCCTCGGCATGAACGAGAAGGCGCTCGACAGCGGCGATGAGAAGTTCCTGGCGGGCGGCAGCCTGAATAACTGGGACGTGCCGTCGCTGCGCGGTCTGCCGCGCTGGAGCGAGCAGGAGATCGTCGATTACCTGCAGACCGGCCGTAACGATAAGGCGGCGGTAGGCGGCGAGATGAAGTCGGTGATTGAGCACAGCAGCTCGCACATGACCGACGCCGATCTCAAAGCGGTCGCGGCCTATCTGAAGTTCCTGGGCGGCAATCCGCCGCTGCAGGCCTACAACGTGCAGGCGCAGCAGCAGACCGAAGCGAAGCTGACGGCGGCGAAGAACCTGAGCGAAGGCGAGCGTCTTTACATCGACAACTGCGGCGCCTGCCACTTTGTTACCGGCAAGGGCGCGCCGGGGATTTTCCCGGAGCTGGATCAGGCGACGATTGTTAACGCCAAGGATCCGACCGGACTGATCCACACTATCCTGGAAGGCGCGCAGCAGCCCTCTACCGAGAAGGCGCCGTCGACGCTGGCGATGCCGGGCTTCGGCAAGCGTCTGAGCGACGACGAAGTGGCGCAGCTCGCGACCTTTATCCGTCAGGGCTGGAGCAACAATGCGCCAGCGGTGAGCAAGGATCAGGTTGCGGATGTGCGGAAGTCGCTGAAGCACGACTAAAGGGCACTGCGTCTTCTTTCAGACGGCTGAGAAGTAAGAGAAGGGCGCCGCGGCGCCCTTTTTTGTTGGCTGTTATGTGCAGACGCAGGTGACAAGGCCCGATCGCAAAGGCGCTTTACGCATCCTTGCCCGCTCGGCCCGCGACATCCCTGTCGCGGGACGCTTTGCTCTTCGGGCCATGTCACCCGCGTTTCAAGTTTGTTAGCTGCCTGATAGAACATATTGACCGCCTGATGTGCGCTCTTCGACATCGGCCTTAATGGAAGTTATGCGCCACTTCCAGCACGCCGTTAATCACAAACTGCACGCCCATACAGACCAGCAAAAAGCCCATCAGGCGCGAAATCGCCTCGATGCCGCCTTTCCCCACCAGCTTCATAATGCTGCCGGAACTGCGCAGCGCGACCCACAGGATCAGCGCCACCAGCAGAAAGGTGAGCGGCGGCGCGGCGGTAATCACCCACGCGGGAAAATCGACGCCGCTTTTCACCGTGGAGGCGGTGCTGATGATCATCGCGATGGTGCCGGGACCGGCAGTGCTCGGCATCGCCAGCGGCACAAAGGCGATATTGACCGGCTCCTGATGCGTGCTGCTGTTATCCAGCTCATCCTGCTTGTGCTGCGCCTCCACCGAGTGGCCGACCGGCTGCGCGGGAAACAGCATGCGAAAGCCGATAAAGGCGACGATCAGCCCGCCCGCAATGCGCAGGCCGGGGATCGAGATGCCAAAGGTATTGAGCACCGCGTTGCCCGCGTACCAGGCCACCATCATAATGGCGAATACATAGATGGAGGCCTGCAGCGCCTGACGGTTGCGCTCGCTGAAGTTCATCTCGCCCGCCAGCCCAAGGAACAGCGCCACGGTGGTGAGCGGGTTAGCGAGCGGCAGCAGCACGATCAGCCCTAATCCCACCGCTTCTAATAACGCCTGCATATGCGTCCTCTTCTGTCGCGGGATTAGTGTTTAGGCCGTTCCATCGCTTCCAGCAGCTCCGGGAAAAAATCTTCCAGCAGCTCGGGCGTCATCAGCTCTGGATAGCGCATCAGGTGCTCGCGGATGCGTTCGCTCAGCTCCGGGATCAGGCTCTGCGCGGCGGCGAGCGCGGTGATCTTCTTCTGCTTCACCAGGCGCAGCACGTCATCCGGCAGGCTGTCTTCGTCATCTTCCTCTTCCACCTCTTCCAGCGCGTCGAGATCGTCGAACATATCGAGCAGCGCCTCGATCTGCGGCGTGCGCGACACATACTGTTCCGGCTTCTCCTCCTCCAGATAGCGCAGCAGCGCGCGCACCGGCGAACCGTCCGGCGTGGCGGGCGGCGAGGAGGTAAACCACTCCAGCATCAGGTGGGTGCTGACGCGATGAACGTGATAGCCGTTATCCACCAGTTCGTCGGCGAGGATATCGGCAGTGTCGTGCTCAAGCAGGCAGATATGGGTGCGATTTGGGGTAAACTGTTCCAGCCACTGATAAATCTCTTCAATTACCGCATCGTCGTACTGAAAGTTTTTGCTCAGATAGCTGCCGTCCGGCTGGTGCACGGTCGCGAAAATGAGATCGGGATCGAAGTAAATCGCAATATTGATGCCTTTCATGCGTGCTGTCCTTTGTAGTGCAAAACGTCACTATAGCTTCAGGGCGCGCAGAAAAACATGGGGCAACCAGCAGCCTGCGCTGCTGGCGTTAAAATTAATGCAGTTCAGCGCGGTCCAGCCCGTAGGCGCTGTCGAGCGCGCCCGGCGCCATCTGCGACAGGATCTGCAGGCGGTTCCAGCTGTTGATCAGCGCGATGGCAAAGGCCAGCTCGCTGATCTCCACCTCGGAGAAGTGCTCGCGCAGCTCGCCGTAGAGCGCCTCGCTCACGCCCTGTTCGCCGAGGCGCGTCAGGGCTTCGGTCAGCGCCAGCGCCGCCTTCTCCCGCGCATTAAACAGCGGCGACTCGCGCCAGATGGCGACGTGATGCAGACGCAGCTCGCGCTCGCCGTCCAGCTTCGCCTCCTTCACATGCATATCAAGGCAGAACGCGCAGTGGTTGAGCTGTGAGGCGCGGACATCTATCAGATGCCTGAGCGTGGCGTCCAGCGAGGTTTTGCGTAGCGCCAGTGAGGCCTCGCCGAGGGCATTCGCCAGCGCCGGGACGGTTTTGAAGTGGTTAATGCGTAACGTCATGGGGGTTTCCTCCTGCAGAACGGTAATGGAAAGCGGTTAAAAACTGGAGGCATCATAGCCTTCTATGTCAGAGTAAAAAGGGCCATAAAACGTGAAAACAGGCAGGACATCGCGGTGGGATACAGAGAGATTTACGCGCGCTATCGTCAGCAGATCCAGGCGGGCGTGCTGAAGCCGGGCGACCGCGTGCCGGCGATCCGCGTGCTGGCCAGCGAGCTGCGCGTGGCGCGCAAAACGGTGGAGGCCGCTTATGAAATCCTTGTCGGCGAGGGCTACTTCGTCAGCGAGGGCGCGAAGGGCACGCGCGTCAACCCGGCGCTTACGCCTGTCACCAGAGAGGAGCCAGCGTGGCAGCCAGAGGAGAGCGACCTGCCGCTGCGCATTGAGCAGCGGGAGAGCAAGGGCGAGATGCGGCTCGGCGTTCCGTCGCTGGACGCCTTTCCGCTGAAGAAGTGGCTGCTGATTTCCGGCAAAGCGGCGCGCAGCCTGCGGCCGGATGAGATGCTGATGCCGCCGGTGATGGGCTATACGCCGCTGCGCGAGGCGATCGCCAGCTACCTCAACATCTCGCGCGGGCTCGACTGCCAGCCGGAGCAGATCTTTATCACCAGCGGCTATCGCGTCAACCTGCGGCTGATCCTGGCGGTGCTGGCGCAGGCGGGCGACAAGGTGCTGTTTGAGGATCCCGGCTACTTCTTCGGGCAGAAGCTGCTGAAGCGGATCGCGCCCAACCTGCACTATGTGCCGGTCGATCGCGACGGGATCGACGTCGATCATCTGCTGCGCTACCACGCCGACGCGCGCTTTGCGGTGGTGACGCCTACCCATCAGAGCCCGCTGGCGGTAACGCTGTCGCTGCCGCGCAAGCATCAGCTGCTGGCGTGGGCGCAGGAGAACGCGAGCTGGATTATCGAGGATGACTATGACGGAGAGTTTCACTACACGCGCAAGGTGATCCCGGCGTTAAAAAGCCTCGATACGCACGACCGGGTGATCTACACCGGCACCTTCAGTAAAACCATCATGCCCGCGATGCGCATCGGCTATCTGGTGATGCCCAGAGCGACGCTGGCGCGCTTTCGCGAGCTGGGCAAGATTCTGGAGAACGGCCTGCCGCTGCTGCCGCAGAAAATCCTCGCGCAGTTCCTCAGCGAAGGGCACTTCTACCGCCATATCAAAAAGATGCGCATTCTCTACCAGCAGCGGCGCCGCATGATGCTCGACGCGCTGCAGGCGTGCTTCCCGGATCTGTTTGAGTATCAGCTCAGCGACGGCGGCATGCATATCGTCGCCTTTCTGCGGCGCGGCATTCAGGATGTGGCGCTGGCGGAGGTGTGGCAGCGACATCAGCTGCGCGTGCTGCCGCTCTCCGGCTGGTATGTGCAGACGCAGAAGCGCTACGGGCTGGTGATTGGCTATACCAGTATTCGGTCGTATGAGCAGGCGCTGGCGCTGCTGCAGGGGGTGGAGGAGGAGACGAGGAGGGTAGCAGGGTATTAGGGCCGTGAAGAAATAAGCAGTAGCCAGGCGCCAGCAGCCGAATTATTAACGGTGACTTACTGGCTCCTTTAATTCAAATATCCCAGCACCGTAACTTCTCCGCGTTGTACTATCTGTGTTTAAAAGTCGCTGTGAAAAAATAGTGACGATTAACATTGTTTTTTCATGCGTGGAAAATAATGTGATTTACACCTCATTATTATGTGGGTTTAAAAAATTTATTAATTTAATTTGGAATATTTTAAAAGACACCAGAATTTTTTTTAGAAAACGCCAGTTTTTTCAGACAAATACTGCGCCTTTATGCGCGCCTGTGTTCTATTTGACCGCATGGCTATCTGTGAGTACGATAATCACGCAGCGCTGCTTACCTTTATGATGGATAATTATCAGGAGATTCGAATATGGAACTTTTGAATAAATCACAGCTTGTTAACGTTGCGGGTGCCAATGGGGGTGGTAACTATGAGTCCTTCAACAACCCTAACAATTATACCGGCCATACTCGCTATGGCGGACAAGGTGGTGGGTTTGTAGGAACAAATTCTGCTGGTCTAGATCTAGGCTCACTTATCGATGCGAATAAATGCGTTATTAGCATTGCTACTGGGATTTTTGCTGGTTCAAGTAACTGGGCAAGCGCAATTAAAGGTGGTTTAGCAGGAGCAATTACCGGCGGGTGTTTTTCAAACGGGAATGGTAATGGCGGCGGCTCAGGGAGCAATAACATTGGCGGACAATGCACGTGGTAGAGAAAGAAAGATTAGAGAAAGTTGCATTATACCCGGGATACTTTTAGCTGGGTTATTTTTATCATCGCTAAATATTTTGCCGAATGAATGGATGGCGATTATCCCATGTGGTATTGCGAAATTCTTTTTAATCTTACTTAGCTTTTATGGTGGCATATCTATCTTAAAAGATCTCACTATGTATTTTATGAGACTTTTAGACAAATAACTCATCAGCAAGGCCCGCCTCGACGGGCCTTTTTTATACCTAAAGCCGCCGTCGGCACTCACCGCGCATCCTGCGTATGGCTGGCGAGCGGCTTTTTTTAACTTCATCAGTCGCCCATACAGGCGAGCAGAGCATGCCGATTAGATTTATTGTTGCCTTTATGCGGCGCAGCCTTTCGGATGTGGCGCTGGCGGAGGTATGGCAGCGACATCAGCTGCGCGTGCCGCCGCTCTCCGGCGGGTATATGCAGGCGCAGAAGCGCTACGGGCTGGTGACTGGCTACATCAATATTCGGTTGTATGAGCAAGCGCTGCTGCAGGGCGTGGAGGAGGAGACGAGAAGGGTAGCGAGGCATTAGGGCCGTGAAGGAATAAGCTGTAACCCGGCACCAGCAACCGAATTATTAACGGTGACTTACTGGCTCCACTAATTTAAATATCTCAGCACAGCGACCTCTCCGCGTCGTACTATCTGTGTTTAAAAGTCGCTGTGAAAAAATAGTTACGATTAACATTATTTTTTCATGCGTGGAAAATAATGTGATTTACGCCTCGTTATTATGTGAATTTATAAAGTTAATTAATCCAGTTTGGAATATTTGCGAAATTACCGAGGGTTTTTTGAGAAAAACCTATTTATTTCAGATAAATACTGTGCCTTTTTAAATGCCTGCGTTTTATTTGACCGAATGTCTCTCTGTGAGTACGATAATCACGCAGCGCTGCTTACCTTCATGATGGATAATTATCAGGAGATTCGAATATGGAACTTTTGAATAAAGCACAGCTTGTTAACGTTGCGGGTGCCAACGGGGGTGGTAACTATGAGTCCTTCAACAACCCTAACAATTATACCGGCCATACTCGCTATGGCGGACAAGGTGGTGGGTTTGTAGGAACCAATTCTTGTGGCCTGGATTTGGGTTCTGTTCTTCATGATAACCCTTGTGCAGTTGGAATTATCGCTGGCGCTCTTTCTGGAGCCCCCTCAGTGCCCAATGCAATAAAAAATGGGCTAACAGGAGCCGTGACAGGTCAGTGTTTTTCAAACGGCAATGGCAATGGCAATGGCAACGGTGGCGGTTCGGGGCATAATTATGGCGCACAATGCACCTGGTAAAGAAAAAAGAATCAAATCTGCTTGCACCCTTCCAGGGATTCTTACAGCAGGTATGATCCTGACTTCAGTTGATATTTTCCCTCAAAATGGCTGGTTGGCCTGGTTGCCGCCGGGAATAGCAAGATTCTTAGTGGTTTTGTATTGTTTCTATGGGGGAATATCAATTTTTAAGGATCTGACTCTTTATTTTATGAGTGGATCGCGTGAAGAGAAATAACATCTGTCTACAGGCCCGCTTTAACGGGCCTTTTTTATACCCAATGCCGCCGCCAGCACCCACCGCGCGCCCTGCATATGGCTGGCGCGCAGCTGGTGAGCGATGTGACAGTAACTAAGACTCTCTCATCCGACTTCGCTGCGGGTAGCATGAGACAACAACCCCAGCAACATGGATGATGCAGAACCCGGATTACGGGGAGTGGCTGACAGCGGAAGAGAGAGGCGCGAGGGACAGCTCGCGCCCGTACAGCGGCGGATTACATGCCGATGTATTTTTTGCCCTGCTTCAATACGACGTCGCAGGCTTTGGTTTTCAGCTTCTCGCCCATCGGCGAGTTGCTCAGGCTTTGCAGATTCAGCTGCTGGCCGTTGCCGGTGTTAAGCAGGCCGGCGATGCCCTGCTGGTAGTCGGTGTTCTGGGTCTGCGCCGTCTGGGTGCTCAGACCGAGCTTGTCCAGTACCTGCTCTTTCACCGACTTCACGTTGTTATCCACCACGTTGTGCTGCACGCAGTACTGCATCACGCCTGCGGCGTTGGTCATGCTGTTGGCGCTGACCGCCTTGTCGCCGCCGTTCAGCAGGCCCGTTAGCGAGCCGAGCGACAGTCCGCCGTTCTGCGCGGTACTGTTGGTCGCACTGGTGTTGCTGTTGTTCTGCTGGCTGAGCTGCGACGCCGCGCTGCTCAGCTGATCCTGCCAGCTTGTCGCCGATGCGCTGCCTGCCAGCAGCAGCGCGCTGAACCCCATCCCCAAAATTGTGCCTAGCGTGGTTTTATTCATTTTACCCTCGTTAATGTTCAACCTGCGCGCGATGCATTGCTGCGCCAGTTTTGCTAAGAGGAACATGGGGTGAGAAAGTTCCGAGTGCGGGAGGTGAGAAGGGGGAGAATCGGAGGATTCTGTAGGGGGAGGGTTGTGGCTGTCGCAGCATAGCGGGGACAGTGATGAAGGTGTCGCAGCTATTCATGCTCTGACCAGATTATTCCAGGTGTCGCGATAAATAATATTACCCTCGGTATATTTCCAGGTAATCGACTCGTAACGCAGTTCAATATTTTCAAGATGCGTACTGACCTGTCCGCCAGGGCGTAAAACGGGTGAGATAGTGGTTATCTTTACGTTATCCAGTACGATATTGAAATATTCACTCTCAACACCAGCATCGATGATGCGGTACATTCTTATCATAGCTTTCTTTAAGGTGCGGCCTTCACAGAGCGCACGAAAAAGGACGGGGGTCGTTTGATCAAATTCCTTTTGTATTACTACGGGTGAATGCACTCGGGTAGCAGTGAGCTTTCCCCAGTGTGGGTCGACAGGAATGGTGACGTTATGGGATAGCGATTTCAGTTCTATGGAGCCGGTGCGAGAGGGTATCAAGCAGCCACCGCTCACAGGAGAGCCGTTTTCATCAGTGAGCCACAGGTGAGCGGGTGTTGACATAGTGAAGTCCTTTTTGTCGAAAAAAGCCAGCAAAGCGATTAAATACATATCAAAGCAAATTTACTTAACTGGCGGCCACAGAAAATACGCTAAGCAAACCATAGCAATCCAAAAAGCTATGGTAAGAGAAATCATATAATCAGGAAAAAAGTTAACAGCGAAAAAAAAGAATATTATTGTCATGATGCCAGGAAACCATGACCAGAATGTGAGCTGCATTTCAACTTTTAGCAGCCTCTTTAAAAAGTTAATCATGGAAACCTCACCAGTTTGTAAATAACATCCGCAACTTCATTATCAGATAACCATTGCTGCCGCAAAGCCCGCGCATTTAAAAATCTATCCTCAATAAGAAAGAACATCATCTCAAGCTCAAGGATATAGAGGGCCTGGTAATAATCTGGGTGCAATATTTTCAAACGGTTTGCGCTCTCTGCAGCTTCCTGAACGATACTGTAGACGCCTGTAATCGATGCTGCTGCCCCCAACGTGCTTCCAGCAAAGCGGCTAAGCGGCAGACTGACATTTAGTGACATGCATACAGTCATGGCAACACCAGTTGCAAGTGCTCTGCTGGTTAATGTACTCGTTGCGATATGTATATTAAATTGCATCAGCATGCGCTTAATATTTTGTAGTTGTCGAGAGTCACGGCCGTCAAAAACAAATTCAAAATAGGCCTCGAGCATTTCTGTGAAAATTTCTTTTTTCTTGAGGAGGTGATAGATACCTGCAAAAAAGCGTTGGTCTTCAACCTTCTGCTCTGTGCACTTATCATAGAAATCCGTTGTAAAACATGAGCCATAATTTATCAGGCGTGTCATTCCTGCATCAATTTTGCCAACCTGTTCTTCAACAGCATCACGGACACCCGCGACGGCCCGATCTAATGCTTTGGCCGAGAGGATGTTATTATCCTGCATTTCCTTAATTATTCTTTCGCTATGATACATCCTTTATCTCTTTACTTAACGCTACTGGCCTATATTTCAGGTGCGCTTAGTTTTTCTGCTTCAAGATTACGCAAAATCAGCATGGGGAGATCATAAATAGAGAAATAAAATCGTTGTGAAAAAGGATGGCTTGTAAGAGTGCTTTTTTCTTTCTGTTGTCGTAAAGTTGTTTCATTGTGGATTTTATTTTTATAAGTAAAACCTTCCTGTAATTAATGTGGACGCTCGGGGGAGGGGAAGTATTCAATTAAGTAAAGCAGTAATGAGAAAGCCGGGGTAAAATTATCCAGATGCCACGGCAATGCTTCTGGCTAACAATGGAAGAGAGTGCTTCGCGAAAAGGGATATCAATAGTGCAAGTTTTTATGTGTGGCGCCATCATGCCTGCTGAGATAAGAGGGCATGGCTTCCTTGCCTGTACTGTTAGTCCGCGTTTCGCTTTTTTGAAAAGGCGTTGTAAGCACCTGCTCATAGCGTCACGCATTTAGACAAGACTTCAACCTTTTGAGCGCCTTACTGGTAGGTGATGTTTTTTTCAACGTTTAGCGTGCAGGGTTGGTGATTCCGGTTGCGCGGCTGGTGGGTAAGGGTATAATCCTCAGCGTTTTCCGCATCCCTTCCGTGCCGGAGTGGCGAAATCGGTAGACGCAGTTGATTCAAAATCAACCGTAGAAATACGTGCCGGTTCGAGTCCGGCCTTCGGCACCACGGAAAAGAGAAAAGTCGCTTATAGGCGGCTTTTTTTGTGTCTAAAATCCAGTTTTCGCAAGGCCTTAAGCCATTTTTCTTGCAACAAAATCTTTCTAAGCTAACTCATCTTAAGTTGGTTGTGTATGTGTAACCCATCATATATACCGAGTGGGTAATGGCAATAACCTCAACTATCCCTTAGAAAGACAACTTTTATAGCTATGGAAGTTATGTATGAGATAGCAATAATTTCAATATTATTAAAGAGATATCTTCACGTCTATTTAGATTTGCATCGTAATGCAGTATAAAAGGATTGTACAAGAACATACTGTCAGTTTCTGTTAGTCAGGCTTAACAGTGCTAGATTGCCATAAATTCATAATCTAGATGTCCGTATCTTGGTTTATCTTGATTTTTTATAAAATCCTAGTGTCTCTGGGGGGCTCTATATGGTGATCAGCTGTTGGTTTGTTATAGAATAAGGTATCCTTACATTAGAGATCGTGAAGTTATGAGCGCAATAACATTACGTAAAGCTTTAGGTGTGCTTGCAAAATCATCCTCGTATTCTGTTACTACCGAGACTCATCGGCAGAGGGATGTCTTCGATGGGTTAAAAGAACAACTCTTTGTTAAACAAGATATTGAAGAAGAGCTGCAGCGCTATTTAGATACAGCTGCCCTAGGCGAAATCATTTTTCTATGTGGAAGTAGTGGCGATGGGAAATCAGAAATTTTAACCCGCCTTAAATCAAATTCACGTTATCAACAAAGGTTTGTTTTTCACCTAGATGCAACACATAGCTTTGCGCCTCAACAATCTGCAATTGATGCATTGAATGACTTGTTTGCAAATCATCATACCCAATCATCCCCGCTTCTCATCGGTATCAACACCGGGATGCTGGCCAACTTTGCTAGAGAAGGTGCTGACAGCCACAAGACTATTCGCGCTGCTATTGACTCCTTCTTATCAGAGCAACAAGAAGGTGACCGTCCTTACCGCAGTGGGAATTGTATTTTCTTCGATTTCGAACATTATCCGAAATTCGAGTTTGACGAAAAGCAGGAATACTCCCCTTTTATCAAAAAATTATTAAATCAGTTAACAGCCAATGACGATAAAAATCTTTTCTATACGATTTATCAACGCGATGAGTCAGTAGGGAATGATTTAAAAATCGTTGCTAACTTTAAACTGCTTTGTATGCCCGGCGTTCAGAATGTTTTAATAACCCAGCTATTTAAGTCACGATTAATAAAAGATCAATTTGTTACTACAAGAGCATTATTGGATTTTTTGCATCACTTATTGACTGGGCCAGAATATCTTTTTGATAATCTATTTAATGGTGTAGAAAATGATTTAATAAAAAAGATTTCTGATTTTGATCCTGCCAGATTGCATACATACGAAATTGATCAATTCATTTTACGATATGAGCTTGGGTTAGTTGATCCTGAACTGGATGATTTTCTGGGTACGCTTACGCATTTACATCTTACATTTGATCGCCAAAGCGTTAAGCTAGGAGATGCAGCCTCATTGATTCGACTTTTCTGGCTTTTACAACATGAGTCGTTGGGGAATAATTATCACCAAAAATTTTTGGCGTTTTTTAAAGAGTCTTTGTTCGAACATTATTCCGACGTTTGGCATCTGCATAAAAATTACACCGCAGACCTTGAACAGAAAAGATTACTGAACCGGTTTTATTCTTTTGAACTTATAGCGGGTATTCAGCGCTACGCAAACCGTAAAGCACCAGAATTAAGTACGCAAAAAGAAGAATTTTTTTTAGGCGAATTTGGCGGCGTTAAAATTACCGCGCCAGTCGCACTGAAACCAGATTGGGACGCCATTCTTAAGAAAAACACGGCCCATCCAACCTGTTTTGACGTTTACTTAAAAGTGGGGCAAAACTCACTGGATCCTGTTCGTATCGGGCTTAATTTATTTGAGTTGTTACGCAAATTGAATAACGGCTATCGCCCAAATAAATATGATAAAAGCGCGATTGTATTACTGGATGAAATCGTTGAATTGATTGCGGAACAGGCCAAATCTAGCCGTGAAATTAAATTTTATGATGGTTCACAGCGAGTTTACAGCGCAAGAGCGGACGACGACATGATCACCATTAGCGGCATGGAGGGGTAACATCATGAACCCCATTGCATCTACGTTAAAAGTAGGCAACAACCAGCTAGATAGTTATCTGCCGGTGCGTAATAAAAACAATAATATTGACTGGCAAATCGTCACCGGTCTGGTACTAAGTTATGCCCTGAAGCGTAAAATTGACTCTTACAATATTGAGCAGTTTCGTGAGGACTGCAAAGCGCACCTGCAAACATTAATTGATGAACCATCCTTCTGGCCTGTGCTGGAACGAATGTATTTTTCCAATCAGGACATCTTTCGAGTCTCTCCACTTTTTTTACTGTTTCATGCTCAGTTTGATGGTGAAAAGATAAACGCAGGCTCCACGGCAGATAAACGTCTTGGAACGCTGTTTGCTAACCTAATGAGGGAGTTCAGTCTGGATTATCCGATACAGGACAAGCTTAACTTTATCGAACAGCAAATGCTGAATAAGCTCAATGAGAAAGTAAAATTGCTGGGGGAAGGTCCGTTTGCCGAAGAACAACCTTACCTGCCTTATATGGTAACTTGCTTCCAGTCCGATATGGCCTTTCTGGCCGATCATCCGCAATATCTTTTGCAGGAATTGACCAATACCCTGCGTTTGTATGCTTTTAGCTGGTGCGCTCAACTGGCGCTCAATCTTGATAACTGGCGGGACGGCGAACCACAAAGTAAATCGCTTTTTTTTATTCTTGATACCGAAAAAGCTAGTTCAGAGCGGGACCAGATAAAACGCTTCGGCTATAAGTGGTTCGCCAGCCAAAGTGAAAAACTTTTCCCGATACTCTCAGCTCTGGAGGTATTGCAATGGGGTAGAGGCGCGAAAAAGCGTCCATTGTGGCAAGTCTATCAGGATGCCTTGAATGATTCAGAGCCTACTTCACAGACATTAAATGACCTTAACAAGTATGTGCAGGAATTTATTGCGGATCGCCAACTCACTGCTCGCGAGCGAGCCACAAACCTGGACGAAGCTTTCCAGCAGCTATTATCTGTTGCAGTTGAACAATTTCAGGGTAAGAAATCCGAACGCGCCTCAGTAAATCGCAAATACATTAACGAACTAGAGAGCCAGATTTGTACTGACTTCATTCAGGTGCGTGGCCGAGCGGGGAAAGTGCTGGTGCTGAATCAGGATCGGTTGTTGTTACTGACCAATCTTACCGTAGGTAAAAACAAAAAACTCCGGTTGCATGAACTGCTGCGCGGTTTCGAGCAACGCGGATTTTATCTGGATAACCAGTCTACACAGATGCTGGTAGCGTTTTATGAACGCATGGGGAACGTGGAACGAATGAGTGACAGTGGAGACGCCGTATATGTCCGTAAAACAGTATGAAACCTATCTAGCGGAAAGTTTCATTACATGGGTTAGCAGCACCATCCAGCCAGGCGAACGCTACCAGTTTAAATCTCCTGATCCTGACAATGCCTTAAAGCTCTGGGAGGCTTTCGAGTCCTTGGCTGATGGAAACATACTAGAGATTGCCCCAGAACAGCATCTTTCTTACGTATCATGTAACGGTGTTCAGCTTATTCCGGTATTGCACGGCAATACCGCGCTCACATTTACGGAAAACTATATTTCCCATTTGCGGGATCAGGTTTCCGGCCGCAATGGAATCTTTGCCCAGACTGCGTTGTTGATTATTCATAACAGTATGCTGGATACTTTGCTCAATAGTACCAAGGATGTCGCTGCTCCTGGTGCTATCTGGCATCCCGAAACCTTTTGTCATCAACTCGAAAAATTAATCACCACAGACAGTGCCCATTCACAAGTATCCCGTTGTTTGCTGGGTGATCAGTTGACAACAATATTGGATGAAGGAGCAACCGTATTTGGTTTTTCATCGTTATATCGTCTGCTAGACGACGGTAACCTTGATTTCTCTGAGTTAAAACTATTCAACGATAGTCATCTATTAAGTTTTAGCGGTAAACAGCTTCGCTCCCGGTTAAATGAAAACCAGAAACTATATCGTCAGATAGAGGACAGTATCGAGCGTTACAGTGGGCAACTGGAGAACGTGCTAACTGAGTTCAGTACCAAATTTATTCAGGAACATTTTGTTGATAAAGACGACTGGCGCGAGCTTGATTTCTCTGTCTACCAGGATGAGAAAGCGCACAACAGTGAACAAAAACTTGTACTGGAAAACATCTGCGTTGTAAACGGCGAAGTCTGGCAAAGAGCCAAAAGCGCCAGTAAAGCGGGTAAGCGTGATATTAGTGTTCTGGTACTGATACAGCCGGGACAATCGCAGGTCGAACTAGAATTCAGCTTTCAAAGCAACGACCTTCAGGATGACCAGATAAAAATTGCTCATCATCGCCGGTTACAGAAAGAGCCTTTTTGGCGCACCAGTCGGGCTGGGGGAAAATCCTCCCGGATAATGGCGTCAGTACCTTTTGACGGCAAACCCTGCTTTTTTAGCCTCGAAATAGTCAACCGCAATAACTCGGCAGAGGAGTATAAGTTTCGTCTGTTGCTAGTTGAACAAGGACAATTTTGGCTGAATGATATCCAGCATTGTTATCGTATTGAACCGGGTAAAGACCAACTGACGTTGCAGCTGGAAGATAACACGTTACGCATTGCGGAAACTGGCGACCAGACCTGTACGCTGGATGAAGAGAGCGAAGATATTGACTGTCGGCAGTATGCTCGGGTGAATTTTGAAAGGCTGGCGAACCAAAGTGAGTTAATTAAATTTGCGCTGATTTCTGGTGATTCTCGTCTGCTGTTCAACATAGAAGGGCCAGGGGCTGAGGAAGGGTTAACACTGCCGCTGCTTTTTGATCAGAGTCGCTTCAATAAGCTTTTTAAAGAAGATAGCAATGCGACCTGGAACCGGATGAAAGGACGCGTAATTCTGGATAACACCGAGCACAACGTGGTCGGTGTGCGTCAGCAGTTACTGATGCTAGAAGCCTCATTAATTGAGCAGAATCTGCTTGGTACAGGCAATGACAATAGCGTATTTGCGCTGGATGAACTTTATACTAGCTATCCTGACCTCCATAATGCCTATCGCCAACTATTAGCTTACTATCAGCTCCGTAACACCTTGCCGAGCTTAGTGTCGTGGTCAGCGGAATATCGTGCGTTGGTCAGTCATGTCCTTGATATATTTGAACAGGCATTACAACAAATTGGGCTGAGCAGGACGCTGGCACCTCAGGAGAAACGGCTGCTACATCTAGGTATTTGCTGTGGCGAGATGCATGAACGCTTATCGCCATTGCATCCGTTGGTATTGGCCTATCATCTACAGCTAGCTGAAACCATCATTGCAGAGCCAGAGCAACCTACATTAGCGTCCTTTGCCTCATTACCGCCGATTACTCTCAATCGTTTGATCGCCTCTGGCTTAATGCCGTTCGTGTACCATAGTGAACATGAGTACGCACAGCTACAGCCGGTCGCGGAAAACCGCTTCTGGATTGACATAATTCCCCAGCGGCAGATGAGCCATGACTATGTTAAACGGCTGGTCAAAGACAAACTCAACGAATTTACTGATGCTTATTCTCGGTTGTTCCAGAGTAGCGGACACAACGCGCTGATCATCAATGCCATTAATCAGGGCAATGCCAGAGAACTGTTCCTTGGGTTGGTGGAATATTTTAAACAGGAAAAAGAAAGCGCAATTTCAGTGCATGTTAACTGCTACGATGAACGCCTGCTGCCTAATGCGTTTGACCATTTTGCCGAAAGCGGCAGCTATGAGCAGCTTAAAAGCGATCTTGATCTGAACAGCGGCGCATGGCGTGCTGAGGCCGATATGCTGATTGATTTGCTGCGCAGCCGCTTAACGTTCAGTAAATTTGTTCTGCCGCAAGAAAGTGACAAACTGGCCTATGCCCATCTGGCATTTTTTACTAATACCACACCCGTTGATTGCCGTCAGATACGTATTGAAGACGCCGCGAGCGGGGTATTATGCCATGGGCTTATTGCTGGTGAAGGGGCGGAAACCCAAGGCGATGCCTACTTTACTGCTTTTGGTTTACGTAATGTCGATACTGAACCTTACCGCACTCTGCGCCTTGCCCGCTTGCTGGGCGGTTTGTGGCAACCGGCGCGCCAGAGTAACAGCCAGTATCATGGTCAGGGAATTAGCCTGGCCGTAAGCGGCAACTTTAAGCAGTTGCTCGACTACTCTTATGACAGCTCGCTCTGGACCACAATTATCGATCCTAAGGTCACACTCGATTTCTTTACCAGTCAAAAAGATGTTGTGCTAATTCATTACTCTGATCAGTACACCAGTTGCGCAGGTTATGACGCCGTAACCGTCACGAAACAGGTTGAGTTGTTCTTACGTCTGCTTCAGACAGGAAATCACACCAGACAACCCAACGTTGATAGCCAGCAATTACTTGCTGAATTTAATGCCTTTAACGGTGAGTGGCTGCTGAAAATGCTGCGTTCTGGTGAGAAAGAGCGCAAAGAGAAACATGGCATTATTGGCGCTTATAAATTCGTGCAGTCTATGCTGCATCAGTCCGATATATGCTGGATTCCGCTATCGGTGGCCGAGATGATCCGCGTATCTGGTAACGTCGGACTGAGAATGAAAGAAAGCGATTTATCTCGCCACTTACAGGGTTATCAAAACGGGGCAATCTCGGACGATGTGCTTTTTGTAGGTTTCAAAGATAACAACCTCTATCTGTTGCCACTTGAAGTAAAAACAGGTGCTCGTCCCGATTACAACTATGCGGGGAAGCAGGCTCGCGAGCTAAAACGCTATTTACAGCAAGATATTCTTGGGCAGCAAACTCTGGCATCACAGCTATACCGGTCACTTTTTATTCGTCAGGTATTAATGCAGGTAGAGAAGTTGCGTCTGTATGGCGTGCTGGATAACAATAAACTATCCCCTCTGCTGGAACGACGCGAATGGTGGCTCACCGGCGACTATCAGTTGGGTGAACTTACCGACTATGCTGATGGCTTTGTGGTTGCGCACGTAGATAGTGAGAGCTGTTTTGATATCTCATATAAAGAGACTGCAGAGAAAATCTTACAAATCGAAATTCCTTACTCAATACTCTCATCGTTAATTGCCGCACAAGGAGATCAACCTCCATTGGCTGAACGCTATCGGGTACCGGAAAAATATCAGTTAAAACCTGTGTGTGATATCAGTGCGTCACAACCAATACAAGTGACAACACCTACTGAGCCAGAACCTGTTTCTGAACCGGAGTTCTCACAACCTGAGGTATCAGCACTGACGCTCAATAATGTCAGCAATACACCATTAAAGATCTTGTTTGGACATGATGCTGTGCGCCAGAGTCCACTGTACTGGGAGCCAACTAACACTGCGAAGTTCATGAATACCAATACTGGTATTATTGGAACAATGGGGACCGGGAAAACCCAGTTTACTAAATCGCTAGTAACTCAACTGATGCGCAATCAGTCCTGCAACGTTGATGGTAAACCGATTGGCTTGCTGATCTTCGACTACAAATCTGACTATGTGGATGATGCATTTCTGGAAGCTACAGGCGCCAAGAAATATCAGCTATCGTTGTTACCTTATAATCCGTTATCGTTATTTGGTGATATGCCCATGCTACCGAGGCATACAGCAATGGCGTTCGCGGAAACGATGGGCAAAGCGTATAACCTTGGCGTAAAACAACGCATGAAGCTGGTTACGCTAATAATGGAGTGCTATGACTTAGCTGGAATAGTGCCTCATGATAGATCAACATGGAATCGCGTAGCACCGACTATTGAAGATGTGTGGCAGCAGTACCTGGCACAAGAGAAAGTCGACGAAGATTCATTATATGCTGCGCTTTATAATCTGGCAGGCTTCCAGATTTTTGAAACGGATCCAGAGAAGATGACCAGCTTGTACGATCTGGTTGATGGCGTCACAGTTATTGAACTAGCTGGTTATCCATCAGAGATTCAAAATCTGGTAGTTGCGCTGACGCTGGACCTGTTTTATGCACAGATGCAAAAGCGCGGCAAACCGAAGGTGCAAGGGGATTATCGCCAGCTAACTAAAATGATTCTGGTTGATGAAGCCGATAACTTTATGCGGCAGGATTTTGCGAGCCTACGTAAAATTCTTAAAGAAGGCCGCGAATATGGAGTCGGGGCAATCCTGTCAACACAAGAAATTACCCACTTTAAAACAGGCGAGAATAATTATGCTTCTTATATTCTGACTTGGGTAATTCATCGAGTTTCTGAGATCAAGAATTCTGATATCAAGGCCGTATTTAACATTGATGATAAAGGCGAGCAGGAGTCTCTGATGGGGCAGATTAGGCAACTTGAGAAGCATTTTAGTTTATATATTGATGGAGATAAGCAAGTGAAAAAGATGCGTGACAAAGCATTTTGGGAGTTGATTTATGGACAATGAATTATTTCACCCTGCATATAGGGCTGCCTCTTGTCTTTTTTATGTAAAGGAGGCTAACTATGGGAAAGGTGAGGCATAATCCATGGGGAGGAGTATTTAAAGAATTATGGATGCGAATTGTTAATACATTTAACAGTATCTCATTTATTGCATTTTTTTTTGCAGGGATACTTTTTGTCGGAGGTGTTGGATTATGGCTACCCTATTTGTCTGCTATAATTTCAGGGGATAAAAATGCATCATTTTTTGAGAGCGTAAATGTCTTTACTTATTCGTTCGCTATACTTGGGACGTTATGCGTTGATGTAATCTTAAATAATCAAAAATCGACAAAAGATTTCTTAGGTTTAGGGATGATATTTGGACTTGTCGCCCTTATTTTCTGTGTTATAGGATACTTGACAACAAAGACAGGAAGTTCGTACTTATTAAACTTCGGCACCTTTATTACATTACTTATATTTATATGCGCTAATGTAAATGATGACAAGTTTGATAATGAAACGTCCCGAATGGAGCCCGGCCCGACAGGATATCAAAAGGCTACTCTATCAAATATTAAAGATGGTGAAAAAAATGAATAAATTCCCCATGAAGTTGCCAGCAATCAAAATAGAACAACCGTTAGGGGATTTTTATGTCGTATCAATTCCTGCTGAGGTTTTGCTGAAAGTTTGCTATACAATTCGAGCGGAAATATTAGATGGCTACGAAGATGAATCTATTTCCCATGTAGGTACATTTATAAGTAAACTGGTTGGAAATCAGAGGGTTACAACAAGGTCAAGGCTTGATGAAATAAAGAGGTATACTGAAACTGTAGATGCTAGCTTTCCAAATTCAATTATTTTAGGTGTAAACTATTCTAGCGATGGAACTTTGGTAACAGATGAAGCTGAGCGCTGGGATATAGAACAGAAAGAAAATGGCTTTTATTATCTCACTATCCCTACAGAAGAGAAATTAGCTTCTATCATAGATGGGCAACACCGAGTGTTTGGATTCACTAATTCTAACTGTAAAAGCATGGAGTTGTTATGCTCGGTTTATTTAGATCTCCCCTTAGCTTATCATGGTAAAATTTTCACAAATATAAATATTAACCAAAGGAGAGTGGATAAAAACCTAGCTTATAATTTATTTCAATTTGATATGGAACAGGGTGAGTCATCATCTTGGTCACCAGAGACTCTTGCAGTTTACTTCACTAGAGTTTTATCAGAGGATGAAAATTCCCCGCTGAAAGGTAAAATAAAATTAGGCGTAGTTAATGGTAGCTCAAACTCAACCATATCAATGGCATCAATAATTGATGGAATACTATCATTAATTACAAACAACCCCAGAGCTGACAGAGATACATTGCAAACAAAAAAAGTTTCTGAAGGTCGTAATAGAAACATGCTTTTGAGTATGACATCTAAAGCCCCTCTTAGAGAATTATACATCAGCAATAAAGATAAAACATTATTTGATATTGTTCTAAATTTCCTTAAAGCCATCGTCAATCATCTGTGGGAATTTGATGTTTTCAAGAAAACATTAGGTATGCAAGCATGTTTTGACTTTCTTAGAAATATTTGTGAAAAGGATGGTTATTTACATTGTGACATTAATGGTCTATTAAAAAAAGCTTCCACTGTTAATTATAATGACCCATTTTTCGGTGTTCAATCAAAATTAAGAGTTAGGATTAGAAATACACTACTTGTTGCGTCCGGAATAAAGACGATTAGTGATTTGAATATAAAAAATGATGCAGAAAATTCAGAGTATAAACGATTGCTAAAAGATATATAAATAATAGCGCAATGCCGACTTTTATTTTGGCATTGCGCTTATAGTAGGGTTTTATTTATATAGCTTTAACCATTGATATTAGTGTGCGATAATTTCTTAATCCTGCAATTCCATCCTCAACATGCGCCGCCCACGCTTTAATCAATGTCTTCTGTTCTAAATGAGGGTAAAGCATCTTCAGCACCAGTTCCGTAGTCTGCAATGTTTCTCCCAACCACGTAATCTTATCCAACACCAGCGTACCATCCAGTTTGTTACTATCCCGTTCAGGCAAATAAAGAAACTCACTCTCCACCGAGCGGAAAAATGCCAGTCGAGCAGCAATATTAGGAGTGATCCCTGTATACACTTTTAACTTCTTAAGCTGGTCTTCAGTCTGACGACTCAGTACCATTCGATTTGGGAGCATCAGATGGCCTCTTTAGTTAATTCCCAGAAATATCCGGGTTTTAGAGCCGATGATTTAGTATGCGCATTAAACACAATTTCATAAGCATGAGAGATATCATCACGCAACTGATCAACAAAATAACGCTCATCTACTTCAGTATCAGTGGAGAGCAAAACAACCTGATGGCTGGCTTCAGGGAAGTAGTGGTTAATCAATTTATCCCGATGCTGAGAATCCAGACGTCCCAATGGTGTATCAATGATCACCGGTAAGTTACGACCAGAGGTTTTCGCTAGCGCTTCAAGAATGGCAATTGCATAAATCTGCTTTTCACCAGCAGAAAGTAACTTCCGGTTAATTACTGAGCCATTCTCATCAATCAACTCCACATCAAACGTTTGAGGATTGATATGTGCGCTAAGTTGTAAATCCTCTTTACGAGCCAACTTACGGTAAGCAAGCTCAAAGTTTGTAGACAGCGTTTTAACTCGAGCCTGAGTTAATACATCACTGTAGCGATCGAGTAAATTTATCGTTTCTTGGGCATTTTGAAATGCACTACTGTAACTGTGCTGATAACGAGCAGCATCATGCGCTTTTTGTATTTGACGAACACAATCCAACTGCTGCTGTTTAATGCGCTTAGCATCTTCCAGCAATGATCGATATTTCTGCAATTGGGCTTCACGCTGCCTATCCAGATCACGTAATTTCTCAAAAAGATCCATCAACTGATCATCTTCAGGGGCACGGGCAATATTAGCAGCTGCTTGTTCTAACTGCTTTTCAGTCTCAGATAACTGCGTGCGATAAAGCTCAAAACGCTGCCATGCTCTCTTACTGTCTATCTCTATGGACTGTTGAAGCATACCCGCTTCACGCTCAGAGATATCAAAGAGCAAATCGCCTTTGGGTTTTGTTGCCATGTAATCTTGTAGATTATCAGTGATCGCTTCAGCGGCTATTTTACCAGTGCCAGCTGAACGAAATGCAATATCATTTCTGAGTTGGGTTAAAAACTGGCTCAGCTCTTTTTCAAAGCTTTTCGCTTGTTTAATCTGCATTTCATCGGCAATTTTTTGTAGCAAACGAGACAAAATATTGGGCGCAAGCGCATAAGGTAGCGAGCCATCACATTCTTGCCTCAATGCTTTTTCAAGATTTTCTTTATCTTTTAAAAGTGTGTCAACTTTCTGCTTTTCCTGCGCTTTAGTCTGGGCAAACGCGCCACCCTGAGCATTTAGTAGGCCTTCATAACGGATTATATCTTTAGAAAGAAAATCCATTCGTGTTTTGGCAAAATCGGCGCTTTCAAGTAATGCTTCTGTCTGGCAGGCTAATTCCTTACTTTGTTTTTCAAGCTTTTCAATCTGCTGTTGCTGAATATCCGATAACTGGCTGGATTGCTGGCGCTTAACAAAAATCATTAAGTCATTACGCAGTTTGGATATCAGATCGAGACCCAATAAACGGCGCACAGCAGTGCGCAGAATATTGCCGGATTCATCTTCCGCCAGTTCAGCAATTTTCTCGCCGTCAAAAAAGAAAAGATCGGCAATGCCATGCGGGATTAATTCATTCAGAAAACCTTGGCACTGATCGTAATCCAACTCACTAAGTGGTTGTCCATCCTGTTGCAGTGAAAGTCGATCTTTCTTGCCCTTTTTCCAGGCTCGGGTAACAGTAAATTCCGCTTCATGACCTTCCTTATTATAGGTAAAGGTCAGTTCGACAGAAGCTTCTTCCCGTGGCTCAATATAGCTTGCTCCGTTGTGAATTAACGAACTGAGCTGCTCGATATAATCCTGCTGTTGCGTTGCAAGACCAAATGCCAGCCGACCATACAGTGCTAAACGAATTGCCGACAGGATCGATGTTTTTCCTGCACCGTTTAAACCGCCGAAAAGAACAATCGGTCGGGGATTCGAATCGCGGGGACGCTGTCTTGGAGCCAAATCAATGGTATGTGTACCATTAAATACCCTAAAATTATTTAATACCAGTTGTTTGATAAGCATGTTAATTCTCCTCTCCAATAAGTACCGAGGATTCACTGGCATCAACGATCCTGCGCTGTAAAACTTGAAGTTCAGTTTCCAACTTCGTGATTTCTTCCTGATGAATATCCCGTTCGTTGCGTTTTTGAAGCGTTACTTGTTGTTGCTGGATTTCTTCAAGAGTGCCCCAGTCCTGCTTCAAAATCGTGCCGAGTTTTTCAAAGATCCCCTGACGACGGCTTAATCCTTCCATTGAGACTTCCAGCTCAATAAGTTTCATTACCATTTCAGGAACAACATTAAATCCCTGTGCTATTTGCGCGAGTAAGTCTGCATCACTGGCATCAAAGCGGGACTGATCGTCAACCACCCAGTCTAAATCCCGCTGATACACTTCACGGTAAATACTAGGCAGTGTGTCATACCAGTCTGGTTCATTAGGATCTTTCAGCCACTCCTGACGAATCGCATGTAGCTCCGGCTCGGTAATCAACGTAATAGTATGACCTTGAGCATTCAAATCACGCTCAATCTTCAATAACTCTCTCAGCCACTCCTGACGGTATTTTAGCCAGTAAGGACCTGGAACATGTTTACGCTCAGCGCCTGGTTCATCACTTTCTTTAGCGTACTGATAACTCACTTTGCCTGTACGACGTTTGTAATTACGATAAGTGTCTTTATTCACCGGGTCGGTGGTAAAGGCTAACAGGTCGCGATATTTCAACAGCGGAGACATCCATTCTTCTCCACTTTTAATCAGACTTTCCATCGCTTTATCTTTAGTTACAACTGTACAAGTCCAGCAGCCAAAACGAGAATTTCCGCATGACGGGGTACTTTCATCGATAACAAGTGGGCATTCGCCTTGTGCAGAAGAATCCATATAAAGCGTCCATAGAGGACGGTTGTTTCCGCCCCATGGGCTTTCCCACTCGTTGATATCTTCAGGGGCATAGCGGAACGCGCCGCGCAGTAGCTTCCAGACGTCTTCTACATCCCATGTATCAATAGGGGTATAGATAAATGCGTTTGCTAGCGTGGTATGCCGGGCCAGGCGCGAGCCATCGATTTTGTGTTTTGCAATTACTTGGGCACGGGAGGCACTTTCGCTGCTACGTGAACCGAGAACCACAATAACTTCATCAAACTGGCTGACCTTATCTTTAATAAAGTCACTAACCGGGTTGATCTTCATACGTTCAGTACACCAACGGAAGCTACGGGTTGGGGCTGGATAACCTTTCCCAAGCAAATTTACCCAGAAGGTTTCGTTGGTTTTGGGCGTTACTGCATGTTGAGTTATTGGCAGGCCGTTACGCTTTGCACCCGCCTCGATCTGAAGCATTGTTTTCTTAATCAAATCTACAACTACTGGAGTTTCAACCAACGTATCGGACGAGACCAAAAAAACATCTTTACTGCGCATTGCCGGGGGTAAGCCGAGTAATGCCAGATACACCAGCGTGATCACTGCGGAAGAATCTTTTCCTCCACTGTAGCCAATAACCCACGGACGTTTATCTGCGCAGTAAATTCTTTGTACTTCAGCAACAAATTCGGCTAAGGGACGCCCAGCGAACTGTTCCTGATTAATAAAATCTTCATATTCAGCCAGATCGAAGGCCTGAACTAATTTACTCATAAGGTAACCATTTGAGTTTCAAGCTCCTGTTCTTCAGGAGTGAGGGGAATTGAAAGTGCGGTCTTTAATGCATTGCACGTAAGTTGGATTGCCGAACTGGTTTTACTCAGCTTACCGTGCTGCATTGCGCGCTTTATCAGATCTGGATTGTTTCTGCGCCAGTTAAAGGTTTTGAGGGCAGCGATTTTCTCTGGCCAGTGCTCAGGATAGTTTGCCAGCAGGCAATGCCCTAGTTGTCCGAGCGCCTGTAAAGCAATACCGTGAGCATGCACGTAATCCTGGCGTAGCTGAACAGGTGACACCTCTTTTTTAGCGGCTAGCTGCCAGTCTGGCATGACATTAAAAATAGCTTTCCAGTAGTTTGCTGCGAGTTGAGTGCACTCTTCAAAATTTTCTTCTTTGGGATCTTTACCCAGTAGTGCACGAGTTGCCTGCTTGATGCTACTCAAAGTAAACAATTTATTGGAACGTTGGCTGATACCTGATTTTTCAAGCTCGGTCATCCCGATAAACGGTTCAACAGACATAGCCAGATAACGCGCCAGACTAGAGCTAGCATCACGGTGATCGTAGAGTGATGACAGTGAAGGACTAGGACGTATTGCGTATTTGTTCAGATCGGCAAACATTTGCTGACTGCGTTTTAATCCCTCATCAACAAAAAACAGGACTGGAATGTTATCCTGCCCAAGTTCCGGACGAGCATCCAAAGCGTCTTCAATCGCCTTACGACGATGCTGACCATCGTTGATCAAGATCTGTGCATCCATCGGAACGGATAGTGTTCCCAGATTGTTAGACCCAGGAAACTCATCAAACTGAACGTCAACCGCGATGGAAGCTGTTAATGCAGAGAAAACATAATCTTTAGGGTTTTCAAGCAAGTACCTTACCATTTCTGGTATACGCGATTTGTTCAAGGTGCGCTGTGCACGTAGCTCTGGAGGAACGTCATTTTCATCAAAACTGAATATCTTAGGGATGATGCGCATTGGGCAGGTAGCGATATAAAAAGGGCGCCCCGCCTGAATGCCACGTATAGCCGGGAACGAGTAGCAGTAAGCTGCATCAATACTAGCCATAATCTAATCCGTACAAGTTTTATCCAAAATATACGTGATATTTTACGTAATACCTGTGCGGATTTACAGCCTTTTGACGTAAAAATTTGCGTACAAGATTCCATTTTGAAGTCAATACTTTCTATAAAATGAAAAAAATTCTTCAAATTCAAAGGTCATATACAGTTTTGAACCCTCGCAAAAAGCACCAATACCAAAAGTAAAGCAAAAAAAATTGCGTAACTGGCATCTTAAAATATTAAAATTTACTTAAGTTAATCAAAGGGATGAGTTCGTATTAATCATAAGCCTATAATTTGGAAGCGATGTTCTCAGGTGAAAAACCTTTGTGTCAATGTAAAGAAGGAGATTTTGTATGGTGTTAAGTTTCTCCTAATCCCATTCCCGCATACCCTTTCCCCAACTTCTTCTAAAAACCCCTTGCGATAACATATAGCGCTTCACTATTTCCCGATGCGTTTTATTAGTGCGAGGGTAAATCCGGGCATCCTTTCTGGAAAACGCACAATGACCTGGACAAGCTTACCGGTGCTGGATCTGGCGCAACTCGCTGGCAGCGAAACCGAACAAACCGACTTCCTCACCCGACTGCGCGAAAGCGCGCGCGACGTAGGCTTTTTCTACCTCATCAACCACGGCATCAACCCGCAGCTACAGCAGAACGTGCAGAGCATTACGCGTGCCTTTTTCGATCTGCCGCAGGAAGAGAAGCTGCGCGTCTCGATGATCCACTCGCCGCACTTCCGCGGCTATAACCTGGCGGGCGTAGAGTACACCCGCGAGCAGCGGGACCAGCGCGAGCAGTTCGATATCGGCGCGGATCGCGAGCCGCTGCTGCTGCAGCCGGATGATGCGGCGTGGAAGCGCCTGCAGGGACCGAACCTCTGGCCGGAGGCGCTGCCGCAGCTGCGTCCGGTGATCAACGCCTGGCAGCAGGAGATGACCGCCGTGGCGCTACGCCTGCTGCGCGCCTTTGCCCGTTCGCTGTCGCTGCCGGAAGACGCCTTCGACGCGCTTTACGGGCGCTATCCCAACGAGCACGTCAAGCTGATCCGCTATCCCGGACAGAGCGCCGAAGAGAGCCAGCAGGGCGTCGGCGCGCATAAAGACTCCGGCTTTCTCACCTTTCTGCTGCAGGACGAGCAGCGCGGGTTGCAGGTTGAGGTGACGCCGGATAACTGGGTCGACGCCGCGCCGAAGCCGGGCGCGTTCGTGGTGAATATCGGCGAGCTGCTGGAGCTGGCGACCAACGGCTATCTGCGCGCCACCGTGCACCGCGTGCTCTCGCCGCCAGAAGGGCAGGAGCGCATCTCCATCGCCTTTTTCCTCGGCGCGCAGCTCGACACTCAGGTGCCGATCTACCAGCTGCCCGACGCGCTGGCGGCGGAAGCGCGGGGGCCGACCAGCGATCCCGCCAATCCGCTGATACGCGACGTGGGCTGGAACTACCTCAAAGGACGTTTACGCTCGCACCGCGATGTGGCGCAGCGCTATTACGGCGATTATCTCAAGACACTTTCATAAGGGGACTGCATGAAAAAGAAGATAATCCGTAATGCTGATGCGGTAAGGCGGGGCAGGGCCGCGCGCCCCATCCCGCTACGGCGTCCGCCATGATTTACCGCTGCCTTTTAATGACGCGGGATCCTGACCGGTGGCGTCTCTGTCCAGTCAGGCCGCTCGCCAGACATCACCGCCCGCTGCTGCGAGGGCGTCATCGACTGGAAAATATCCGGCATCGCGCGCCGGGTGTTATCCGGCGCTCTGCTCGCCGAATCGTTATCGTAACTACAGGCGGATAAGCCGCAGGCAACCAGCGTCGACACAAGAAGCTTTTTCATCAATCCTTTTCCCCGAATAACAATCAGGCAGCCGCCGGAGAGCAAAAGGGCAGTCGCCGCTCCGATCGGCGCTTCGTTTGGCATAATTTCTCGCTAATATTATCAGGACGCGCCACGTGAAACGTTGCGCCACCCATAACTACGGCTGACGCTATGCAATTACGGTTTTTTCGAGGATGGATGCTCGCGGCCCTGGCGCTTTTGCTGGGCGGATGCGCGCGCTCTGACGCGCTACGGATGGTGACGCAGGATCTCTGCATGCCCCACTACCACCTTCGGCGCGATCCGGCGCCCTGCCAGCAGATCTATCAGCCGCAGAGCGAAGCGCAGGGCTTCAGCGTCCTGCAGAACCCGCGCTACCCCTACCATTTTATCCTGGTGCCAAACCTGGCGATGTCCGGTATCGAGAGCATCGCGCTGTCGCGCCAGGGCCGCACCGACTACTTCGGCTACGCCTGGCTGATGCGCTACCGCCTGATGGCTGCGTATGGCGCCGAAGTTCCTGAGGACAGGCTGGGCATGGCGATTAACTCTGCGTATGGACGCAGCCAGAATCAGCTGCATATTCATCTCACCTGCCTGCGCGAAGATGTGCGTCGCCAGCTGCAGGCGGAGCGACCTTATATTGATGAGCAGTGGCGGCCCTTGCCCGATCGCCTGCTGAACCATACCTACTATGCCCGCCGCGTGATGCAGCCCGCGGCGATGGGCATCTATCCCATCGCCTCGGTGGCGCGCCACTTTCAGCTGTCGCCGCCGCAGCTGGCGGAGTATGGCGTGGCGCTGATACCCACGACATTCTCGGGAGAGAAAGGGTTTATCCTGCTGACCACGCGGCGCGGCTGGGATAAGGGCAATCGCGCCTCGGTGGAGTCGTTGCTGGATAAGCGCTGCGAGATACTTTCGCCTGGGCGTTAAGCCTGAAAGTAAAAAGACAGGGCGTAGTCGCGCCAGCAGAAACGTGCTTTGGTGTGAGGGGGTATCCCGATAGAGAACGGTTATTCGCACCTTTCCTGCCCTGCTACGGAACTGTCAGGCTGTACAGATTGTCTTTATCCTGATCTACTCTTAACAAAATCAATCAACGTGGAAAACATTATGCGCAGGACTCAGAACGCACTCTTTTTAGCGGGACTACTGTTTGGCTCGCTGAGCCTTGTTCCCGCCGCACAGGCTGAAGGCGACGCCACCGATACCGTTCCGCCGCCGCCGCAGGTTCAGCAGCAGGCGCCTGCCGATGCGCAGCCGCAGCAGGGCGACAACCCCGACAGCAGCGGCCAGCCGCCGCTGGGACCAAACGCCGAAGAGCCGGAAGCGGGCAGCACGCCGTCTCCCGCGCCGGATGCGAACGCCGGCAGCCCGCAGGCGCAGTCAAACTACGATCTCAACCGCATCATCATCGACTACAAAGATTACAAAATCGGCGACAACGTGCCGCAGCAGTATCTCGACAAATCCTACAACATCGTTGAGTGGCAGAAGCGTAACCTGCCCGCACCGGAAACCGGCAGCCACTGGACCTATATCGGCGGCAACTATCTGCTGATCACCAACGACGTGGGTAAGATCCTGAAAGCGGAGTCGGGCGATATCTACTATCGCGGCTAAGCGCGCGAGCCGTGCTCGCAGGTGAGAAGGCCCGAGCCTTCTCACCCGCTTACAGGCACTCTTTACAGCCTAAAGCCGGTCACGCGACCGGCTTTTTTATGCGAACCGTTCCGGCCGGAAGCTCGCCAGCATCGGCTGCTTCTCGCCGGTCACCATCTCCTCCGCCAGCAGTTCGCCCGCAATCAGCGCCAGTGTGGCGCCAGAGTGAGTAAAGGCGACAAAGCAGCCGGGCACGCTCTCCAGTTCGCCGAACACCGGCTCGCCGTCGCCGGGGATCGGTTTTAACCCCAGATTCCAGCTGGCGGCGCGCAGCGGCTCGCCTTTCACTAACTGGCTCGCTTCGGCGGCGAGCTGCGCTACCACGCTCTCGTCAATGGCGTAGCTGCCATCGGCCTGCTGCTGAATATCCTCTTCATACCAGTCGTGATCCAGCGCGAAAGTGTTGCCCGGATTGGGGCGCACCGCCGCGCGCGGCGTGTTCAGCACCGCCTTCAGCCCGTGCGCGCCCGGCTCGGTGATCACCAGCATCGACACCGGCGAGCCGTTGGGAATGGTGACGCCGAGCGGCGCGACCACGTCGGGCGTTGCCGGACCGCAGGCGACCAGCACCGCGTCGGCGCGCAGCTGGTCGCCGCTTGCCAGCCTGACGCCGCTGGCGCGCGGGCCGTCGCGCAGCACCGCGCATTTTCCGGCGTGCTCGACGATCTCGCCGCCCAGCGCGCGCAGCTGCTGCGCCAGATACGCCACCAGGTGCGGCAAACTGACCCAGCCTTCGCCGGGGTTAAAGATCGCCTCCTGCGCCAGCGCCGCGCCCTCGACCTGTGCGTCGGCCTGCGCCAGGCTGCTGCGCGTCACCAGCTGCGAGTCGTAGCCGTGCGCCTTCTCATACGCATGGCGCGCGCGCGTGCCGCTCTGGTCATCCGCCGCCCAGAACAGGCCGCCGTCGAAGCGCAGCCAGTCGCGCGTCGGATCGGCGGCGAACAGCGTGCGGTAGCGGTCGATGCCTGCCATACGCAGCGCGTGATAGGGCAGCGAGCGCTCGCCCGCCGAGTTGAGCCAGGAGAGCGAACGGCCAGAGGCGCCGGAGCAGAGCGCCGCCTCGGTCACCAGCGTGACCGCCGCGCCGCGCTTTGCCAGATGCAGCGCGCTGGAGACGCCCAGCACGCCGCCGCCCAGTACCACTACGCGGCGCAGATCTTCTAATGCCATAATTCAGTTCCTTGTTCAGTTCGAAAAGGGGAAGCGCCTACAGCACTTCCGACAGAAAACGTTGCAGGCGCGGCGACTGCGGCGCGTCGAACAGCTGGGCGGGCGGGCCCGCTTCGACAATTTCGCCTTCGTCCATAAACACCACCTGATCGGCGACCTTGCGCGCGAAGCCCATCTCATGGGTCACCACCACCATGGTCATGCCGCGCCGACAGAGATCGGCCATCAGCGTCAGCACTCCTTTCACCAGCTCGGGATCGAGCGCTGAGGTCGCCTCGTCAAACAGCATCACCTCGGGATCCATCGCCAGCGCGCGGGCGATCGCCACGCGCTGCTGCTGGCCGCCGGAGAGATCGCGCGGACGGTGATCGGCGCGCTGGCCTAAGCCCACCTCCTCAAGCCGCTGGCGCGCAATCGCCATCGCCTGCGCCTTCGGCAGGCCTTTCACCTTCCAGGGCGCCAGCGCCACGTTCTCCAGCGCGCTGTGGTCGGGAAAGAGGTTGAAGTGCTGGAACACCATGCCGATGCGCAGCCGCAGGGCGTCGGGCTTGTCCTGCAGCACCGAGCGTCCCGCCAGCAGCACGTCGCCCGATTTGGGCTCATGCAGGCGGTTGATGCCGCGCAGCAGCGTCGATTTGCCGGAGCCGGACGGCCCGATAATGCAGGTGGTGCTGCCGGGCGCGATACGCAGCGACACGCCGCGCAGCACGTCGATCGGCCCATAGGAGAGCGACAGTTCGCGCAGCTCCAGGCTCGACCCTTTCCAGCCTGCCGCGGCGGGCGGCTCGCTCAGTTTCATTGCAACGCTCATGATTGCCCCCGATTGCCGGTTAAGGGTTGTGCGGTCAGCGCGCCCGCGGGGCGCTTTTGTACTTCTTCGACCTCTTTCAGGCCGCTCTGCGGCGCGGTGAGGCGTCGGCGGCCGGTGCGATAGCGCACGTCGATCACGTTCACCGCGTGAGTCAGCGGCACGGTGATGATCAGGTAGAACAGCCCGGCCAGCATCAGCGGCGACAGGTTGCCGCTCAGCACCGCCGCGTCCTGACCGACGCGGAACAGCTCGCGCTGGCCCGTCATCAGGCCGAGCAGGTAGACCAGCGAGGAGTCTTTGATAATGGCGATAAACTGGTTAACGATGGCGGGCAGCACGCGGCGGATGCCCTGCGGGATCACTACCTGGCGCATGGCGCGGCTGTAGCTCATGCCGAGCGCGCGGCACGCCTCCATCTGTCCGCGCTCAACGCTCTGGATCCCGGCGCGAAAAATCTCGCCCATATAGGCGCTGGCGATCAGGCTGAGGGCGAAGATGCCGAGCGGATAGGGTGTCGGGCCAAACAGCTGATAGCTGAAGCGCGCCAGGCCCTGGCCAATCAGCAGGATGGTCAGAATCGACGGCAGGCCGCGAAACAGATCGGTGTAGATGCGCGCCGGCAGCCGCAGCCAGCGCGACGGCGAAATGCCCATCAGCGCCAGCAGCAGGCCGAACAGGGTGCCGAGCAGCGTCGAGGCGATCGAGATGATCAGGGTGTTGACCAGCCCGGTCGCAAGCAGCTGCGGCAGTACCTCCTTCATTGAGGCGAAGTCAAAGAAGGTGCGGGAAAGCATTGTCAGAAGATCCATCGCCGTACTCCACGGGTACGCGTGACGGGCGCGCCGTCACTAAGAAGAAGCTGAACGCTTAGCGCTCACGCACTACTGGCCGCCAGGCAGATACTGCTCTGGCATCGGCGAGCCGGGAAACCACTTCTGATAGAGCTGCTTCCAGGTGCCGTCCTGCATGGCGGCCTTGATGGCGTTGTCGAGCGCGGCCTTGAACGCCGGTTTGTTTTTGGCGATGGCGACGCCCGCCGGGGCGTCGAACGACGGAATATCGGCGGCGGAGATCAGCTTGAAGCGCGCGGCGTAGCTTTTGGCGGCTTCGTAGTCGAGGAAGACCGCATCCAGCGTGCCGTTGTTGAGCGCCGAGACGGCGGCGTTATTGTCGGGAAAGCGCACCAGGTCGGTCTGGGTGAAGTGCTGTGCCGCGTAGCTCTCCTGCAGCGTGCCCTGAATCACTCCCAGGCGGCGCTTCGCCAGCGTCTCGACGTTCTTCACGCCGCTGTCGCTGCGCGTCAGCACCGTCAGGTAGCCCGCCAGATAGCCGGTGGAGAAGTCCACGCTCTTCTCGCGCGCCGGGGTAATGCCGATGGCGGCGACGGCGGCGTCAAACTGACCGTTGGCGACGGCGGGCAGGATGGCGGAGAAATCCTGTCCGACGAAATCGACCTGATCGATGCCCATGCGGTGCGCCACGTTTTTAAAGAACTCCACGTCGAAGCCGGTGAACTGGCCGCTGGCGTCGGTGAAGGTATAGGGTTTGGAGTCGCCCACGCTGGCGATGCGCAGGTGGCCAGGCTCCAGCAGGCCGTAAGGGTTGTCGCTGCTGGCCGCCAGCGTACTGAAGGAGAACGAACAGAGTGCGATTGCGGCGCCGCACAGGGCGCTCAGGTGAATTGGCGATTTCATAGCTCATCCGTTTTTGCAGGTTAAACATCAGAGACGGTCGAGCCGGTAATAATCGTGTTTTGAGACCGGTCTCAACACAGGTGACGACAAGAGAACAGTTGTTGTGAGACCGGTCTCAAGGCGATACAATGAGTTTAAGCACAGCCTTTTTTCGACGTCAATCTCTCTGTCATCAACCTGTGATTCGAATTAATTATGACCAACCAGAAAGCACGCATTAAAGCGCCCACCGTCGCCGACGTCGCCCGGGCGGCCAGCGTATCGAAAGCGCAGGCGGCCAGGGCGCTCGGCGGCTACGGCGCCGTCAGTGAAGAGGTGCAGACGCGCGTTAACCAGGCGGCGGCAGCGCTGGGCTACCGGCCCAACGAGGTGGCGCGCACCATGAACACCGGCCGCTCCAACACCATCGGCGTGATTGTCGGCGATATCGAAAACCCGCACTTCGGGCTGGCGCTGCGCGGCATGGCTGACGTGGCGCGCCAGGCGGGCTTTCATCTGCTGCTGGGCAACAGCGACGAGAAGCTGCAGGCTGAACAGGATGCGGTGCGCGTGATGCTGGAGAAGCGGGTCGACGGCATCATCGTCGCGCCCAGCCACTCGGCGCGCGAAAAAAATGGTCATCTGCTGCAGGTGCTGGAAGAGGGACGCGCGCTCCGGCTATTCGATCGTGCGGTCGTCGGCCTCGATGTCGAGGCGATCTGCTGCGATTTCACCGCCGTGGCGCGGGAGGCGACGCAGCGGCTGCTGGCGGCCGGGCACGAGCGCATCGCCTATATCACCAGCATGGAGCTGGATGGCGCCTGGCGCGACGCCGCAGATTTTGGCCTGACGCCGGTGGCGCAGCGCGTCGGTGGTATCATCGACGCCTTTGCCGCGGCCGGTCGGGACTACGATACCTCGCTGATCCAGGCGAACGCCGGCGACGACGCGGAGATTGCGCGCATCGTCGCGTCGCTGTGGCAGCGTGCTGCGCCGCCGACCGCGATTATCGCCTCGGACAGCCTGGTGGCCATGTCGCTGCTGCGCGCCGTGGCGCAGCGCGGTCTGCGCATCCCGCAGGATCTCTCCTTCATCATGTACGACAACTTCCCCTGGAGCGAAATCGTCGCGCCGCCGCTGACGGTAGTGGCGCAGCCGGTCTACGAGATGGGGCGCGAGGCGGCGCGCCGCCTGATTGCCGATATTCGCGGCGAGCGCGTCGGCCCGCTGCCCGCTTTCGGCGCCGAGCTTATCCTGCGGCACTCTATCGCCGCGCCCGCTCAGTCGCTGACGCGCGGCGCCCGCGCCAGCAGCTGACCAATCTGCCGCACGCCCGCCCTAAGCTGCGCGCCGCTGGTATTGCCGTAGCCCAGCACCAGCCCGCGCCGCGGACTCTCCTCCGCGCAGTAGCTGGAGAGCGCGGCGGGCGCGTAGCCCGCCTGCCACAGCTGCGCCGCCAGCGCGACGTCGTCAATCTCGTCCGCCAGCCGCAGCACCAGATGCATGCCGCACTCGCCGCCCAGCAGCGCAACCTGCTCGCCCAGCGTCTCCTGCAGCGCCTGCCGCAGCGTCTGCTGCCGCTGCCGGTAAAGCCGACGCATCTTGCTGAGATGCCGCGTGAAGTCGCCGCTGGCGATAAAGGCGGCCAGCGCCTGCTGCTCAAGGCGATTGCCGCCGCGCAGCAGCTCGTGCAGCGCCGGACGCAGCGACGATGTCAGCGTTGCAGGCAGCACCATAAAACCCAGCCGCAGCGCTGGAAACAGCGTCTTGCTGAAGGAGCCGATATAGATCACCGGCGCGCCAGGCGTCATGCCCTGCATTGCGCCGATCGGCTCACCGACGTAGCGAAAATCGCCGTCGTAGTCATCCTCGATAATCCACGCCTGATGCGCCTGCGCCTGGGCGAGCAGCGCCAGCCTGCGCGCCGCGCTCATCACCGCGCCGGTCGGATACTGGTGGGTCGGCGAGCAGAAGATCAGGCGCGGCGGGGCGCTCTGCCACAGCCGATCGTCGGGTGCTAATCCCTGTTCGTCCACCGCCACCGCCTGCACGCGCAGGTTGCCCGCGAGCATGGCCGCTTTCGCGCCGCGATAGCCGGGATCTTCTACCCAGCCGGTATCGCCGGGGTTGCTGAGCAGGGTGACGCAGAGCGACAGCGCCTGCTGCGCGCCCTCGGTCATCACGATCTGCTGCGGCTGGCAGCGCACGCCGCGCGTCAGGCTGAGATGCTGCGCCAGCGCTTCACGCAGCGCCATCTCGCCCAGCGGATCGCCATAGCCCAGCAGCCGCTGCGGCGTGTCGTTCAGCACGCGATTCAGGGCGCGACGCCAGGCGGCGAAGGGAAAGTGCGTCAGCGCGGGCACCCCGGCGCGCAGCGGCATCTCTGCGCGGCTGTAGCGATGGCCGGATCGCAGCATCGCCACGCGCTCGGCCACCGGCGCCTGGCTGCTGATGTCGGCGGCGGCCGGTGCGGGCAGCGCAATCGGGCTGACGCGGCTGCCCCGGCGATCGCTAACCAGGTAGCCTTCCGCCTGCAGCTGCGCCCAGGCGTTTATCACCGTATTGCGCGACACCTGCAGATCCTGCGCCAGCTGGCGCGTCGCGGGCAGGCGCGTGCCCGCCGGCAGCTGGCCTGCGAGAATGGCGCGCTTTACGCGCTGGCAGAGCTGCTGCTGCAGGGTTTCGCCGCCGCGCAGCGCGAGCGGGGCGGCGAGCAGCCTGGCGGGTGAGGTCGAACGGGCGTCGGGCATGTGTGGATCCATCATTCTCTCAGGTCGTGGCGCTTTTTAGCCTACCAGAAAAGCGGCACGCTCAGGTGACCACAACAAGGAGATGCTATGTCACACACCACCAATGAATATGGCCAGCCGGTTGGCCAGCCGTTAACGGACTGGCAGCCGCGCCCGCTGCCGCAGCGCGAAACGCTGGAGGGGCGCTACTGTCGTCTTGAGCCGTTAAGCGTGACGCAGCACGGCGACGCGCTGCGCGCCGCTTATGCGCTGGCGCCGGATGGCCGCGACTGGACCTATCTGTTCGCCGGTCCCTTTGCCGACGAGGCGGAGTGGCTCCGCTATGCGCAGCAGATGGAAAGCAGCCGCGATCCGCTGCACTTCGCGGTGATCGATCTGGAGAGTGGGCGGGCGGTAGGCACGCTGGCGCTGATGCGCATCGCGCCCGAGCACGGCGTCATTGAGGTCGGGCACGTCGCCTTTTCGCCGCTGCTGAAGCGCACGCGCCAGGCGACCGAAGCGCACTTTCTGCTGATGCGCTACGCCTTCGAACAGCTCGGCTACCGCCGCTACGAGTGGAAGTGTGACAGCCTGAACGCGCCGTCGCGCCGCGCCGCTGCCCGGCTCGGTTTTCAGTATGAGGGGGCGTTCCGTCAGGCGATCGTCTATCGCGGCCGCACGCGCGATACCCACTGGTTCTCGATCGTCGACAGCGAATGGCCGCAGGTGAAGCAGGGTTTCACGCGCTGGCTGGCGGCGGATAACTTCGGGGCCGACGGGCAGCAGCGCGAAACGCTGGAGGCGCTGCGCCAGCGCCCCTGAGCTAGCTCTGCGGCACGATGCGGATATCCACCATGCCGATACCCAGCCGACGCGGATCCTGGCCGGTAATGTTGCCCACATTGCTCTGCTGCGGCTCCGGCGGCGCGATGGTCAGCGTATGCTCGCCCGCCGGATTGGTGAAGTGCAGGGTGGTGGTGGAGAGATCCTCGCCCAGCGTCAGCAGCTGTTCCCGATCGCCGACGCGCACCGGAATCGGACGGTGCGCGTTGGGCCCGAAGGCGCGCGCGGTGATCACCAGGTCAAAGCGCGCGGGCAGCGGATCGACATATTCAATCTTCACCTCTGGCGCCAGGTTGGCGTTGGACCAGCGGCCCCAGTTTTCCCAGCGCGAGATGCCGCTGAAGCGCTTCACGCTGGCGGGCGCGCCCGGCACCGCGAACAGAAAGCGGTCGGCGTCGTAGCGGATGTCATTGTCCTCGACGCGCAGCAGGTTTTCGTTGCGCTGGTAGGTGGCCGCACTCAGGGTCTGCTGCGGGAACCGCGCCTGACCTTTCCACTGTGCCTTGTCGATGCGCGCAACGCTCGGCTGGCCGCCGAGCTGCCCCATCGCCACGCAGAAATCGGTGGAGAGCGCCAGCTCCGGCTGCCACAGCCGCGCCATACGGAAGCAGCGATCGACCCAGACGAACTTCTCGCTGGTGGTAAAGTCCGCCAGCTGGTAGCGCAGCGGCGCGGCATATTCCCCTTCCGGCAGCGGCTCGACGTGGTTCTCGGCGACGCGGAACAGGATCGGCAGCCGGAACGTCGCGCCGGAAAAGCTAAAGCTGTTTTTCGCCGTATCGACAACGAAGCGATCGAGCTTTTTCGGGAAGTTCCACAGCTGAATAATATCCGCCTTCCAGCGGCTGATATGGCTCTGAAAATCGGTGAACTGCCCGGCCAGCGTCGCGCCCGCAAGGCTGCTGCGGCCGAGGCCGATCGCCTTATCGCCGCCGAGGATATCGAGCACCGTCGCGCCGTTATCCAGCGTGCTGCGCGGCTGGTCGATCACCTCCGCCTGAGGCCGATCGCCGCGGATCACCATAAAAAGATCGCGGCGCGGCTGCTTGATCAAATAGTGATGGGCGGTGTTGTTCATCGCCAGATGATCCGAGGTCACCACAATTACGGTGTTTTTAAAATAAGGCGACGCCTTGATGCGGGCGATCAGCCGCGCCACGTGCTCCTGCGAGCAGGTCACCGCGCTGAACGACTGGTTGGGCTTGCCCTCGTAGCTGTAGCTTTTGCGCTGGCAGCTGCGCGACACGAAACCGTCGGGATGGTGCGTATCCACGGTGAGCGCAAACAGGGCGAAGCGTTTCTGCTGGCGCGACAGCGCCTCATACTTCTCAAACACCTCATCCATCACCGTGTCGTCGTAGTAGCCCCAGTTATTGCGGTAGGCGGGATCGGCGACGCGATCTTTCAGCTCCTGCGATCCCACCATGTTAGCGGCATCGAAACCGTGCGATTTCAGAAAGATATCTTTGCCCGCAAAGCGCAGGTCCGCGCCCTGAATAAACCAGTTCTCATAGCCGGAATTTTTCAGAATATCGCCGAGGCAGACGTTTTGCGGGTAGAAGCTGGAGAGCGCGGCGGAGGCGTTGCCGTCGAAGGGCGCGAACAGCGGAATGCCGCACTGCGAGGCGACCATGCCCGCGATGGTGTAGTCGGTGCCGGGCAGCTGCACGGTTTCGCTGAAATCCAGGCTCTGCGCCTTTTGCTGGCCCAGCTCTGGCGTCAGGCCAGGGAAAACCTGCTCGTTGAAGTAGGTGCGTTCTAAACTTTCGCCGTAGATATAGACCAGATTGAGCTGCGGGTTGTTGATGACCTTCTGCGGCACCTTGTAGTAGCTGTCAAAGTCGGAGTCCGCCAGCCGGGTGTGCGAGGCGACCAGGCTGGCGACCTGGCGAAACGCGGGCGTGGTCTGTACCGATCCGGCGGCGCAGGCCACCGCCAGCAGGCTCCAGCCGAGATGGTGCGGCCGCTCGTGGCGGCGCAGCAGCCAGCTCAGCAGGCAGATCAGCAGAAAGAGCAGCAGCAGCAGCCCGATGGCGGGCACCACATATTTACTGACGCCCGCGCCGGTCAGGCTGTTGGTCAGGGTATAGAGCACCGCATCGTTGATGCCGTCGCCGGTGAAGTAGTTGCTGGCGAAGAGCGTGGCGTTGAGCAGGACGAACAGCACCAGCAGAAGCAGCACAAAGGAAAACCAGAGCTTATGGCGGCCAGCTTTCCACGAGTAAACGACAATGGCCGCCAGAAAGAGCGCCACTGAAACAGATTCGGACAACGTCAAATCCTCTCTTGAAGTGAATGAGCGCTTCCTGCGCAGCCCGCGATGAGCATAGACAAACTGGCGTCAATCTATAATGGCTGTCATAGCGCTGCAACCTGTGCCGTCCGAATTGTGCAGTGGATAATCTTTCAGAGAGAAAAGCAGGCGACGGCCGCGCGGGCCGTCGCTGATAGCGGAGAAAAACGGCGGGAAATCAAAGCCGACCGGTAAGGTACTGCGCTTCGCCGTCGGCAAAGCTCCAGTCGCCTTTGTCGTTGGTAATAAAGCTAATCATCAGATCCTGGCCCTGCACGCCGCTGCTTTCGCGCAGCTCGCGCGCCAGCTCCGCCATAAAGCGCTGTTTCTGTTCGGCGCTGCGCGGGCTGGTGTAGACCCGCACCATCACCAGGTTATCGCTGCGGCTAAAGCCGAGGCCGGTATCCTGGAAGACCATCTGGTATGCCTTGTTTTCGTGAACAATCTGGTAGCGGTCGCGCTCCGGCACCTGAAAGGCGGTCAGCACCGCGCGGTGCGCCGCGTCCAGCAGCGTGCGCAGTTCAGATTCGGAACGTCCCTGGATCACATCGAATTGCAGTAGCGGCATCTCTTTCTCCTGTTAAGGGCGTCAATTAGGTAGGCTGTAGGCTGGCTGACAGGGTGCTGATGCGGGTAAGATGGCCCCCATACTGGCGCTGTCAGCGCGCTGCTGTGACCCTTATCCTGACCTGGTGAGCGGGAAAGAAAAAGCGCCCCTGCTGAATTGATTATTCAATATAGTGAACAATACGTGATGACAGAGATAAAAACAGGCGCGCTCTGGATCCATTTGCACTGGCTCCTGGTGCTGGCGGAGCAGGGCAGCTTTACCCGCGCGGCGGAGCGGCTCGAGGTGAGCAAGGCGGCGATGAGCCAAAAGATTAAAGAGCTGGAAAAGGCGGCGGGCACCCCGCTGGTGCAGCGCACCACGCGCAGCGTCCGGCTGACGGCGGCGGGCGAAAAGCTGGTAGAGGAGCTGCGCGACCCCTTCGCCCGTATTGAGCAGAGCTTCTTCGGCGTGCGCGACGCCGCCGGGCCGGTGCGCGGGCTGGTGAGGGTCACTGCGCCGGTGGCGTTCGCGCGCCAGCAGCTGGTGCCGATCGTTGGGGATTTCCTGCGCGCCTGGCCGCATATCCGGCTACAGCTCGACGTCACGGATCGCCTCGTTTCGCTCAGCAGCGAAGGGTTCGATCTGGCGATACGCCACAGCAGCGCGCTGCCGGACACCCACGTCGCGCTGCCGCTGTGCCAGACGCGCACGCTGCTGGTAGCCTCGCCGGACTATCTGGCGGCGCACGGCGCGCCGCAGACGCCGCACCAGCTGGCGCAGCACAACTGCTTATACTATCCGCGCGGCGTGGAAACCCCGCGCTGGACCTTTGTCGACGCGGCGCAGGAGCGGGTGCAGGTGAGCGTGCAGGGCAGTTTCGCCACCAACAACAGCGAGTCGATACGCGATGCGGCGCTACAGGGGCTGGGCATCGCCATGCTGCCGGACTTCAGCGCCCGCGAGGCGCTCGCCTGCGGCGCCCTGCGGCAGGTGCTGCCGCACTGGCAAGCCGTGGAGGCCTTTGCGGAGAGGCTCTGGATCGTCAGGCCGTACGCCGCGCAGGTGCCGCGTGCGGTCACCACCTTTACCCACTGGCTACGCGCGCGCTTTGTCGACGCCTGACGGCAGCGCCAGCGTCGGGCGTGCCGGCGCCTGCATCATCTCGCCCAGCAGGCTGGCGCGGTTGTAGAGGCCGATGCGCAGGTTAAAGTCGAGGTGCAGCCGCTCGTCGCCGCTCAGGCAAATGACCGGCGGCGGGGTTTGCGGCCGCTGACGGAACAGCACCGAACAGGCGAAGGCGTCGCTGTTGCCGGCGTGCAGCTGCTGATAAAACCAGGCGTTGGCGTCCGCTTTGCGTAAGTGGAAATTGACGCGGCGATACTCTTTTACCGCCACCTGCTGCGCCAGCGACAGCACCGCCTGCGCCGGGTGATGAATTTTCTGCACGATAAGCGGATAGTCGTCGCGCTTCTTTAAATCGTTAATATAGTTCTGCACGCCGAGATTTTTAATCGGCGCCAGCTGCTTCAGCCATTCGCGAATAAAGGCGTTGCCCGGCGCGGCGGCGATAAACCAGCCTTCGATAACCGGCGACAGGAAATTAAGCGTGCTGTTCTCGCGGTAATAGCCAATAACGTCCATCGGCTTATCCTGCTGAACCTGGTGTACCCAGTCGAGTTTCTCAAATAACAGCGTGCCGCCGTCGATGCCGATGCCGCCGAAGCGGTGCAGCAGCTCCAGCCGGATAATTTCGCTTTTATGCGCAGGGGTCAGATCGGCGGAGATAAACGTCATCTCCGGCAGCCACTGCGCCAGCGTGCGCTGCGTCACCAGATGCAGCGTATGGTCGGGATTATCCTGGCGCAGCTGATTGATATTCAGACGCAGCGACGGCGGCAGCTGGTCGTCGAGCCAGACCATCCAGATGGTCTTCGGGATCGCCTCAGGCGCTTTCTCGGCGGAGAGGATCACCAGATTCTCCTCCTGGCTGGCGTCATATTCCGGCGCGGAAAGGGCGCCGTGCTTTTTTTTCTGCCACAGCATTTGACTGCTGAAAGAGACGCGTTTCCAGCTGCGCCAGAGGGCGTGGGCAGGATGTTGACGGTATGGATTCATGAGGCACCTGTTATTGTGATTATTGCGGCGGAAGTTTCCCCTGTGAGGCGTAGCGCAGCGCGCGCATTTATCTCCTCACGACTCTGTATAAAATCGCTTCATCAGTTTAATAAAGCATTATTTATATGCGCGCTACGACTTTTGCTGAATTTCAGATAATCCGGAAAGCGGCGGGCTAAATTGTCAGTTATCGCCTTACCGTCTGCCTTATATTTAAAAGAGACGACTTGTCTCTTTATTTATTGCCGCGCCTGAAGATAATCCTGGTTTTTATCTCTCCACTCCAGAAATAACAGGGGATAGCTGACGATTTCACTGCGCCTGGAGATTGGGGCGCGTGTTTAGCCGCGCTGATGTATCCATCCGGGGAGGGTGGCATAACCGCCGTTGTCTACGCTTAAGGAAGGCTTACTGAGAAAAGGAGTCGCTATGTCTGAACCTACCCGTGGACTGCTGGCGGTCGATAAACAGGGCAATCGCGTGCTGTTTCTCGATCCTGAGACCTTTGCCGTCGAGCGCGAGCTCAACGCTTTTCCGCCGCGTCCGCATGAGCTGCTGATGCTGCCCGCGTGGCAAAAAGCCTATGTGCCGATCTACGGCGACGGCGCGCACGGTGATAATCCCCATCCGGGCCACAAGGTGGCGGTGATCGATCTGGCGCAGCGCGAAATCAGCGGCTTTATCGATCTTTCGCCGCTGCGCGCGCCGCACAGCGGCCAGCTGGGGCGCGACGGCAAGGTCTATCTCTGCTGTGAAAGCAGCGCGGCGGTGGCGGTGATCGATCCGGCGACCGACCGCGTGGAAAAAACCATTCCCGTTCCTTCGCACAATGCTCACCGCCTGACGCTCTCGCCCAGCGGCCGCAAGCTGTTTACTGAAAATGAAGAGGACGCCAGCATTACCGTGGTGGATCTGTGCGAAGCGGAAGGGCGGGTGATCGATACGATCCTGCTGCCAGGGCCTGTCGCCGGCATCGCGGCGTCACCGAAGCATCCCTATCTGGTGGCCAGCGCGGCGGATGCGCCTTATCTCTACGTTATCGACCGCCAGAGCCACCGCGTGCGCCAGCGGCTGGCGCTGCCGGGGCACCAGCAACCCTGTCAGGTGGTGCGGTTCAGCGCCAACGGCGAGCGGCTGGTGACAATTGGCGATGGCGAGCCTGTCATCACGCTGTTCGACGATCTGCTTAATCCGCTGGGCGATATCCCGGTAGGAAACAAACCCATGGACGGCTGTTTTAGCCCCGATAACCAGCAGCTACTGATCGCCAACGAAGGCGACGGCACGTTAAGCGTGGTCGATCTGGCGCAGCGTCGCGTTATCGCCACGCCGCGCGTTGGCACCGGCTGCGAGGTGCTGAGCTTCTTCGAGCGGGTCAGATAAAAGGACGGTGATAGATCGCAGAACTCCAGTGGCGGCTGCTGGCGTGCTTTTCCGCCTGCCAGCCGCGCCTGCGCAGCTCGCGCGCGATCATTTTATTCATCAGGCCATGGCCGAGCAGCAGTACCGTCCCCTGCTCCGACAGCGTAATAAGCCGATCGGCGGCGCGCGCGGCGCGTTCGCGCGCCCGCAGCAGCGACTCGCTTTCGCCTGCATAGCCGCACAGCCACAGCATGCGCAGCAGCGCCAGCCAGAGCACGGCTGGCATTTCAAGGCGACGCGAGGCGATCAGCGGAACCGAGATTTCACTGAACAGCGCATCAACGTGGAGCGGCTGCAAACCGAGACGCATCAGCGAAGAGCGCGCGCGCGGCAGCGGGCTGCAGACGATCACCGACGCCTGACGTGCGATGGTCAGGCTGCGATCGGGCGGCATATCGCACACCGGCGCCCTGTCATACGCCTCGCACCAGTCGGCCAGCCCCTGGGCGCTGAGCCGACCGGCGGCGCGATGGTCGGGTTTGCCGTGTCGCATCAAGATAATGGTCATAGGGCTCCTGCTTCGTTCTGCTCTAAGCCTAATGCAAAGCGGCGTGATGTTAAAACCTCACTTAACCTGGCGAAACGGGGAGGGTGTCATCCTCTCGTCATCTTTCCAGGCGATAACGCTATCTGCTGCGCTGCAACAGGTTGCGGCAAGGTATTGTTAAGAGAAAGTGTTAAGTGTCAAATGAGACTGTTTAAGTTGTGCTCTGCTTTTTTATGATAACTATCTGTATTTTATGAATTAAATGGTTTTGCGCCCTTGCAGGCCTGTATGGTTTTTAACAGTTATGGCTAAATTTACTTGATTTATCTACGCGCGTAGATAAACTGGCCCGCAGTGATTACTCGCGGCGGACGATGCGAGAAAGGCCCAGTAGCTTTAGTGCTTCGCCTGTTTTAAACGACCGGTGCTTAACATCGGCAGAGCAGGCAAAGTCAGAGATTCCAACACCAGGGAATCCTTAACTGAACGCAACAAGGGTTAGCCAACCAGTACATCGCCACCCGGGGAGTTCTGATTGCTATCAAAGAACCGTCCCACGGAAGGGCGTTCACGATCACTAACACAGGGAAATGGTATGACGGCACCACACTCCGTTGAGCGCGATCCCACGCGCTTGCACTCCGCCGCCGATGAGCGGCTGAACACCTCTTCCGGGCGCAAAGATTTCTGGCGCGCCACCTTATCCTGCTGGCTCGGCACGGCGATGGAGTATGCGGATTTCGCACTCTATGGCCTGGCGGCGGGCATTATCTTCGGCGATGTTTTCTTCCCTCAGGCGACGCCTGCGATGGCGCTGCTCTCCAGCTTCGCCACCTGGTCGGTCGGCTTTATCGCGCGCCCTGTCGGCGCGGTGCTGTTCGGCTGGATCGGCGATCGCAAAGGGCGAAAAACGGTCATGGTCATCACCATTATTCTGATGGGGGCCTCCACGACCTTGATCGGCCTGATCCCCAGCTACGCCACTATCGGCGTCTGGGCGCCCGCCTGTCTGGTGCTGCTGCGCTTTACCCAGGGGCTGGGCGCTGGCGCGGAGCTCTCTGGCGGCACGGTGATGCTGGGCGAATATGCGCCGGTCGAGCGGCGTGGGCTGGTCTCGTCGGTGATTGCTTTAGGCTCCAACAGCGGCACGCTGCTCGCCGCGCTGGTGTGGCTCGCGGTGGTGCAGATGGATCAGGAGAGCCTGCTGGCCTGGGGATGGCGCATTCCGTTCCTCAGCAGCGTGCTGATCGCGCTGGTGGCGCTCTGGATCCGTCGCCATCTGCGCGAAACCCCGGTGTTTGAGCGCAGAAAGCAGGAGCTGGAGGCGGAACGCGCCGCAATGCGCGACGCACAGCCGGTGGCGGACACGCGCGGATTCTGGACGCGCACGCGCGCTTTCTGGACGCTGGTCGGTCTGCGTATCGGCGAGAACGGTCCCTCCTATCTGGCGCAGGGCTTTATGGTCGGCTATGTGGCGAAGGTGCTGATGGTTGATAAATCCGTGCCGACCACCGCGGTCTTTATCGCCTCGGTGCTGGGCTTTGCGGTGATCCCGCTGGCGGGCTGGCTCTCGGATCGCTTCGGCCGCCGCATCACCTATCGCGGCTTTTGCCTGCTGCTGATGTGCTACGCCTGGCCCGCCTTTTATCTGCTCGACAGCCGCGAACCGGCCATCGTGATTCCGGTGATTGTGGTCGGCATGGCGCTGGCGTCGCTCGGCATCTATGGAGTACAGGCCGCGTGGGGCGTAGAGCTGTTCGGCGTCAAACATCGCTACACTAAAATGGCGGTAGCCAAAGAGCTGGGCTCGATTCTGTCGGGCGGCACCGCGCCGCTGCTGGCGGCGGCGATGCTCTCCTGGAGCGGTCACTGGTGGCCGATAGCGGTCTACTTCTCCGCCATGGCGGCCATCGGTTTCTTCACCACCTTTGTGGCGCCAGAGACGCGAGGGCGCGATCTCAATCTGCCGGAAGACGCCATCTAGTGCGGCGCCGCTTCCCGCGCACCAACGAGCAGGCCGTGATGATTCACGGCCTTTTGTGTTTACATCGGGAGCTAAAAGCTTGAAACAGCCGTCAGGCAAAGTGACACGCAGCGACGTGGCGAAAATGGCCGGCACCTCGGTTGCGGTGGTCAGCTACGTGATCAACAACGGGCCGCGTCCGGTGGCGGAAAGCACGCGTCAGCGCGTGCTGGAGGCGATCCGGCTGACCGGCTATCGCCCCAACGGCGTGGCGCGTGCGCTGGCGTCGGGCAGCACCAAAACCTATGGGCTGATCGTGCCAAATATCGGCAATACCTTTGTCGCCTCTATGGCGCACGTTTTGCTGCAGGCCTCGCTGGACCATGGTCACGTGATGCTGCTCGGCGACGCGGGCGACGACCGCCAGCGCGAGCTGGAGCTGATCCACAGCCTGCTGAATCGGCAGGTTGACGGCCTGTTTTACAACAGCGTCGATCGCCATCCCTATATCGACGTGATTCAGGCCAGCGGCACGCCGTTTGTCATGCTGGATCGCGTTGAGCCGCAGCCCGGCGTCAGCATGCTGCGCGTCGATGAGCGTCAGGCGGCGTTTCAGGTCACCTCTCATCTGCTCAGCCACGGCTATCGACAGGTGGGCATCATCAGCGGCCCGCTGGAGATGCTCAACGCACAGGATCGTATTCAGGGCTGGCGTGATGCGATGGCGGCGCACGGAACGCCGGTCGATGAGGGGCTGATTTTTCCCGCCAGCTATACGCGGCAGGGCGGCTACGAGGCGGCGCAGCGCATGCTGGCCGGTCCCGGCGTGCCGCGCGCGCTGTTTGCCAGCAACGAAGGACAGGCGATCGGGGCGATCCGCGCTTTTTCCGAGCGCAATATTCGCGTGCCGCAGGATGTGGCGCTGGTCTGTTTCAACGGCACCGATCAGTCCGCCTTCCATGTGCCGACCTTAACCACCGTGCGCCAGCCGCTGCGGGATATGGCGCGCTGCGCCATCGCCATGCTGCAAAACTGGGACGGCGAGGCGAAGCTGCACGAGTTTCCGCACTACCTTGAAATTGGCGAATCCTGCGGCTGTAGGACGCACATTAAAACCAATACGACGACAACATGAAAAGAGTGATTATTGACTGCGATCCGGGCAACGGCATCCCCGGCGCCAACACCGATGATGGCCTGGCGCTTGCGCTGGCCCTTGCTTCACCTGCGCTGTCGGTGGAGCTGATCACCACCGTCGCAGGCAATACGCCGAGCAACATCGGCGCACAGGTAACAAAAGATCTGCTGACGCGCCTCGGCTCGGCCATTCCGGTGGTGCAGGGCGCCGCTCAGGCGCTGAAAGAGGATCATGCGCCCTGGCGCGCGGCGCTCGATAACCGCGTGGAGCAGCTCGATATGGTCAGGCTGTGGCAGGGCGTGCGCGCGCCAGAGCCGCTGGCGGCGGACGGCTACGACGCGGCCGACGCGATCGGCAGGCTGGTTTGCGACAGCCCCGGCGAAATTACCCTGGTGGCGATTGGGCCGCTGACCAACGTGGCCCTGGCGCTGCAGCGCTATCCGGCGATGGCGGAAGCGGTCGCGGAGATTGTGGTGATGGGCGGCGTATTCGCGCTGGACGACTACATCAAAGATACCAATTTCGGTCTCGATCCCGAGGCGGCGCATCAGGTGCTGCACAGCGGCGCGGCTATCACGCTGGTGCCGATGGACGTCACCACGCAGACGATGCTGACCCATCAGGATCTGGCGCGCATCACCGCCAGCGATCATCCGCTGTCACACTTTGTGCGCGACACGCTGCGTCCGTGGATTGATTACTCTATCCGCACCCGCCGTCTTGCTGGCAGCTGGATCCACGACGCGCTGGTGGTCGCCTGGCTGCTGAATCAGCGCGTGGCGAACGGCACCGACTACCGTGTGGATATTGAACTGCGCCCGGGCGCGACGCGCGGCAAAAGCTGGCGCTATCGCGAGCCGCTGCGCGTCGACGTCGGCATCCCCGCCAACAGCGGCGCGCTGGTTCATGTGCTGCACCACGTCGATAACGCGCTGCTGCTGACGATCCTCGAACAGGCTCTGACGCAGTTTAAACGCTAGTCTGCCAGGCGACCGCAGGGCGATTCCTCCTGCGTGACATGCGCCGTCACCCTTAGTTACATCCTGACGTCAGGGATGCCAGCATTTGAACGCGCTCGCGTTTGGCAAAGTGCTATAAACAAAACGTTAACAATATCGTAACCGCTTCGGCGGTTGCGCCTCTCTCTTTCGGACCCTTATCCGAATAGCCCTGACAGGATACGTGTATGTTTAACTGGACCCCGACCCAGCGGAATGTGGCGTTTGCCAGCTTCGCCAGCTGGACGCTGGACGCGTTTGACTTTTTTATACTGGTGTTTGTCTTAAGCGACCTCGCGCAATACTTTCACGCCTCGGTCTCAGAGGTGTCGGTGGCGATTATGCTGACGCTGGCGGTGCGCCCCATCGGCGCGCTGCTGTTTGGACGACTGGCAGAGAAATATGGCCGTCGGCCGATTCTGATGCTCAATATTGCGCTGTTTTCCCTGTTTGAGCTGCTCTCCGCCTGGTCGCCGAGCTTCAGCGCCTTTCTCGGCTTTCGTATTATTTACGGCGTGGCGATGGGCGGCATCTGGGGCGTCGCCTCGTCGCTGGCGATGGAGACCATTCCTGACCGCTCGCGCGGGCTGATGTCCGGCATCTTCCAGGCGGGCTATCCGTGCGGCTATCTGTTGGCCTCGGTGATCTTTGGGCTCTTTTTCGACGCGGTGGGCTGGCGCGGCATGTTCCTGATCGGCGCGCTGCCGATTTTGCTGCTGCCGTTTATCTACTTCAAGGTGCCGGAGTCGCCGGTCTGGCTGGCGGCGCGCGAGCGCCAGGAGAGCAGCGCGCTGCTGCCGATCATCCGCCAGAACGGGAAAATGTGTCTCTATCTGGTATTGCTGATGGCCTGCTTCAACTTCTTCAGCCACGGCACCCAGGATCTCTATCCCACCTTCCTGAAGGTGCAGCATCAGTTCGATGCGCACACCGTCAGCCTGATCGCCATCAGCTACAACATCGCGGCAATGCTGGGCGGCGTCTTCTTCGGCGCGCTGTCGGAGCGTATCGGGCGTAAAAAGGCGATTATGCTGGCATCGCTGCTGGCGCTGCCGGTGCTGCCGCTCTGGGCCTTCTCCAGCGGCTCCTGGGCGATTGGGCTGGGCGCGTTTCTGATGCAGTTTATGGTGCAGGGCGCGTGGGGCGTGGTGCCGACTTATCTTACCGAGCTGGTGCCCGCCAACGCGCGCGCAGTGCTGCCGGGCTTCGTCTATCAGCTGGGTAACCTGATCGCCTCGGTCAACGCCACGCTGCAGTCGCGCATCGCCGAGGCGCATAACGGCAATTACGGCCTGGGAATGGCTATCGTTGCCGGCACGGTGGCGGTGCTGATCTGCCTGTTTGTCGCCTTTGGCCGCGAAACGCGCGGCATTGAAATATCAGGCGCGGTGACGAAGCCAACGCGCTAGCGCGCTTCGCACACGTCTATCCACTGCGCCTGCGTCAGCTCGGCCAGGCGCTGTGGCGAAATACGCACGGCGCTATGGACGGCGCCTGCGGCGGGAAGCACTTCGTCGAAGTGGCGCAGCGACGCGTCGCAGTACACCTTCAGGGGATTTTCCAGCCCGAACGGGCAGACGCCGCCGACCGGATGGCCGGTCCAGTTCACCACCTCATCGACGCTCAGCATGCGCGCCTTGCCGCCCAGCGCCGCTTTCAGCTTGCGGTTATCGAGCCGCGCATCGCCACGCGTAACGATCAGCACCACCTCGTCTTTGACTTTCAGCGACAGGGTTTTGGCGATCTGACCCGGCGCAACGCCGTGAACGCGCGCCGCCATCTCCACGGTAGCGGTGCTTTGCGACATCTCGATAATCTCGATATCAGGGGCGTGTTCAGCAAAAAACTGCCGTACCGACTCCAGGCTCATCTCTTTCTCCATGCAGGTCGAAGGCGTAAAAACTGCCACAAGGCGGAAAAAGTGTAAACGAGAGAAAAGGAGAAAGTGTGTCGGGAGACGGTTTTATACGCTGAGCGTGCAGTTGCCGCAGCGTTCGACGTCGGGAATGCGGTAGCGCTGGCAGCAGCTGCGTCTGACCATCTCGCCGCCGCGCGACAGCATGGTGCGGTAGAGCGGGTTGTCGCTGCCATCCTGCAGGCGGCTGGTGAAGAAGAGCGTCTGCTCAAGCTGCAGAATCGTCGCCTCATCCAGCAGGGTTTTCAGCTCGCCGAGGAACCAGTGAAAAGAGAAGCCCATATTGTTCCAGATCAGCCTGGCGTTGATGCCGCCATGCTGGGCGATAGCGTTCACCGCCGGGATCAGATGCTGCTGGATCAGGCGCTCAATGCGCTGCGCTGCGGTAAGGTAGCGCGCCTCTTCATCTTCGTGCGTCGCGATCCAGAAGGCGCAAGGGTGGCCATGCTCGTGGAACTCAACGTGGATATGCTGCGGCGAGCAGTCGAGCGCGCGCGATTCCGCCAGCAGCGCCAGCATCAGCGGCGGCAGCAGCAGGCCAAAATACCACTGCGCCCAGAGCGACTGAACCGGCTTCGCTTCCTGAACGGCGTCGGGATGCTGACGATAGAGATAGTCGCTGTAGCGCTGCGCCAGCACAGGAAAATGTTCCGGGCGCGCCCATTCCGCCAGCGTGAGAGCCTCTGCGGGCGCGGCTTCATCAAGGTGGATGCTCTCCAGCATCCAGGCGTGCTGCTCGCGCATCAGATCGCGCAGGGCGCGCGCCAGCGGGCGATCGCCCTGCATAAAAACAGGCTGAGCGTACTGAAAGCGTTGAGGTTGCTGCCTGATGTTCGCCATGCTGAATACACGCCCTGGAAACAGAGAAGAAAGAATGATAATCGTTCTTAGTTCTATTCACAAGTCGGCGAAATGAGGGGCGCGGCCGGGCGCTTGCCGCGCTGACGGGCGCAGAATTAGAGTGCTTCGCCGCTGACGGTCAGGTTTTTGGGCAGGTCTTCCCAGGCGAGAAGGGTATTGCGGCCCTGATTCTTGGCGACGTAGAGCGCGCGGTCAGCATTGGCGACTGCCTGATCGAACTCGTCGTCGAAGATTGGCGCAATGCCGGCGCTGACGGTCACGTGGGTAGAAACCTTTTCATTGAAACGGTGAGGGATCTCCAGGTCGAGTACATACTGGCGAATACGCTCCGCCAGCTTCATGGCGATCGACGCGTTGACGTTGGTCATCAGCACCAGAAACTCTTCGCCGCCGTAGCGCACCACCACATCGCGCGAGCGCACGGCGTCGCGGATGGCCACTGAGACGCGCGCCAGCGCCTGGTCGCCCATGGCGTGGCCATAATTGTCGTTGTACGCTTTGAAGTGGTCGATATCGAGCAGCAGCACGAAGTGGCTGCCCGCGTGATTTTCCAGAATATTATCCAGCCGGTTTTTAAGTCCGCGGCGGTTATAGAGGCCGGTGAGCGGATCCAGCATGCTGAGATCGCTGAAGGTCTCTTTTTCTTCATAGAGCTGGTGCATCAGACGGCGGGTGAAGCGATCGACGCGGCGGCGCATCAGGTGCTGCAGAGAGAAGCCGATCAGCGGCAGCGAGATGGTCAGCAGCAGCATCGCCAGATGCTCGCCCCTGTCCAGCAGCAGCACCGTCACCACCGGCGGGGTGATATGCAGACAAAAGGCCGGCAGGTAATCGCTCAGGGCGATAGCGCTAATAAAAAAGACGCTCAGCAGGCTAATCATCAGGAAATTGTCGTCAAAAAAGAAGACCTGCTGATATTTGAGTTCAATATGCCAGGCCCAAAACACGCCAAGCAGCAACGCTACAGGATTTAACAGCGGTAATTTCAGTTTGGGCCTGATTAAATACCCAATCAATGTCGAGGCGCTAAATAGTGCGACGGTAATAACCGGCACGGGCAGCTCTGCATCGGGGCTGCCGGCAAAAGGCAGCAGGCAAAAAAGCGATACGGCGACATTTAAAAACAGAAAGAGCATCAGCGACAGCCGATATTTGCTCTGTTTCAATTCATCGTAAGATTGTAATTTCATTATTAATACTCGAAACGGCCCTGAAATATCAAAGCGCATTCCGGCAAAAATAAATTTATTTGCCGGACAATGAGCAAATTTGCTGTGTTATGAAAGGTGTTATCGGCAGGAATCTAGCATTTTCCAACTGGTCTGTCATCTTTCGGCCAGGGGGCGAAAAAAACAGGCTGCAAGATGAGATTTATTATCATATGATAATGGGAATTCTTATCATTTGAGGTCGACGCCATGTTAATGGCCGTGTTCGCCGCCTGCGGCTTGTGGGGATTCAGCTGGGTGATGGGGAAGAAACTGGACAGCGCCTGGGGCGTGCTCTTGCCCTGCGCGGCGATGCCGTGCTTTGCGCTATGGGAGCCGAGCTTTAGCCAGTGGCGTCTCGTGATGATTGTCGCGCTGCTGTTAACGGTAGTGATGCTGTTCCATCGCCGGTTGCGTCACTATCTGCTGCTGCCTTCATGCCTGGCGTTAGCAGGCGGATTAGCGGCCGTGGCGGTAAATTTTCATGGGGCCTGAAACAGAGAGAGTAAAACAGGGAGATAAAGCAGGGGAGGACAACTCTGGTGCGAAGAGAGGGACTTGAACCCTCACGTCCGTTAAGACACTAACACCTGAAGCTAGCGCGTCTACCAATTCC